>JAIXPK010000041.1 GCA_027486335.1 Verrucomicrobiaceae bacterium | reverse complement strand
CGCGCCGAGTCCTGGAAGCGCACCGCAGGGCGCACGATTGTGCCAGCCATCGCGGTGGCTCTGTTGCTCCGCACATTCGTCATTCACGCCTTCGTCGTGCCAAACGATTCGATGTCACCTGAAATCACAAAGGGCAGCCGCATCCTCGTGTGGAAACTGACCTCCACTTATGCGCCCGGCGACATCGTGGCTTATCGGCATGAAGACAAAGTATGGGTTGCCCGAGTGACGCAGGTGGGACTAACGATGCTGACCTTGCAGAAGAACAAACTCCCCAGCACGGAGGTTCACTTGGAGGCGGTGGTCGGCAAAGTCATCAGCGTCTTTTGGCGCCCATCGCCGGGAGTGGCTGTGCCCGAGGCGCCACCTCAGAAGTCGATGATGGGCAAGTGACCGGTTTGATCTCGCTGACGAACATTCCCGTCACAAACATACCGTCAGCCGGGACATCATTCATGACCATGGAAACTATCCCTCCCACCGATGCCGATCTTCTTTCCCGCTACAGGCTGGCTGGGGATGAAGCGGCCTTTGCGACGCTGGTGCGGGCGAATGAGCGACTGGTCATCGGCACGGCAGCACGGATTACGGGAAATGCTGAATCCGCCCGCGATGTGGCGCAGCAGGTATTCGCCACCCTTGCGCAAAAGGCGTGGATGCTTACGGATCGCACGAGTCTTGCGGGCTGGCTGCACCATGCGGCGCGTCACATTGCCTTGCGCATGTCCCGCAGTGAGGCCGCGAGGAGTCGTCGGCATGAAAAACTCACCATCGACAATCCCGCCGCAACGGAGAGCGACGTGTGGCCCATGCTGGAGGAGGCGCTTGCCGCCCTTGCGGATGCCGAACGCGAGGCTGTGGTGATGCATCATCTGCAGGATCGCTCCTATGCGGAGATGGCCGTTGCGCTGGGTCTTACGGAAGCCGCCGTGAGGAAGCGCGTCTCACGCGGAATCCAAAACCTTGGCTCACAGTTGCGGGAGCGCGGGTTTGGAGGTTCCGCCGCGGCATTGCTTGCGGGGGCTGCGGCTCTGCAAATGGGCACACCAACTGTTGCGGTAGCCGCCACGTTCGCGTCGACGGTGCCACTTTCACTCACTCTCACCACACTTATGGCACACACGGCCGTCAAACTCGGTGCTGTCGTCACCCTTATCGCGGCGGTGCCCGGCGCTTGGCAGATCCACGCCAACTCCAACTTGCGCGCCGAACTTGTGGCGCTTGAGAAACAGACCCGACCTGCCGGTCAGATGGAGCGTTCCATGGCCAATGGATCTGTTGATGCCGGGAGTTCCGCGATGGGAACCGAGAGACGAATCCTAAATGAGCGGATTGCATCAGCCCGTCTGGCACAGTCGGAGGCGGCGGCCCAATTGGCAAAAACCCAGGCAAGCTTGAAACAGTTGGAGGAGGAACTCGTGATTTCGCACGGCACGGTCGAGGAACTCGCCCGCTCATTTGTAAAAGGCTTGATGCCACTCGTTGAGGCGATGAAAGCCATGGAGCAACTGGATGAAACCGAGCGCGCGAAACGTGAATCCGAGTTGACGATCCAACTGGTGGATTTCCAGAAGCAACTGCGCCCGTTGGTAAAGGCCATGTGCCAGCTGGAAGATCGGCCTGAAGACATTTCCCGCGTTCAGGCCTTCATTTTCGAGGAGATATTGGGCTTGGACTCTGCTCTAAAACAAAGCGTTGAGAGCACTCTCGTGGCCGATTTCCAAAAGCTCAAGAAGGACGGCCTCATTTCGTCACTCCGCCCCAAAGAGAAAGCCGAAGCGTGGTTAGCCCAACGACAGGCCGCGAGCATGGCCATGGAACAACACCTGAGAGCACTCCTGCCGCCGGAGATGCTGGAGCATCCCATGTTCGAAAGCGGGGAAGGGCTGCTGCTCGATTTGACCACCGATGAGCTCACGTTCCTGAACGACGATGCCAAAGCCAAGCCGCAGCCGGCTGCAACCAACCCATGAAGAGATACACTCTTTATTCTCCGGTGCTGGTGCTAATGGTCCTCGCTGCGCTCTGGTTGCGTCACGCCCGGGGGGAACACTCGGCACTTCAAGCGGCTATTGCCATGCAGCGTGCCGGGAATGCTGCATTGCCGGATGATCGCGCCGGGTTGAGGGCACGGAACAAAACAATGGGGCTGGAGGAGAATAACGCCGCCTTGCAAGCTGCGCTGCGCCGCATCGAGGAAGCAACGGACGCTATCCGGAAGGAGACCGCCGCCTTGCAGTTGAAGCTCCCGGCGTCACTGGATGCCGAAGTCACGGAGTCGTACGGGAGTATTGCGGACATGGGCACCGAGTTCGGGCAGTATTTCCGTATGATTTCGGGGGATTTCGACGAGATGCAGCAGGAACTGAGACGGAGGGGCCTCAACGAAGAAAGTGACTTGGGTGGAGAAGTAGTCAGGGCATTTGGGAAGTTCACCACTTGGGCTCCGGAGATTGGCGCGATGGAAGATACGCCCGTCGAGATCGGGTCGCTGCAATCCTCGGCCTTGCGTGCGACCTTCTCGCTCGACGATTCCCAAACCAGACAAGCCGAGGCGATCATCAAGGAGCACTTCGTCACGATGAAAGCGGACGGGCTGACCTACTCCGGTCATGATGCCCCTGAATGGCGAGAGCGCCGCAGCGAGTCCCTCACGCAACTGCTTTATAGACTACAGCCCCTCATTCCTGCGGGTTCCAAACTGACCGCCTGCCTCGCACAAATCGTCAATATCGGTGCCGGCATCGAAACCAAGGCGATGCCCCCGGAGCCTGGTACGACGGAGCCCAAAGTGGTGCAGAGTTTTGCGAACTGGCCTGTCGTTCCGTGGGTGCGGTAGTCTACTGGCAATTACCATGGTTGCCCCGTGCATTTATCCCATTTAGCAACCGACCACACACTATGAAGATCCCTGCCGCGGCTCTCGCCCTCACCATCTCAGGATCACTCATTTTTGCCGATACGCTCCGGGCGGGTGATCTTGCGCCGATGCTCAAGCCGATTCTGGCGGACTCGAAGCTGCCATCGATCGCGGCGGCGGTGGTGGGTGGCGACAAGATTGCGGACAGCGGCGCGGTGGGCGTGCGCAAGATGGGTGAGCCGACGCCGGTGACGGTGAATGACAAGTATCACCTTGGTTCCTGCACGAAAACGATGACGGCGGCGTTGACGGCCATGCTGGTGAAGGAGGGTTTGCTCAGCTGGCAGACGACGATTGGTGAGGTGCTGAAAAGCGGTGTGCACAAGGAATTCAAAGACGTCACCATCGAACAACTGCTGGCCCATGTCGGCGGTTTCGCCGAGGAGTGTCCGCCGGAAATCTGGGCGCAAGCGTGGGCTGACCAAGGAAAGGTTTCGCCCATCAAGCAACGCCAGACGTTTGTCAAAGCGCTGCTGGATCGAAAGCCTGATTACGAGCCCGGGACCAAGTCCGTGTATTCAAACCAGGGTTATGCCGTCGCGGGAGTCATGCTGGAGACATTGGCGAAAAAGCCGTGGGAGGATCTGATGCGAGAGAAGATCTTCAAGCCGCTGGGCATGACGAGTGCGGGATTCCGCGCGCCGAAACCTGATCAACCGTGGGGGCACGACGACGGCAAGCCAGTCGCCCCGGAGCCACAAGGCGACAATCCGGATGCGGTCGGTCCGGCAGGCACGGTCCATGCATCCATCGGGGATTGGGCGAAATTCGCGCGCTATTGTCTGCAGAACAAGGATGAGAAACTGCATTCCACTTTGAAGAACAGCGACAACCACGGAGTCGGCGGCTGGCTGGTGCAGGACATACCCGCATTGGGTGGTCAATGTTTCCAGATGCTCGGCTCGAACACCATGTGGACGGCCTTGATGTGGGTCGTGCCTGGGAAGGATCTAGCGGTCGTGGTGACGACCAATTCTGCAGCCGAGAATGCCTTCGAGACCTGTGATAAAGTGGTCGCGAAGCTCTTGACGAAACACATGAAGTAGGTTGGTGCGCCGGGGCAGGGGTGATGGGTGGTGCGGGCATGGATTTGGTCCTGTGGCGAGGGACTTCTGATGTGGAGTAGGCGACTGCCGAGGAAGCTGGTTTTCGGCGTTGGGCCGCGCTCCGCGCTAAAAATTTAGCGAAAAAAGTTGCGCGCTAAGTTTTTAGCGTGACAAATGCAACCCGAGACCATCTCTCTCTAACTCCGACTCTTGTCTTGCCCTCACTGCTACTGAATTATGTCCAACCCAGATACCTTGTCCCGTCGGGAACGCCAGATCATGGATGCTGTGTATGCGTTGGGAGCAGCCACGGTGAATCAGGTGGTGGAGAAGATTCCAAATGCGCCGACTCCGATGGCGGTGCGCCGGATGATGCAGATACTGGAAGAGAAAGGTCATTTGGAACGACTGGAGCAGGGCCGGGAAGTGGTCTATGCGCCGAAGGTTGCGAAGGAGAAGGCCGGGCGCACGGCATTCGAGAGAGTGCTGGAGACGTTCTTCGGTGGATCGCTGGCGGAGGCACTGTCTGCGCATCTGCTGTCGCGGAAAGATGGCGTGAGCCCGGCCGAAAGGGAGCGGTTGGTGCAACTGATCGAACAAACCAAAAAGGAGGGCCGCTGAGATGAGTCGGTGGTTCCTTCCTGTGCTGGCCTTGTTGAGTGCCGCCACCCCGCTGGTGGTGGATAGCGCGCTGAAAGGCGCGGCCCTCATGAGTGCGGCTCTCGTGGGAGCACTGCTGCTCTCAGGTGCCTCTGCGGCCGCTCGGCATCTGGTGTGGCTGATCGGGGTGCTAGCATTGCTGGCCGTGCCACTTCTGTCACTGGTCCTGCCTGGCTGGCGCGTCCTTCCGGCGTGGGCGGTGCCCCCGTCGATGGAAGCATCTCCGTTGCCGGAAAAGGATATGTCCGATGGGCTTCATAGGACAACTCTTCTCAGACCAGCCGCCTCTGAGGGCGCTCCCTTGCTAGCGGATGTTCCGGTGCGATCCCCCGATACCCCGGCGACTGCCGCGATTCCTGCGATTCCCGCTGCGGTGCCGACCGTGGCCGCTGGGCCCGTGTTCCTGCCGCAGCCGGTCGTGTGGTGGCGCACCGCACTGCCCTCAGTCTGGAGCGCCGGTTGTGCCGTGCTGCTCCTGCGGCTATTGGGAGCGCACTGGCTCCTGCGCCGGGCTGCGCGGCGGGCCCGGGCTGTCTCGGACGGTCCGCTGACGGCTGCACTGGCGGCGGCGGCCTTGCGGTTAGGTGTGACCCAGCGCGTACGGCTGCTTGTGGAGGAGAAGCGCACGATCCCCGTGGTCTGGGGCGTCTGGCGGCCCCGGCTCATGCTGCCTGTGGAGGCGCTGACATGGGATGCAGGACAGCTCCAGTCTGTGCTTCTCCACGAACTGGCCCACATCCGGCGACGAGATACTCTCGTGCAGTGGGTCACTCAACTCGCCTGCGCCGTGCATTGGTTCAACCCTCTCGTCTGGTTGGCCGCGTGGCGTCTGCATGTGGAACGCGAACGTGCCTGCGACGACATGGTGCTCGCTAGCGGCGTGAAGGCATCCGCCTACGCGGAGCATCTGCTCCACATCGCATCACAACTTTCCCCCGCCCGCTGGACCTCTGCCTGCGGTTTGGCGATGGCGCGGAAATCCGCGTTGGAAGGCCGCCTCCTGGCCGTGCTAAGTGGAAAACTGAACCGACGCGGCGTGACCGCTGCGCTCGCTGCCAGCTCCCTGATTCTGGGAGCGGGCGTCGCCATCCCGGTCGCCATGCTGAGGGCGGCCGGACCTGAGAACAAACCGGACGCCGCTTCCGCTGCCAGTCAGACCCCGCCGCCCATGCAAAACCGCACCGGCAAGATCCAGGCGGCTACCTTGGCAAACCTCAAATGGGGCGAACCCGTGAACGGCCTGCGCATGGCGCTCGCCTTTCCTCCCGCGCTGAAAGACCCGCTACTCGGCGAAGAAGAGTTTTACCAGCTGGTTGTGCAGAATGTTTCTGAAAAGGAAATACGCTATACCGCGGATGCCGACGCGCCAAATCCCCGCTCCATGCAATGGCGTGAGGGCGAGCGCATCGTTCAGGCCCTGTCCGACAGAGACGCGCAGAAAGCGGACTGGACCCTCGCCCCCGGCGAATGCGGCGTGCTCTGGATGTTCACGAAAGAAGAGCGCACCAAAGACGGCAAAACCATTAGCTCCCTGCTGGACAAAGACCTTGGCGGCGGCACGCGCTACCACGTTGTGGTGAACATGGAAGTCGCCAAGGCCCCGGAAGGGGCGTGGACCGGCAAGCTCATCACGGGTGAGACACGCGGTTCCTCGGACAAAGCCGATGCGCCCGAGCCAAAACACAAAGACGCCCGTGCCCTATACGAAATCTGGCAGCGGCATGCCCGTCTAAGCGGCGACATTCCCGGTGCGCTGATTGGCGAACTAGCGGCGGCGGTGAAGCAGTTCATTAAACACAACCCGAGTTGGAGGACGGTACCGAAACTCGACGAAATCCTCCCGCGCCTTGACGCCACGCATGAATGGAAACCCGCCGACGCCATCGCGCTGCTGGATGAAGTGGCTGGCGTGCAGGATTCCCCGCTGCAGACCGCGGCGGAGAAATCCACTTCCGCCACGATCAGACAGGGCAAGGCGCTGCCGGAGAAATTCGTCGACGTGGCCTGGGGCGAGACGCAGCCAAACGGCCTGCGCGCCGCATGGGTGCTGGAGCCGGGCGCAGCGGGGCATCGCATGGGCACCGCGCTCATGGCACGGCGGCTCGTACAGAATACGGGAAAGCTTCCCGTGATGGTCCGGGTGCCAACGTGGCACCAAGGGGATGTTTCAGCCCGCGATGCAACAGGCGCGGAAGTCGAAGTCTCCGGCTTCGAATGGACGACCATCCCGCGGCTCATTCCCGTCCGACTCGCACCAGGTGAATTCATCGAAATCGACACGCCCGGCGTTGGCCTTGGCAAGGACGCTGGACGCGGACGGTGGGCCGGGCCGCGCGTGGGCTCCAATGTGCTCGCGCAAGATGACACCGAACTCACCCTGACGCACGGCCCGCTGGCACTCGACGGCAGCGGTGTCGGCATGAGGGAAGACGCCCCGCACATCATTGGTCCCGGCTGGTGGCAGGCCCATATCAAAGCCCACCTCGCCCTCGAACTCCCGCTGCCAGCCAGCGGTGCCAAACGCACCCACCTCCTCGACCGTGCGGTGCGCGAACTGTTCGACACAACGCCCACCGCAGACGAAATCGACGCCTTCGCTACCGACCAGACCGATGGTGCGTTCGATGCCCTCGTGCAGCGCCTCGCTAACCGTGCGGATGTCGTGGAATTCTCCGGTTCGCTGCCCACCGCGCCCGTAAAGTTCCGCGTCCTCCCCGCCGATCCAGCCGCTGACAATACCCCGCGTGTCGTGCTCGGCCCAGGTGAATATCCGCTGAGCGCAGGGACGGCGGAATACGGTGCCGTGACGCTGAAAATCGTCGGCAAACCGGTCGGCGACCGCCGCACGAACGACGCGCAACTGCTGTTTGAACCCACTGAGTTCACCGGCATTCTCAAGCCCGACCCTCACAAACTCGATCTCCCCGACGGCTGGGGCACGTGGGCCATCGTCTGCCGCCCCGGGGAAGGACTCTTCTACCTCCTGCACAAAGGCGTCGTGCGGAAAATCGACTACACAAAACCCCGCGAAATCACCGACACCTCCGCGAACGACCTGCCCGCCGAGTTCCGCGACGAAGTGAAGCGCCAATTCGACATCGCGGGAGTCTCCCCAGAATCGCAGGCGGAGGTGTTTGAAAAGCCCACTCCTCCCGCGACGACGCCCGAGCCGAATTCGGCGGAATCGGGGCCGCGCGCGGATGTGAAGCCGGTTTCGAAGATGCTATTCAACGAAGACTACGCGGCGATGGCCGTGCAGTCGGAGAAAGACGTGAACTTTGTGCTATTCTACCAGGGCCATCTTTCCAGCGGGATTTCCGAGTGGTCGTCGGGGGCCAAGTGGCGTTTTAATGGCACCGTGTATCTCGTGGACGCTGCGAAGACGGCGGTAGCTGGAAAGAACGTGAACAAGCGAGCCATCTCCGCGCAATACACATCGGACGAGCCGGAGAAGCTGTATCTCGATGGGAAGGCGTATGACCTCGCGGCCCCGAGGCACGCCGCGGGAGAGAAGGCACCGCAAATGCTGGGTCGCGTTTTCATTTTGCGCGATGTGGGCGAGCCGATTCAGACCGACCGCACCCTGGCATTGCGGGACCAGAAAGACCTCGCGGCCATCGGCGACTTTGCGGCGCAGTACCGTGTGGTCGCCGAAGCTCTGCGCACCGCCAACGCACCGGGCCGCTATGTGCTTGGCGATGACGTGCATCTGCAGATCACCCAAACGACCGTCAATCCTATCCGACCTGGCGATTTCGTCCCGTTCCTCCAGGACCAGGCGAAGATCATTTTCCCTGACGCGAAACCGGAGGCTGCCCGCGGGCCCAAGCCTCACGAGATTGCGCTGCCGAACGGGAGCGGCACTTATGGGATCGTCTGGGAGCGCGGCGGGGGCACGCTGTGGGTCCAGCAGAAGGATTTGGTGCGCAAATACGACTTCGCCGATCCTTGGAAAGTGCAGGAAACCCGTTTTGCCGAAGGCGGCATCACCAACATCCCCATGCATCTGCGCGAGGCGATGAAGAAGGCGTTCGATGTGTCCGGAGCGCCGGTGCAGAAACAAATGCCCGAAAAGCCAAACGGAGCAGCCGTGCCAAAACTACCCATGCTCCCCGACGATGCCTATGCGAAGTCCGGCGTGCATTGTCAGAAATTCCGGGAGGAAGATGCGAAACGTCCGGGGGGCGAGTTAATGGGTGAGGTAATGGAGCCGTCAAGGCCAGGGGACCGCGACAAGGAGCTGCTGGTGCTGGGCGTGCGGGCGGCCATCGATGCCCAATGGCGCATTGGCGGCGCTGCCAGAGTGGGGCTAGTGGTGCGCAATCGCAGCGATGGCGATGTCAAGTTTTCCTACACAGGCCGGCTCGACAATGGCATTTCCATCGTGGCGGTTGATGAAGCTGGCAAGGAGCATGGGGCAGCCACTGCGCAATTCGACGGCCTCCTCACGTTTCAGGAGATGCTGCTGCCCGCGGCTCATGTCGCGACTATCAAGCAATTCACCATCCGCTTCGACGCGGAGAAGCGCGGCGTCTCAGAGCCGTCTGTCGCGGCGTTTCACCTCCCGCCTGGCAAATACAAGCTGCGGTGCGAATGGAACGACGCCCATCCAGATGTGGCGCACGAGGGCGAGTGGACGGGCGAACTCGTGAACGACGAGCTTGAGTTCACAGTGGCCGCCGCGCCATCTGGCGACGCGCCCAAAACGAGCGATGCCGGGCCACGGCGTAAGGTGGACTGGAGCAAGCCTCCTGCGGATAGCTTTTTCGAGGGGAAATACGATCCGGAACTGCTTGCCCGCCTCGCGGGGAATCCGGGAACGTTGAAAGACGACAACAATGTCTGGCCGCTTTCAGAGCAAATCCTCCGGGCCGCGGTGGAGGGAGACCCGCAGTTCCGCCATTTGCTGACCGACGAGAAACTGGCGGCTGCCGACGAAGATAGCCGCAGCCTGACAATGTCGCTCGCCGCCTACGATTATTCGGTGTTCGGGAACAAGGCTGCGTTGAAGGTCATTCTGGACCAGCTCGAACACGGACAGCACGAGGCGTACCTTGCGGCGTTTCCTCTCGGATTTGTGGACGAATGGGATCAGTCCCTTGCTGCGGTGGAGAGAGTCTTCGCGCAGCGGGACGGGGCGAAGGGCGAGGAGTATCACCGGTTCTGGGCGCATCGCGAATGGTTCTTCCCGGAGAGCTTTGCGGCTTTTCAGAAGACGCAGATTGCAGCGAACAAGCTGGACTCTGCCTCGCTCCAGGGCGTCTGGAAAGGCAGCAAGGAAGGCGTGGACGTCACGTTGCGTTTCGGGAAGAGTCAGGATTGGGAAGTTCGTTTCCTGGAAACGGACCGGAAGTCGGCGCTATCCACAGAGCCATCGTATACGGCCACGAGGCTCTATCTGATGGCTGCGAACGAGAAGGGGACGCCTGTGCATTGCGGCACCCTGAGGCGAGGCTCTGACGGCGTGCTGCTTCTGCACGTCCTGGAACACGGCGCCATACGCGGGGATCTCGGATACCGCAGGGTGACTGACCTCGTGCTGACAAGGGAAGCCGACGCTCCGAAAGGTGCGGACGCCGGGCAGCGGCGGAAGGTGGATGAACTTCTCCAACTCGCTCCCGAGAGCTACGCACGCCATTTTGCGAAGGAACTGGCCGCGGCCGGGATTGATGCCGCATCGCTGCGGGGAATCTGGAAGGGCAGCGGGGAGGGGATCAATGTGGAGATTCGTTTTGGTGAGAGAAATGAATGGGAAATCTCGCGGAACGGGAAGAGCATCAGCAGGGCGCGGTTGAGGATCCATTCCAGAGCCGCCGAGGGAGATGGAATCGTCGAAGTGCACACCCTTGATGAAACCCAAAGCGACGCCCCCTACAGCTACTCTTGGCTGAAACCTCGCGGCACCGGCAAACTGCGGCTGCATTTGTACCGTCAGGAAGCCTCCGCTACCCCGACGGTGACTGAGGTGGATCTGACCAATCAACCCGGCGAGTCCGGAGTTCCAGAGAATCCGGAGACCGCCGCGGCAAAGGTCGCGCCTGACGCGCTGCTGGGCACATGGCGGGGGACGGTGAATGGAGAAAAGCTGATGCTTTCATTCCATCGCCCGCCTGCGGAGAAGGACGTGCAATTGGACATCTATTTCGGCGAGGCGACGATTGGGGCACTGGCGGGTTTCACCATCGCGGAGGATGGAGGTTCGGTTGATGTGGTGCAGCGAAGTGCGGGCGGCGGCATGAAGTTCGGAACGCTCAATCCGGTCGAGGCTGGCAAGCTGAAACTGGAGCTGTACGGTCGGCAGACGGGGCAGCAGGAGACGATCCTGACACGCGATGCAGAGGCGGCGGCGACCGAGCCGCAGCAGGAGGAGGCGCGTGCGCTTTTTGAGTTCTGGAGGCGGCAGGCGGATGACGTTGAGGACGGCGCGATTCCTTACTGGCTTGTTGATGGGCTAGCGGATGAGGTCCGCGCTTTTGTTCATGCCCATCCGAATCTGGACAGTTCGGCGAAACTGGAGGCGCTGCTGCCGCGTTTCGCTACTTCGGTCTATCAGTCCCTGCCGCTGGCAGACGCGATGCAGCTTCTGAATGACGTGGCGTATTACTCCACGAAACCAATGGAGGCGTATCTGGCCAGAGAGCAGCGGCTTGAGAAGCTCACCGGTTCCTGGGAAGGCAAGGTAAACGGACGGGCGGCATTGCTGAGGATTGGCCGGAGATCTCCAGTGGCCAATGGCATCTCTATGGAGCTGTGCTTCCCAACTGAGGGGGAGTTCGAAACGCTGCAATATGGGGCGGCATTGGATGGTATCGCTTTCAAGCTGGGTCTTGAGCAAGCGGATGGGAAACCTAAACCATTCGGTTCGTTAGTGCCGGTCAGAGGGGAATCGCTGAAGCTGACACTATTGGGGAAAGAGGAGGTTTTCATGCTCACCCGTAAAGTCGAACCCCAACCGACAGAGCCGAGGGAGCAGGCTGCCCGCGAGCTTTTCGAGATGTGGAAAGCGACAGCCAATGCGGACGGGACGATTCCTGGCACGTTCATCGGCAATCTGGCGACGGAGGTGCGGGCATTTGGCAAGGCGCACGCTGGCCGGAGGCATGCGGACAACATGGTGAAGCTGCTGCCCCGTTTCGTTACGTCGCGCGATTGGACGCAGGCGGAGGCCATCAAGCTGCTCGACGATGTGGCATACTTCGCGACCGATCCCATCGTGGCCCGATTGGCGAAAGCGAAGCTGGTGAGCGGGCCGTTGTGGCGGACGATGGTGGAGTTTCAGGACATTCCGGTGGCGATCGAAAAGTGGAGCGAGCCGCTGCGCGGGCTGCGGATCGGGCTGCGCATTGTGGACGCGGACTGGCGCATCGGAGGCAAGGTGCGTGCCGAGCTTTGGCTGCACAATGCCGGGGAGAAAGATGAGATCATTCAGACCACTGGACCCGACCGGCAGGACGCCGGTGTGATCGTTTCCGCTATCGGAGCTGATGGGATTGAGCACGCCGCGCATCGCGGCAGTTGGCGGATTCTCACGCAGCCGATGGTCTGTATGCTGCCCGCCGGATCTGTGGTGATGGCGAAGGCGTTTGAGGTGAAGTTCTTCGGGCCGGAGAACAATGCGGCGGTGTGGAGCGGGCCGGAGTTTCACGGCCTGCCTGCGGGGAGATACAAGCTGCGCTGCTCATGGTCGGATGCGGCAGGGCTCTACGAAGGCAAAGAATGGAGAGGCTCGATCACGGCACCGGAACTGGAGTTTACGCTAGTCGCTGGCCCCGCAGTGGATCACCCTAAGGTGTGTCCAAGCGGGGAATGGAGCGCGGCATGGCGGGAACTGAGCGCCACGGTGGCTGCGGCCCGCGGCACGCCGGATGCCGATGTGGAATCGCTCATTGCATGGGGCGACACGAAGGACGGGCTGCGCTCCGGGGTGCTGATGACTGACCGCGTGAAACGTGGCGGCAGGACAGAAGCCCGGCTCGTGGTGCGCAATGTTTCTGAAAAGAGCGTGACCGTGGCACTCTCACCAGTGCCGAACCGGATTGACGTCGAAGCTGCTGCGGCGGACGGCACCCGGCTGCAGGTTCACAAGGTGTGGTTGTTAGGGGTAGACCCGTTCTTCAGCTATACATTCAAGCCTGGCGAGCAACTTGAATTTCCTGCGCCACCGATCCAGTTCGGTGTGGAGCGCGACGCGGATGGGAAGGTGCGGACGCCAGGGTTTCCGATCTGCGGCGTGGAGACGGGACCCGGCACGGTCAGCGTCCGGTTTTCCATGACCAATGGGCATGCCCCGGACAGCGGAGTGGTGAAGGTGGTGGTTGAGGAGGGTAATAAGAAATGAGGAACAATGAACACCGAGAAACATATGGCTGCACTGCGCCGAATTTGCCGGTCTGCCTCCGGTTGTGAGAGCGTGAGATTGAATGGATGAAACCGGGTTGACGAAACACATGAAGTAGGTTGGTGCGCCGGGGCAGGGGGTGATGGGTGCTGCGGGTGCGGTGTCCTGTTAGCGAGGGGCGGTGACGACCTCGAAGTCGGAGCCTTTGATGCGGCGGAGTTCGTCGTGGAGGACGGGGATGCGTTCGTCGGGGGAGACGGAGATGGCCCATTCGATGCCGTTGTCGGCGACGATCATGCCGTAGCGCTGGAGTGCGGTGAGGATGGTGCGGGCTTCTGGCGAGAAGCGGCTTGTGTCGAAGTCGGCGCGGAGGCGGAAGCGTTCACCCATGCGCGGCAATTCGGGATCGGTGAGGGAGCTGGCGAAGTGGGTGGCGGGAGCGACGTAGGCTCTGCGGGAGCGTTTGACGGTGACGCGGAGTGCGTGGTCGATGCGACCGCGCTGGAGTTCGTCCCAGCGGACGACAGCGGGGAACAGCGGGAGGCCGGCGGCATCGGTGGAGGTCCAGCCATCGGGGCGCAAGCGGTTGGTTTTTAGGTCGAAGATGGAGGCCTGTTTTGCTTCCCAGCCCGTGTCGGTTTTAAGCAGGGCATAGAATTCGTAGAGCAGACCGGCGGCGGGATCGACGACGATGGCGTGGCGGTCGCCGCCGAGTTTCTGGAGGTCGCGCTGGACGCTGTCGAGGGTGGCGGTGCGATATTCCTCGCTGCGTCTGAAGAAGGCGGGCCATCCTTCGATGGGAGTGTTAGTAGGGACCGGATACGGACCGGGATCGCTTTCGTCGGTGTAGTCGGTGATTTTCACGGCGACGCGCGGTTGGCCCGGGGGGACGAGGACGAAGGCCATGTCCGGATTGTAGCGGAGCGGTTTGTCGTTGCCGACGGAGGCGACGATTCGGGCGGAATCGGGATGCCGGGGCCAGTCGCTGACTGGTTGGTGCCATGGATTGTCGGCGGGAAAGATCTGCAATTCGGCGAGGATGGCGTCGGCGGCTGGTGTGTTGAAGAGGACGGGAGCGGAGAGTGCCGGGGGTTTGGCGCTGAAGGATGGCGGGACGAAGGCGAGGAGGGCGGAAGAGAGGCAGATGGCGAGGGCGGCAGGCTTCATGGTGTCGAAGGGAAGAAACGCGATTGGCTGCCGGGTTGTTCCAGCCGTTCGCGGGAGGGGTGATGGGCGGGTGGGGTGAAGATTTGCGAAACTAAATTGTCCTGAGTGTCCTTTGGGGGGCAGTTCGTTCGTCGGACTATTGAAGCGCGGGAGCGTTTCGCGAGTTCAGATTTTTCAGACCATGCCTGTGAGCGCCCAATTATTCATCACCTTGCCTGTCGCGGATGTGCCGCGGGCGTTGGCGTTCTGGGGTGCGCTCGGGTATGGGAACGACCCGCGGTTCACGGACGACACGGCGGCCTGTGTGGTGATCAGCGAGCACATTCAGGTGATGCTGCTGACGCATAGGAAGTTCCGGGAGCTTTCGCCCAAGGAGATCTGCGACACCTCGAAGGCGCTTGAGGTGCTGCATTCGCTGAGCTGTGAGAGTCGCGCGGCGGTGGATGATCTGGTGCGCAAGGCCGTGGCTGCGGGGGGGACGACGATTGAAGAGGCGCAGGATTACGGTTTTATGTACCATCATGGCTTTGTCGATCCGGACGGCCACTGCTGGGGCCTCAATCATTTTGCGGCGATTCCTGACGCCTGAACATCCGTCCAATAACATTTCCATGAACAAACCATCGCTCCTTCTGCTTGGTGCCGCCTTTGCGGCGCTGACCTCCTGTCAGACTGTCCAGACCAAGGATGGAGGCCAGTCGGCGATGCCGCCGTATCGGGGGTCGGCTGCGTTTGAGCGCATGAAGACGCTGGTGGGCAAGTGGTCGGCGGATTCGCCGATGATGGGGCGGATGAATACGGAGTTCCGGCTGATTGCCGGGGATTCGGTGATCGAGGAGCGGTTTGCGGGCGGGACGCCGATGGAGATGCTGAGTGTTTACCATGATGTGAACGGCGAGCTGACGATGACGCATTACTGCATGCTGCGGAACCAGCCGCGGATGAAGCTCACGAAGAGCACTGCGGATTCGCTGACGTTTGATCTGGCTCCGACGCCGGGGTTGAATGTGGCGAAGGACAAGCACATGCATGGGGCGACTTACACTTTCATTGATAAGGACCACTTCAAGCTGGAGGGAGTGTCCTGGGAGAATGGGAAGAGTGCGCCGTGCGGGCCTCCGGTGATCTTCACGCGCCAGTAATCCGGTTCAGCGTATTCCAATCCAATAATCCTTATGCTCAAGAAGATCCTCATTGGCCTCGCGGTGATTGTCGTCGGCGTGATTGTGGTCGCGCTGGTGCAACCGCCTGACTTTCGGGTTGAGCGCAGCCTTGTGATTGCAGCGCCTGCGGAGAAGGTGTTTCCGTACTTCGACAATCACAAGAAGTTCAACGAATGGAATCCGTGGGCTAAGATGGATCCTGAGGCGAAGAACACGTACAGCGGGCCGGAGTCCGGCGTGGGTGCGGTGGCGAGCTGGGATGGCAAGAAGGTGGGGAAAGGGTCCGCGACGATCATTGAGTGGAAGGCGAATGAGCGCATTGTGGAACGCATGGACTGGAAGGAACCGATGGAAGGCACGAACACGGTGGAGTTCACGTTCAAGCCGGAGGGTGAAAACAAGACGAAGGTGACGTGGGCGATGTATGGGAAGAACGAGGGCGTGATGGCGAAAGTGGTGAGCCTGTTCATGAGTTGCGAGCGGATGTGCGGGCCTGAGTTCGAGAAGGGCCTCGCCGATGTCGCCCAGATGGTCGCGAAACCGTGAGTAGGGAGGGATCAACGAGACGCCTTTGCGCATGAATCCGAACACTCAGCAAACGACCGGTGAGCACCTGCTGCTGATTCGCGGCACGCACTGGAACAGCGGGCTTTCACCGGCGGAGCTTCAGGGCATCATGACTGACTTCTACAGCTGGGTCGAGGGCCTGCAGAGCGCGGGCATTCTGCGCGGGGCGCAGCCGCTGATGGAGGAAGGGCGACTGGTGACGGGACCGCAGGGGGTGGTGACGGACGGGGTTTTTGCCGAGTCGAAGGAAGCGATCGCGGGTTATTTCCTGCTGGCGGTGGCGTCGACGGATGAGGCGGTGAGACTTGCCCATGCGTGCCCGATCCTTGCGCATGGCGCGCAGATTGAGGTGCGCCCGATTGCCGACCTCTGTCGCCCGATGGCGGATGTGAAGGCTTTTCAGGGCTAACAAATCAAGACTTTCAGACAAGAAAACGATGAAACTACCCGGAACATACCTTGATGGATTCCTGCTGCCGGTGCCGACGGCCAAGCTTGAGGACTATCGCCAACTGGCGCAGCAAGCGGCGGCGATCTGGATCGAGCATGGAGCGCTGCATTACATGGAAGCGGTGGGGGATGATCTCAGCACGGATTTCTGCCGTTCGTTTGCGTTGGCTGCCGAGGCGAAGGACGATGAGACGGTGGTTTTTGCCTTCGCGATTTTCGCGGACCGGGCCGCTCGGGATGCGGCGAATGCGAAGATCATGGAGGATGAGCGGCTGAAGGTGATTTGTCCTGCGAGCAACGCCATCTTCGACAGTCAGCGCATGGCGTTCGGGGGGTTCAAGGCCCTTGTGAATGAGTAGATTGTCGACGTTATCAACACCGCAAATATTAAATCGCACGATCATCCCACCCACCACACAGTCACCTCATGAGTATTACACGCAATCCCGTCGGCTGGTTCGAGATCTATGTCAGTGACATGGCTCGTGCCCGCGCCTTTTATGAAACGGTTCTCGATGTTCAGATGCAGCCGCTGCCGAATCCTGCTGGGATGGAGAGTGGTTTTGAGATGCTGATGTTTCCGTCCGACATGGAGAATGCTGCTCCAGGCTGTGGAGGTACGCTTTGCCGGATGGAGGGCTTCACGCCTGGGGCGGGGGGGACGTTGATCTATTTCACGAGCAAGGACTGCGCCGTGGAGGCCTCGCGGGTGGCGGCGGCTGGAGGTCAGTTGTTTCGGGAGAAGTTCTCGATCGCGCCGTATGGGTTCATTGCGTTGTTCATCGACACCGAAGGGAATATGATCGGGCTGCATTCGATGGAGTGAGTTGTCATCACCCATGGACACTCACACGATTCGACTGCACCGCGTGCTCAAGGCGACGCCTGAGCTGGTTTACAAGGCCTTTCTTGATCCTGACGCGCTCTCGCGCTGGCTGCCGCCGGACGGTTATCTCTGCAAAGTCTTCCACCTTGATGCGAGGGTCGGGGGTTCGTTCAAGATGGCATTCACGCAATTCAACAACGGCCACAGTCACACATTTGGCGGGGAGTATGTGGAACTCGTGCCGAACGAACTGCTGCGTTACACGGATGTCTTCGACGATCCGAATCTGTCCGGGGTCATTGAGGTGACGGTGACGCTGAAGGCGGTTTCCTGCGGCACGGAACTGAGTGTCACGCAGGCGGGGGTGCCCGCGGTGATTCCGGAAGAAGCGTGCTACCTTGGCTGGCAGGATTCGCTGCGGCACTTGGCGAGGTTAGTGGAAGGCGGACCGCCGGCGGAACAGGGACCGGCATGAGCGGGTCGGGGGCGCGCACTCCCAGTCTGGTGGCGGATGATCTGTTTCGCCGTGAGGGGGCGCGGATTGTGGCGTCGCTGGCGGCGCACCTCGGGACGCATCGGCTGCAACTGGCCGAGGATGCGGTGCAGGAGGCACTGGTGCGTGCGTTGCAAACGTGGCCGTACCGCGGCATTCCGGAGAATCCTGCGGCATGGCTGACGCAGGCGGCAAAGAACGTCGCGCTGGATGCGCTGCGGCGCGAGCAGTCGTGGCAGCGCAAGGAGGCTCAAATCACCACGGAACAGGAGCGCTGGCTCACGCGGGTGGAGCCGGGAGACGAATCTGATTTCACGGACGACACGCTGCGCATGCTGTTTGTCTGCTTTCACCCGCAGTTGTCGGTCGAGGCGCAGCTGGCGCTCGCGCTGCGCACGGTGTGCGGATTGAGCGCGGCGGAGATTGGCACGGCATTCCTGACAAGTGAGGCGGCGATTGCCAAGCGGTTGGTGCGGGCGCGACAACTGATCCGGGATCTGGCGCTGCCATTTGCGGTGCCGGGGCCAAGCGAACTTCCCGGGCGACTTGATGGCGTGCTGGGGGCGCTCTATCTGCTTTTCAACGAGGGCTACAAGGCGAGCAGCGGGGAGCGGCTGGTGAGGGAAGACCTCTGTCACGAAGCGATCCGCCTTGCGACGCTTCTGGCGGCGCATCCGGCGACCGATGTGCCGCGCACGTTTGCGCTGCTGTCGCTGATGTTTCTCAATGGCGCACGGCTCGCGGCGCGCACGGACGATGCGGGCAATCTCCTGCGGCTGCACGAACAGAATCGCGCGGCATGGGATCAATCGATGATCCAGCGGGGCATGGCGTGTCTGAGTCGGGCCGCACAGGGGGACGAGATCAGCGCCTATCATTTGGAGGCAGGGATTGCGGCCTGCCACAGCACGGCGGCTGATGAGGCGAGCACGAACTGGGTGCGCATCCTCGGGCTGTACGATCAGCTTCTGACGATCACGTCGTCGCCGATAGCCGCGATGAATCGGGCGGTGGCGGTGTCCCGGGTGCATGGTCCGCAGGCGGGGCTGGCCGCGCTCGATGCGATCACTGACCGCAGCAAGCTGGAGGCCTATCATTTGTTTCACGTGCTCCGCGGGACCTTTGCGGCCGAGATGGGCAATCAGGCGGCGGCCCTGCTGCACTTCCGTCAGGCGGGGTCGCTGGCGTCGCTGCCGGCGGAGCGGGATTTTATCGCGAGGCGGGTTCGGGAGTGTGCCGGGACGAAGGGGGCGGGGGAGTAGGGGGGAGCCTGGAATGCGGAGGAAATCGGCTGACAGGGGGCGGGGGCTGGCTATAGGAAATGGAAACAGGAAAGCGTTCCACTAGATCCATGCCTGCCCGTCGCAAATCGTCTGAGACGAAAGAGTCCACTGCTACCATTGGCTTCGAGGCCAAACTGTGGCTCGCTGCTGACAAGCTACGCAACAACATGGACGCGGCGGAGTACAAGCATGTCGTCCTCGGCCTGATTTTCCTGAAGTACATCTCGGACACCTTCGAGGAGCATCGCGCCAAGCTCGTCGCCGGAGAAGGGGACTATGCGGGGGCTGATCCTGAAGACCCGGACGAATACAAGGCCGAGAACGTCTTCTGGGTGCCCGCCGATGCCCGCTGGTCCCACCTGCAGGCCAATGCCAAGCAGCCCACCATCGGCAAAGTTGTCGATGACGCTATGGTCGCCATCGAGCGCGACAACCCGCGCCTCAAGGGGGTACTGCCGAAGGACTATGCGCGTCCGGGGTTGGATAAACACCGGCTGGGGGAGTTGATCGACCTCATCGCCACGATCAGCCTCACGGCCGCCAGCGAGGGCGAGAAGACCCACCGCTCCGTCGATCTGCTCGGCCGCGTGTATGAGTATTTCCTGACCCGCTTTGCGAGCGCCGAGGGCAAGAACGGCGGGCAGTTCTACACTCCGTCCTGCGTCGTGCGCCTGCTGGTCGAGATGCTCGCCCCGTACAAAGGCCGCATCTACGACCCTGCCTGCGGCTCCGGCGGCATGTTCGTGCAGTCGGAGAAGTTCGTGGAATCCCACGGCGGCAAGCTCGGGGACATTTCCATCTACGGCCAGGAGAGCAACGCCACCACGCGCCGCCTCGCGATCATGAACCTCGCGATCCGCGGGATCGAGGCCGATATTGGCAAGGAACACGCCGACACCTTCCGCAACGTCCAGCATCCCGACCTTCGCGCTGACTACGTGCTCGCGAATCCGCCCTTCAATGACTCCGACTGGTTCCGGAAGGATGACGACGTGCGCTGGCAGTTCGGTGTCCCGCCGAAGGGGAATGCCAACTTTGCGTGGGTGCAGCACTTCATCCACCACCTCGCGCCGCTACCACCGGCTTCGAGGTCATCGCCAAGTGCGAGTGCCGAATTGAAGCCTTTGAGGCTGCACCACGCCTTCACCGAGAACTCTGAACGAATATGAAAGCCACTGAAGCCAAGCTCCTGGATTTCCTCAAAAAGTCGCCGCAGTTCGTCATCCCCATCTACCAGCGCACCTATTCGTGGACCGAGAAAGAATGCCGCCAACTGTGGGATGACATCGTGCGCTGTGGCAGCAGCGATAAGATTGCCGTCCACTTCGTCGGCTCAATTGTATATGTCGAGAGCGGGCTCTCGCAGGTCACGCATCAAACGCCGCTGCTGGTCATCGACGGTCAGCAACGACTCACGACAGTTTCTCTATTACTGGCCGCCCTCGCCAAAGCGGTGGCCGACAGCGAACCGTTCGACGGGTTCTCGCAACGGAAGATCAAGAATTACTATTTGGTAAACCCGGAAGAGACCGGCGAGCGACATTTCAAGCTGCTGCTCTCGCAGACTGACAAGCCATCGCTGACTGCACTCGTGGGCGATGGTGAACCGCCGCAGCAACCCTCGATTCGTATCAACGCGAATTTTGACTCCTTCAAACGGTGGATTGGCGAAGACAAGGTCGAGTTGGCGACCTTGTGCCGGGGGCTGGCGAAGCTGGTGGTGGTGGACATCGCTCTGACCCGCGACCAGGACAACCCGCAGCTCATTTTCGAGAGTATGAACTCGACAGGCAAGGAACTGAGCCAGGCCGACCTCATCCGAAATTTCATCCTGATGGGGTTAGAGCCGGTGCTGCAAACGAAGCTCTACGAACAGTTCTGGCGACCGATGGAACTGGACTTCGGGCAGGAAGCCTACGGCACGCACTTCGATGGGTTCATGCGGCATTATCTGACGGTGATGACGGGCGAGATTCCAAACATCAACGCGGTTTACGACGCCTTCAAAGGCCATGCGCGAACCTCGCGAGCCGACTTTCCCGACGACAAGACTCACATCGAAAGCCTCGTGCGTGAAATCCGAGACTACGCGCGGCATTTCTGCGCAATGGCACTGGGGAGCGATCCCGACGTCGACCTCAAGCTCGCCTTCCAGGACCTGCGCGAGCTGAAGGTGGACGTAGCTTATCCGTTCCTGCTGGAGTTGTATCACGACTACAAGGCGGACATGCTCTCGAAGGCTGACCTACTGGCCAGCGTGCGGCTAATCGAGGCTTATGTCTTCCGTCGAGCAATCTGTGCTATCCCCACGAACTCGATGAACAAGACGTTTGCCACGTTCACGAAGGCGCTGAAGAAGGACCGATACTTCGAAAGCGTTCAGGCGCATTTCCTCGGACTGCCTTCGTATCGGCGGTTCCCTTCTGACGACGAGTTCCGCCGGGACTTCCAGACTCGCGACATCTACAACTTCCGCAGCCGAAGCTACTGGCTTCGCCGTTTGGAAAACTACGGACGCAAGGAGCGCGTAGAGGTGGACGAATACACCATCGAACACCTCCTTCCGCAGAACGAGAACCTGTCGCTAAAGTGGCGCGACGCTCTCGGCGACGAATGGCAACGCATCCAGCAAACGTGGCTTCACACGCTCGGCAATCTCACGCTCACCGCCTACAACAGTGACTACAGCGACCGTGCCTTCGCCGAAAAGCGTGACATGCCCGATGCACCCGAGAAGGGGTTGAAGCAAAGCCCACTCAAGCTGAATCAAGGGCTGGGCATTCTGGAGATGTGGGACGAGGCGGCCATCAAGATCCGTGCTGGAAAGCTCGCTGAAACAGGAGTTGGTGTCTGGCCCGCGCCGAAGCTGCAGCAGGATATTTTGGATGCCTACCACCGGAAGGCTGACGCGGTCACGGCATACACCCTCGATGACCACCCAAATTTGCTCACACCAAACATGAGCGCCTTGTTTGAAGCGTTCCGCAAAGCCGTGCTCGCACTCGACCCCTGCGTGAGCGAGGAGTTTCTAAAGCTCTATGTCGCATACAAAGCGGAGACGAACTTCGTGGACGTTGTGCCCCAAGCCAAGCGTCTGAGGCTCGCGCTAAACATGCGGTTCTCCGAGGTGAACGACCCGAAGGGACTTTGCAAAGACGTCACTGACATTGGCCGATGGGGGAATGGTGACGTTGAAATAGGGCTCTCAAATCTGAATGAGTTGCCGTATGTGATTGGCTTGGTTCGGCAATCTCTCGATCTGCAACTCGGAAACGGGGGCGAATCATGAACGCCCCTGCAACTGGCGGCCTCAAAATCATGAAACCCGGCCATCGCGTGAGCGGATTCAATAGGTTAAACTCCGATTGCAGCCCAAGCTGGGGCCGCACAATGCGCAATTCACCCGAAAGAAGTTCAGTTTTGTGAGCACCGCCGTCATCGATCTAGTTCCGCCGCGCGTGGCGGGCGTCATTTACACCAAACCATGGATGGTGGAACTCATCCTTGATCTGGCTGGGTATTTGCCAGAGCGCTCTCTTGCTCGCCTCGTCGCGTTGGAGCCTTCAGCAGGAGATGGGGCCTTTCTTCAAGGCATGGTTCGACGCCTGATTAAATCCTGCCGCCTCCACGGCATTCCTGTTGAGCAGGCCGCTCAGGCGATTTGCGCTTTTGAGATTGACCCCGCTGCCGCCGAAAAGGCCATGGGGCTCGTCTGCGCTACGCTTCTCGATCTCGGAATTCCCGCTCCGACTGCTTCCTTGCTGGCGCGGAGCTGGATTCGAATCGACGATTTCCTCGAAGCTTCGCTCGCTTTCCCCATCGCCGATTTCGTCATTGGCAATCCGCCTTATATCCGGTTGGAAGAAATCCCGGAGGACAAAGCTGCGTTCTATCGCAGTGGCTTTAGCGCCATGCGGGGCCGGGCTGATGTTTACGTGGCGTTTTACCAAGCGGCGCTCCTGCAACTTAAACCAGGTGGTGTTTGCGCCTACATCTGCGCCGACCGCTGGATGCTCAATGATTACGGCAGTGCCCTGCGCGAGTTCATCACGACGGAAGGATACAACGTGCGCTGCGTGATTGAGGCACATGATGTCGCCGCCTTCGAAACCGATGTTTCGGCTTACCCTGCGGTCACGATTATCGCGCAAGAGAAACAAGGCCCCGTCGTCGTTGCTAAAGCACTGCCCGGCATTGAGAAGGCCAGCCGCGAGGAAGTGGAAAGCTTGCTCTGCGAAGCCCGTTCGAGCAGCATTTTGCGAGTGGCGCGTTTTCCAGACTGGTTCCGCGGCAGTGAGCCTTGGCCGTGCTCATCACTGGAAGCGTTGCAACTTCTCAAACGTCTCGAAGCGACGTGCCTGCCCCTTGAAAGCAAAGCCACCGGAACCCAGATTGGCATTGGCGTAGCAACCGGTGCCGACCGGGTTTTCATCACGGATGACCGACCGGACATTGAACCGGATCGCCTGCTCCCGCTCGCCATGGCGTCGGACTTGAAGGCGGGGAAAGTGGCGTGGTCAGGGCGCTACCTCGTAAACCCGTGGAACGAGCAAGGTCTGATCGATCTTCAAGCCTATCCGCGCTTCGAGGCTTATCTGAGGCCGCACTATGATCTGCTGACGAGCAGGCACACGGCAAAGGAGCGCCCGCTGCAATGGCACAAGACCATTGACCGGGTGAACCTGCGGCTCTTTGCGAAGCAAAAGCTCTACATCGCGGACATCAAGGACCGGCTCCTCCCGACGCTCGACCTTGGAAAAACCTATCCGCAGCACAACCTCTACTGGATCACTTCGGAAACGTGGGACCTGCGCGTGCTTGGCGGGCTGCTCATGTCAGCGGTTGGCGAGTTTTTCATTCACTGCTATGGCGTTCGGATGCGGGGCGGGTTCCTGCGCTTTCAGGCGCAATACCTCCGTCGAATCCGTGTGCCAGCCCCAGAGAACATCTCACACGAACTCGCTGAGACTCTCCGCCAAGCCTTCGACACCCAAGACGTGGCGCTGGCAACGCGTGCAGCCTTGGAAGCCTACCAGATTGATTCCCTCCCACTTTGACTATGCCAGCAGAAACGGAACTCTTTCACAACGCCGTCAAACATTGGTGGAGCTCGAAGAGCACCGCAAAATCCAAGAAGACTCAGGGAGGCACCCGTGATGTGAATCTTCACGGCAAGACGATGGATGGTTTCGCGATCACCATTCGGGATTTTCTGGTCGGACTGGGCGTAAACCCAGCCCACATCTTTGCCGGTGGCCATCTTTCTACCACGCCTTCAATCCTCCCATCCTACTTTCGCCCGTCCAAGAACTGGGATTTAATCGTCTTGGCAAATAGCCGCTTTCATCCTGCCAAAAGTGACGCGGTCGGCCCGGTGCTCTATGCCGCAGTGGAGTTCAAATCGCAGGATAAGAGTATTGGCAACAATCAGAACAACCGGCTTGAAGAGAGTATCGGCAATGCCCATGACTTCTGGGTCACTTACGGTCAGTCTGGTTTTGAACGGCAGCAGCCGCGCCCGTGGCTCGGCTATCTCTTCGTCGGCAAATACCAACCAGACTCAGACGGGAAACCTGTCCGCATCAAGCAACCTCACTTTCTCACCATGCCTCCTTTTCGGATGGCCGGCAGTGATGAAGTCGAGACATTCAAAGGCCCGTCCTACGCCGAGCGCTACAAGATATTCATGAAGCAAAGCGTGGGCGCGCGTCTTTACGATGCCGGTGCGTTCATCGTCACAGACGAGTCAATCAACGGGAAGAAACCGAACCATCGAATCCTTCTGCCAGAATTCGGTCCCGCCAATTTTCTCCGGAGCCTTAAAGGCCAAATCCTTGCTCAGTATCCTGGTGCCAGGGTTCAGCCTGGTTCGTTAGCCTCGATGATTTGAAGCGTCGCCGACAAGGCCACGGTGCCGATCTATTACGAGAGCCGCATTTCCAAGCTCAGCCTGAACGCCGCCGAACTGCCGAAGCTCGACGCGGAGTTTGAGGAAATCACCGAAGGCGAGGAGCTGACGAAGAAGGAAAAGCTCAAGACGAAATGGGCCGCACTGGAGGCGCTGGTGGGCGATCCGAAACGCATCGCTCTGGTGGCTGCCGACCTGGTGGCGCAGTTGACTCCTTCGCATCCTGCTCAGTCGGGCTGCGCCCAACACTTTGCGTTGTCTGTCTCACTCAGCCCACTTGCTGAGTTCGGCTCGAGAAGCGCGTGGAGGCGATGGACGGCAAGGCGATTGTGGTCTGCCTGAGCCGTCGGATTTGACTCCCTCGCGGCCCCGCTCGGTCGGGCTTCGCCCAGCAATGCGTGCTGTCTATCTCGGTCGGCCCGCCTGCCTCCCTCGGTTGTGTGGATCTCTGCAGCGCGCTGATCAAGCTGCGGCCTGATTGGGCGGAAGGAGACGTAGAAGGGACTTTCCAGTGCGTTGAGGAGGGAACGAGTTGGAAAACTCGTTCTACGGTCCTGAAAGTCGTGATGACTGGCAGCGCGGAGGACGGACCCGAGTGGCAGAAGCACATCGGGAGTAAGGAGGCGCGGCGGAAGCTGGCGAACCGGTTCAAGGATTCCAAGGATCCGTTCAAGATTGTGATCGTGCGGGACATGTGGCTGACTGGCTTCGATGCGCCGTGCCTGCACACGATGTATGCCGACAAGCCGATGCAGGGCCACGGCCTCATGCAGGCGATCGCGCGCGTGAACCGGGTGTTTCGCGACAAGCCGGGTGGTCTGGTGGTGGATTATCTGGGGCTCGCCGATCAGCTGAAGAAGGCGCTCATGACCTACACGGAAAGCGGCGGTCAGGGCGACGCGACGTTCGATACGGCGCAGGCGATCGCGGTGATGCTGGAGAAACACGGGATCGCTTGTGACATGATGCATGGTTTCGACTGGGACAACTGGACCAGCGGCACGCCGACCGAGCGCCTGCAACTGATCCCGGCTGGGCAGCAGCACATTCTCGAACAGGAAGATGGCAAGAAACGCTGGGTGCAGGTGGTGACGGAACTTTCCCGGGCGGTTGATGAACGCCCCCGCGTTCACCCTTCGGGCTGCCTGTCGGCAGTCTGTCTCGCTCCGCTCGGCTGCGCTCTGCGCCGCGAGTGACGAGGCGACGGAGATTCGGGATGACGTCTCATTCTTTCAGGCGCTGCAAGCGGCGCTGAACAAGCAGAGCAGCCAGAACCGAAAGACGCCCGAGCAGATCGACGCGGCGATCCGCCAGCTGGTGAGCAAGGCGATCACGACGGAGGGCGAGGTGATCGATGTCTTCACGGCCGCCGGGTTACCCAAGCCGGATATTTGACTCCTTCGCCCCCGGCTCAGTCGGGCTGCGCCCAACGCTGCGCGTTGCCGGTCTCGGTCGCTCCTCACTCCCTCGGCTCGATCCTGAGCGATCAGTTCCTCGCCGAGGTGCGCGGGCTGAAGCACAAGAACGTCGCGGCTGAGCTGTTGGAGAAGTTGCTCAAGGACGAACTCAAGGTGCGGTCGAAGCGGAATCTTGTGCAGAGCCAGGTGTTCTCTGAGAAACTCAAGAAGACCCTCAACGCCTATCACAATCGGGCGATCTCGACGATGGAGGTGATCGAGGAGTTGATCAAGCTTGCGAAGAACCTCGACGCCGCCACGAAGCGGGGAGAGGACATGGGCCTGACGGATGATGAGATCGCGTTTTACGATGCGCTGGCATCGAATGACAGCGCGAAACAGGCGATGGGGGATGCGAAGCTCAAGGTGATCGCGGCGGAGTTGATCAGTCAGGTTAAGAAGAGTGTGACGATCGACTGGACGCTGCGGGAAAGCGCCCGCGCCAAGATCAAGGTGATGGTGAAGCGGATCCTGAACCGACACGGCTATCCCCCGGACCTGCAGGAGGAGGCGGTGAAGACGGTGCTGGCGCAGGCGGAGTTGCTTTGTGCGGAGTGGGTGTGAGGGAGGTTGGAAGTGAGAAGTGATAAGTGAGAAGTGTGAATTGCGTGTTTGGAGAGGGGAGAAATTGTAAATAGTGAATAGTAAATAGTAAAAGGGAGCGTGTTGGGAGGTGGCTTGTTCGGAGGGGGCGCGTAGGCGCACTCCGTGCGCAGAGAGAGCTGTGATGGTCCCAGGAGTCCAGAGCCAGCGGCTGCTTGTTCGGAGGGGCGTGTTGGGAGGGAGGGGCTGCCGCCCCTGGAGAGGTTAGGGCGCCCCTTCAGGGCTCCGGGTATGGGGGTGGGTTGGACCCAGGGCGTTGCCCTGGGCTACGTTAGGGTGCGCCGTTGGCGCGTTCTTGTTGGGAGAGGTGCGGGTTCGGAGTGGTACGGGTTCGGAGGGGTGCGGAGGCGTGACGGGTGTTTCGGGGGAGGGGAGGGAAGTGAGAAGTGAGAAGTTTGAATGGCTTGTGGGGAGAGGGGGAAGGAAGTGAGAAGTGAGAATGGCGTGTTGGGAGAATTCCGAGCTGGGGGTCGGTGGTTCCCAGGGTCGTGTTCGGAGGGGGACTTGGTGGGAGAGGAGGGGGCGGGATGAGTGGGGTGATGACGGGAGCGGTGATGATGGTTTGGGGGTGGTAGCGGTGTTGGTTCATTCTTGAGTGGTACGGGTTCATGGTGCGTCAGATATGGCGTATTGGGTAAGGATGGTGGCTATAAAGGGTCAAAGGTGGCTGGTTGATGTGTGTTCTGGAAAGCGGCCTAGGTGGCGTGTTGTGTTGACAATTTGGGTTAATGCGTCTTTGGTGGCGTGTATGAGGATTGATTCGAGGATGACGGACGAGGCGCTGATGCGGCTGCTTGGGGAGCGGTTGTCGGGTATCCGGCTGGCGCGCAATCTCACGCAGCAGCAGTTGGCGGAGCAGGCGGGGCTGGGTCTGCGGACGGTGCAGCGGCTGGAACTGGGGGCGGTGGCGACGCAGTTGTCGGGCTTCCTCCGGGTGTGCCGGGTGCTTGGGCTGGTGGAGAATCTTGAGGGATTGATCCCGGTGCCGGCGGTGAGCCCGATGGCGCAGTTGAAGCAGTCGGGCCGGAAGCGGCAGCGGGCGACGGGCAGGAAGGCGGAGACGGGCGGGTCGAAAAAATGGACGTGGGGTGAGTCGGCATGATTGCGAGAGTGCAGCTCTGGGGCCGGACGATCGGTGCGGTGTCGCTCGACGAAGGGCGGGAGGTCGCGGCATTTCAATATGCCGAGGACTTTGCGCGCAGCGGGATCGAGTTGTCGCCGCTGGTGATGCCGCTGAGTGATCGGGTGTATGAATTTCCTGCGCTGCCCCGGAACACATTTCACGGCCTGCCGGGGTTGCTGGGGGACTCGCTGCCTGACAAGTTTGGCAATGCGGTGATTGACGCGTGGCTGGCGACGCAAGGTCGCACGCCGGAGAGTTTCAGCGCGGTGGAGCGGCTCTGCTACACTGGCATGCGGGGCATGGGCGCGCTGGAGTTTGCGCCGGTGATGGGGCCAAGGCCGGTCAAGGCGTCGAAGATTGAGGTGGACGCGCTGGTGCGATTGGCTGGAGAGGTGCTGACGCATCGCGGAGATTTGCAGGGACACTTTCACGAGGCGGGGAAGGAGAAGGCGCTGCGCGACATCCTGCATGTGGGCACGTCGGCAGGCGGCGCGCGGGCCAAGGCGGTGATCGCGTGGAATCGGACGACGAATGAGGTGCGCTCGGGGCAGATCGCGGCGGGCGAGGGTTTCGACTACTGGCTGCTGAAGTTCGACGGGGTGGCTGGCAACAAGGACAAGGAACTGGAAGACCCGAAAGGCTACGGTGCCATCGAGTATGCCTATCACCTGATGGCGAAGGCGGCGGGCATCACGATGAGCGAGTGCCGATTGCTGGAAGAGAACGAGCGGCGGCATTTCATGACGCGCCGTTTTGACCGGCTCGCGGGAGGCGCGAAGCTGCACATGCAGTCGCTCTGCGCGCTGGCGCATTTCGATTTCAACCAGGCCGGAGCCTACAGTTACGAGCAGGCGCTGCTGACGATCCGCCAGCTCAAGCTGCCGATGGCTGCGGTGGAGGAGCAGTTCCGCCGGATGGTCTTCAACGTCGTGGCGCGGAATCAGGATGACCATGTGAAGAACATCGCCTTCCTGATGAACCAGCAAGGCGAGTGGTCGCTCGCTCCGGCGTTCGACGTGACGTACAGCTACAATCCATCCGGTTCGTGGACAGCAACGCACCAGATGACGATCAACGGGAAGCGGGACGGTTTCGCGCTGGCGGATTTCGAGGCGTGCGCGAGGGCGGCGCTGATGAAGCGGGGGCGGGCCGCGGCCATTATCAATGAGGTGCAGGCGGCCGTGAATCGCTGGCCGGAGTTTGCGGACGAGGCGCGGCTCTCGGACGAATGGCGAAGCGGGATCGGAAAGATGCACCGGCTGACGTTTCCGGGGAAGTGAGAAGTGAGGGGTGGGGAGTGTGAATGGCGTGGTGGGAGAGGGGGAGGGAAGTGAGAAGTTTGAAGTGTGAAGTGAGAATGGCGTGTTGGGAGGGGCTTGTTCGGAGGGCGGGTAGGCGAACTCCGTGCGCAGAGAGAGCTGTGATTCTCCCAGCAGTCCAGAGCCTGCGGCTGCTTGTTCGGAGGGGCGCGTTCGGAGGGGGGGGCTGCCGCCCCGGGGGAAGTTAGGGTGCCCCTTCAGGGCTCTGGGTATGGGGGTGGGGTGGACCCAGGGCGTTGCCCTGGGCTACGTTAGGTTGCGCCGTTGGCGCGTTCTTGTTGGGAGAGGGGTGGGAAGTGAGAAGTGAGAAGGGTGAAGTGAGAATGGCTGGTACGGAGAGGGGGAGGGGAGGGGAGTGGGAAGTGAGAAGTGTGAATGGCTTGTTCGGAGGGCGGGTTGGGTGGCGCGAGTCCGGAGCCTCGCGATCCCGGGGGCTTGTTGGGAGGGGGGCGGGTTTGGAGGGCGGGCCGCGCGCACTCCGTGCGCCCTGAGAGCTGTGATTCTCCCAGCAGTCCAGAGCCTGCGGCGCGCTTGTTTGGAGAAGCGGGGGATGGGGAGAGGTAGGCGGTTGCGGGGTGGGGTGGGGTGGGGTGATGGGGTGGGAGGATGAGAGATTTGCTGCCAACGGGAAGGCCGGTGCTGGTGCTTGCGCCGATGCAGGATGTGACGGATTTGCCGTTCATGCGCATCATGGGGCGGCGCGGGGGGCCTGATGTGTATGTGACGGAGTATTTCCGGGTGCATGGGGATTCGCGGCCGGAGGCGCATATTTTGAGGTCGGTCTGCGAGCATGGGACGGGGAGGCCGGTGTTTGCGCAGATGATTGGTCAGGATATCGGGTCGCTGGTGCGGACGGCGAAGGAATTGCTGAAGTATCCGGTGGCGGGGATTGATTTGAATCTGGGGTGTCCTGCGCCGGTGGTGTGCCGGAAGGATGCGGGGGGTGGATTATTGCGGTATCCGGAGCGGATTGAGGCGATTGTGGGGGCGTTGCGGGAGGCGGTGGGGGAGGGAAGGTTTACGGTGAAGTGCCGGTTGGGGTTTGATGATGCGGAGGGGTTTGGGAAGTTGCTGGGGATTTTCGGGCGGCATCGACCGGATGCGGTGACGATTCATGCGCGGACGGTGCGGGATGGGTATCGGACGCCGGTGCGGCCGGATCCGGTGGTGGAGGCGGTGCGGGAGCTGGGCTGTCCGGTGATTGCGAATGGGAATGTGGTGGATGTGGCGACGGGGCTGGCGTGGTTGCGGCGGAGCGGGGCGGCGGGGTTGATGATTGGTCGGGGGGCGATTCGGAACCCGTGGATTTTTGATCAGTTGCGGGCGGCATGGGAGGGTCGGGAGGGACCGGCTCCGACGGGTCGTGATGTGCTGGAGTATGTGCAGGAATTGTGGGATGAGACGGCGTCGTGCGAGGCGCGGTTTCATGAGGTGAAGCAGGTGGCGAAGATGAAGAAGTATCTGAATTACATCAGTCAGGGGATGGGGGGTGACGGGATGTTTGAGCATCGGATTCGGAGGGCGGAGACGCCGGGGGAATTCTTCGGGATCTGCCGGGATTATCTGGCGCATGACGATGCGGTGGCGGTGCGGCCGCCGGAGACGTCGACGTTTTTCTGTGGGTTCGGGGCGTTGCTGGAGGGTGAGGCGGGAGCGGGGTGATGGAGGCGGGTGGAAATCGCGGTGAGCGGGCGGTTGCGTTGTGGGGCGGGATCGGCGAATCGGGCGGGAAGAATTGAGAGCCTGAGTTATGAAACGAACGAGACTGCTGATGTTGCTGGGGATGCTGCCGCTGTGGGTGGTGCCGGGGTGTGTGACGCCTGGGCCGAAGGCGGGGAGTTTTGAGGCGGTGGAGCCGGTGCTGGAGCGGAATTGTGTGCATTGTCACGGGAAGAACCGGTTGAAGTTCATGCCGGCGATCGGGACGAGTGCGGAGCTGGGGAAGTTGCGTGGGGATGCGAAGCTGATTGTGCCAGGGAAGCCTGAGGCGAGTCGGTTTTATCAGGTGACGATTCTGGGGGATGACATGCCTGGGGCGATGCCGCCGAGCGGGCATGCGATTTCGAAGCGGGAGACGGAGTTGATCCGGTTGTGGATTCTGGCGGGTGCACCGGTGCCGGAGGTGGCGGTGCCGTTGGTGCCGATCGGGAACGTGCCGAGGTCGCGGTGAAATGTTTGGGGGGGCAAGCCCCGTTAGGGTTGGAGGGATTCTGGTACGGAGGACAAGGCCGGGGACGGCCTTGCTACGGTGGCTTGTGCGGAGACAAGGTCAGGTGCCTGTGCCTCTTTGGTTGTTGTTAGCGGGTGGTGGTGGTGGGGCTGCGGTCGAGGAGCCAGTGGCTGAGGGCGTCGAGGGCGGCGGGGCGGTCGACGTCGTGGAGGATGAGGTGGTAGCTGTTGGGGAAGAAGACCTTTTGGCGGTCGGGGGCGGCGATGGCGTTGAAGAATCGCTCGATCTGGTCGGGCGGGGTGAGTGGGTCGTTAGGGGTGTAGAGGACGAGAGTGGGGATGTTGATGCGGGCGGCGGCGGCGGAGCTGCCGCGCATGAGGACATCGACCTCGCGGAAGAGGCGGAAGGTGAAGTCTTTGACGTAATGGGCGGTGTGCTGCATCTGGCCGCGGTGGGTGGTATTGCTGGTGACCTGGACCTCGCTGTTGCCGAGTTTTTCAAGGGAGATGCGTTTACTGGGAAGGACGTGGAGGAGACTGCGGAGGAGGAGATTGCGGACGGGAGGGGGGCGGAGGGTGTCGCGCAGGGAGACGACAGGGGAGGCGAGGATGATGCCGGAGACGGGAGGGGCGGGAGCGATATGGTGGTCGTGTTCGGCGTTGCCAGCGGAGTCGATGGTGATGAGGGCTCCGAGACTTTCGCCGAACCAGAAGAGTGGGAGATCGGGGTTTTCGCGGCGGACGAGGGAGGTGAAGTCGCGGAGGTCCTCGCGCCACTGGCGGTGGGAGTTGATGTCGCCGCGGCGTCTGGTGTCGGGGTCGTTGCCCTGGCCGCGGAGCTGCATGCCGTAGAGGGTGAAGCCGAGAGGTGGGAGGTGTTCGCCGGCTGGCCAGAAGTCGCTAGCGGCACCGCTGAGCCCGTGGATGCAGATGACGATGCCGCGTTGGGGAGTGGAGGCGGGAGGGGACCACTTGGTGAAGGGGAGTTCCTTGCCGTCGCGGCAGGTCCAGCGGTTGTGAGCGGAGTCCATGGTGAGGCGAGGGAGACGAGGGCGGGTGGGGTCGAGGCGCGGGGCGGCGCACTGGCAGGTGAAGAGGGCGGCCAGCAGACAGAGCAGGAGACGCACCGGTGCGATGGCGGGCATGCGGTGTGGGGGGAGCAAAGCTGGGGGGGGAGCGAGGGGAGGGGATCAGCCTCCGGTTTTATGGATCTCGACCCGGCGGTTGGGCTGCTGGGTGGCGGCGGAGCCGTTGGTGTCGACGTCCGGGAGGGTTTCGCGTTCGCCGCGGCCTTCGACGACGATGTTGGCTCCGTCGAGACGGAGACTGCCGACGAGCCAGTCCTTGACGGCCTGGGCGCGGGCTTCGCTGAGCGTTTGGTTAGAGGCCTCGTCGCCGATGGTGTCGGTGTGGCCGATGAGACGGAACGTGGCACCGGCGTTGGATTGGATGATGGCGCCGAGTTTCATGAGACTGACGCGTGCTTCTTCGCGGAGCTGGGCGGAGCCGAAGTCGAAGAGGAGATCGGTGCGGAGCATGGCTTTGAAGTCGCCGGCGATGGGGCCTTTGAAGTTGGCGAGATCGTCTAGGGAGGAGAAGCCGTCGATGCCGCCGTTGCCGCCGGTGCCTTTTTTGAGGGATTTGAGGACATCGCCTTTGAGGTCGGCGGTGCCGGCGTTGGCCGCGCTGTCGATGATGAGCTGGTCGGAGTCGGGTGCGGCGGTGCTGGGGGAAGCGGCGGCGGGTTTGGAGAGGAGACCTTCTTTGAGGGAACCGGCGAGGGACTGGCGGACGTCGGCGGGGTCGTCGAGGAGATCGCCGGCGGTGCCGGCGACGGGTTTACTGAGCGTGAGGTTGGCGGCGGGGGTGGCGATGGAAGGCGTGAGGACGACGGCGCGGTCTTTGATGGCTTCGGCGAGTTCCGAGATGTCGGGGAGATTGGTGGGCGGGGGGAGTTCGGATTTCTGGGTGAGGTCCGAGGCTTCCGCGGTGAGGTCCGGTGAGGAAGGGACGTCGCGGACGGTGACCTGTTCGAGATCGATTTCGAAGGGGCCGGTTTGGGGGGAAGCGGTCATTTCCTCGACGACTGAGCGTGAGGGGAGACGGAGCCGTTTGAGGGCGACGAAGAGCCCGGCGTGGACGACGATGGAAGTGGAGACAGCGGCGAGGATCCACCAGCGGAGATCCCATGCTGTGGTGGTGGAGCGGAAGCCTTGGCCGGAGCCGAGGGCGTCCCAGCGGGGAACTGGAGACTTGGACATGTGGAGAGATGCACGAAGGCGTGGTGGGGTGCAATGAGGGAAAGGGGTTGGTGCCGCGGGTGCGGACGAGTGAGACGTTGCGTCGTGAGAGGGAAGCGGGTGTGATGGGCGGATGCGTTTGAAACCGATTTCAGTCCTGACGGCGATGGTGATGGTGAGTCTGCCTTGTGGGGCGGAGGAGAAGTTTGTGAACCTGTTCAGCGGGAAAGATTTGTCCGGCTGGGTGAATGTGAACGGGGCTCCGGAGACGTGGAAGCTGGGGGAGGACGGCGTGTTGCGGTGCACTGGGCTGCCGGTGGCGGCGCTGCGGACGGTGCGGCAGTACGAGAATTTCGTGCTGGAGCTGGAGTGGCGGCACATGAAGGCCGGGGGGAATGCGGGGATTTTTGTGTGGGCGTCGCCCTTGCCGGCGACTGGTCAGCCGTTTCTGCGGGCGATTGAGGTGCAGGTGCTGGATAACGGGTATGACGTGAAGGGGCGGAACGAGTGGTACACGACGCACGGGGACATTTTTCCGATTCACGGGCACGTGATGAAGCCGGGAGGACGGGCGAGCGGGATGCGGGCATTTCCGGCGGCGGAGCATTCGAAGAGTGCGCCGGAGTGGAACAGTTATCGGGTTGAGGCGAAGGACGGGAACATTGCGTTGTTTGTGAACGGGCAGAAAGTGACGACGGGGAGCGAGTGCCGGTGGCGGAAAGGGTATCTGGGATTGGAGAGTGAGGGATCGCCGACGGAGTGGCGGAACGTGCGGCTATGCGAGTTGCCGGGGAGCGGGGCTGGGGAGGCGGAGAGTGCGCCGGTGATGGCGGCGGGGATGCTGCCGATTTACACGGGGACGGATTTGCGCGGGTGGGCGGCGACGAAGGGGACGAAGGAGACGTGGCAGGTGCAGGACTGGCAATTCACGGGGACGGATCCGGCGGGCGAGCTGACGACCGAGATGGACCATGCGGGTGGGGAGTATGTGCTGGACGTGAAGGGACCGGATGCGTTGCCGGAGACGGCGCGGGTGGTGGTGAGTCAGAAAGGGCGGCCGCTGATCATGAGCAGTGATCTGGAGCCCGGGAAGTGGACGCGGTTCCGGCTGGATGAGAAGGGCGTGGTGAAGGGGGCACTGACGTGGAATCAGGAAGGTGTGGTGGAGCGCGTGCTGCCGACGAAGCTGGAAGCGCCGGTTTCGCTGACCCTGCATGGCGGGAACAGTTTCGGGAATGTGTTTCTGCGGGCGGCGGGGCAGCTGGCTCCGGAGGGGGCGAAGCCGAAGGAGTGAGGCGGGGTGGAGGCGGGTGAGAGGCTAGGCAGTGTTTGAAAAAGCAGGAGGGCCGGTCGCGGGAAGTTTTTCTGGGCGTGGGAAGGGACCGAGGAAGCAAGGGGGAAGTTGGATTGCAGCGGCTGCTTTCAGGAGCTTCGGCATCGAAGTCACAGGCAAGATGCCTGTGCCACTTTGCTTGCTGCGGCGGGTTGCGCTGATGGCAGGGATTTCTCAAACACTGCCTAGGCGACTCTCCCGTCGAGATGGGCTGAGGATTAGCCCCCTGTGGCTGAACGGTTCTCTGGAAATCCGGTTGCTGGATCCGTTGATTTCTTCACCCTGCGCATTCATGACGCGTCATCTTCCTGTCAAATCCTCGCTTTTTCAGTCGAATCGCGACCGCCTGCGCGGATTGCTGCCTGAGAAGTCACTTGTGGTGGTCAATGCCAACGACATTCCGCCGACGAATGCGGATGCGGTGATGATTCCGGTGCCGAACAGTGATTTGTTTTATCTGACGGGGGTGGCGCAGGAGGAGTCGGTGCT
>JAIXPK010000463.1 GCA_027486335.1 Verrucomicrobiaceae bacterium | reverse complement strand
GGGCTGGCGGGATTGACGCCGAAGGTGAGTTACAGCGAGCAGCAGCCGTTTTCGAGACTGCTGGTGAGGATCAAGCGTGAGATCATTGCGTTCGGGGTGCCGGGGATTGATCCGGCGCAGCGGACGTCGCCGAAGCTGGCGGCTGGGGAGTTGAAGCGGTGGCTGGACGAGGGGCGGCCGGTGGTGCTGCTGGACACGCGGAATGATTATGAGGTGCAGTTAGGGACGTTTCGGGGGGCGGTGCCTGCGGGGATCCGGCATTTCCGGGATTTTCCGAAGGCGGTGGCGGCGTTGCCTGAGGAGATGAAGGAGCAGCCGGTGGTGATGTTCTGCACTGGGGGGATCCGGTGTGAGAAGGCGGGGCCGTATATGGAGCGGGAGGGGTTCCGGGAGATTTACCAGCTGGATGGGGGCATATTGAAGTATTTCGAGGAATGCGGGCGGGATCATTATGACGGGGAGTGTTTTGTGTTTGATCACCGGGTGGGATTGGATCCGACGCTGGAGGAGACGGACAGCACGCAGTGTTATGCGTGTCAGGCTCCGCTGACGGCGGAGGATCAGGAGTCGGAGAAGTATGTGCCGGGGCGGAGTTGTCCGCGGTGCTGGCTGCCGCCGGAGAGGATTCTGGAGACGCGGGTGGCGCGGCTGCAGGAGCGGCTGGATGCGGTGAGGGAACCATTGCCGGGGAGTGTGGCGGCGGACAATTTCCGGCCGTTGAAGGTGCCGCAGGAATGTGATGGGGGGACGCTGGCGGAGTGTCTGCGGCGGGTGCTGCCGCATGTGGGGGAGGAGACGTGGGAGGCGGAAGCGGCGGCGGGGAGGTTACTGGGGCCGGCGCGGGAAGTGCTGGGATTGGCTAGTGTGGTGCGCGGGGGTGATCGGTTGGTGCATCTGATTCCTGCGGAGATTGAGCCGGAGGTGAATGCGGCGGTGCGGGTGCTGTATGCGGATGAGGCGCTGGTGGTGGTGGAGAAGCCTGCGCCATTGCCGGTGCACCCGGCGGGAAGGTTCTGCCGGAACACGCTGGTGCATCTGCTGAATCTGGCGGTTTATCCTGACAAAGTGCGGCCGGCGCATCGGTTGGATGCGTCGACGACTGGGGTGATGGTGCTGACGAGGTCGCGGCGGTGGGCTGGGCTGGTGCAGAAGCAGTTTGCGTCGGGCGGGGTGCGGAAGCGGTATGTGGTGCGGGTGCATGGGCATCCTGAGAAGGATGAGTTTGAGAGCCGGGCGCTGGTGAATGGACTGCCGTGGGAGGTTGGGGTGCGTGCGGCGGAGGATGACGAGGGGGCGCTGGAGGCACACACGGCGTTCCGGGTGGTGGAGCGGTGCGGGGATGGGACGGCGCTGCTGGAGGCCGAGCCGTTCACGGGGCGGACGAATCAGATTCGGGCGCATCTGTGGCAGCTTGGGCATCCGGTGGTGGGGGATCCGTTTTATCTGCCGGGAGGGAAGACGGGGATGACGGTGACTGGGGAGATGGGCGGAGAGCCACTGTGTCTGCATTCCGCGCATGTGGCGTTCCGGCATCCGGTGAGCGGGGATTGGGTGACGTTTGATGCGGCGGTGCCGGAGTGGGCGGAGAGGAGATGATCCGGCAAAGCGGATGCGCCCGTGGGGATGGGACAGGCGTTCTCCGATGAATCCCCGTTAACCACCAGTCGAACAAAAACTTATGAAAACCGCGTCTATACTTGCAGTCCTATCGCTTGGCATCCTCAGTTTACCGTCGGTCCGGGCGGATTGGCAGCAGTGGCGAGGGCCGGAGCGTGACGGGACGGTGGCTGGGAAGAAATGGCCGGCGAATTTTGCGGGATTGAAGGAGAAGTGGCGGTTGCCGCTGGGGGCGAGTTATTCCGGGCCGGTGACGGACGGGAAGCATGTGTTCACGACGGAGAGTGTGGACAAGCGACTGGAGAAGGCGCATGCGGTGGATGTGGAGACAGGGAAGATTGTGTGGAGTGCGGAGTGGGAAGGGCATCAGGGCGTGCCGTTTTTTGCGAAGCGGAATGGAGACTGGATTCGGTCGACGCCGACGCTGGCGGAGGGATCGCTGCTGGTGGCGGGGATGCAGGACGTGCTAGTGTCGCTGGATGCGAAGACTGGGAAGCAGCAGTGGCGGTTGGATTTCAAGACGGAGTTCAAGTCGGAGGGCGAGGCGTTCGGGTTTGTTTGTTCGCCGCTGGTGGATGGGGATTTTGTGTATGCGCATGCGGGTGCGGGGTTGTGCAAGATTGAGAAAAAGAGCGGGAAAGTGGTGTGGCGGACGATGGATGAGGGAGGCGGGATGATGGGGGGCACGTTTTCGTCGCCGGTGCTGGCGACGGTGGCAGGGAGGCGGCAGTTGCTAGTGCAGGGACGGGACATGCTGTGCGGGGTGGATCCTGCGGACGGGAAGGAATTGTGGGCGCAGAAGATCAAGACCTTCCGGGGGATGAATGTTTTCACGCCGGTGGTGCAGGGGAACCGGATATTCACGAGTGCTTACGGCGGGTTGTCGCAGGCGTGGGACATTGCGAAGGAGGGGGAGGCGTTCAAGGTGGCGCTGGCGTGGGAGCACAAGGCGGAGGGTTATATGTCGACCCCGGTGATTGTGGGGGGCAAAGTGTTCATGCACTTGAGGAACCAGAAAGTGACGTGTCTGGATCTGGCGACGGGGACGCAGCACTGGCAGTCGGACGACAAGCTGGGCGAGTACTGGAGTCTGATTGCGCAGGGGGACCGGATTCTGGCGCTCGATCACAAGGGGACGCTGTATCTGCTGAAGGCGACGCCGGAGAAGCTGGAGATCATTGATCAGAAGAAAGTGTGTGAGGAAGAGACGTGGGCGCACGTGGCGGTGGATGGCGGCCGGGTGTTTGTGCGCGATTTGAAGGGACTGGTGGCGTTGGATTGGGCGAGCGGCGAGGCGGTGGTGACGGAGGTGCCGGCGGGTGGGGAAGGGCGCTGAGGGGAGCGGGGAAGATTACGAAAAAGCCGCCGGTACTGGAAACGGTACCGGCGGCTTTGTGTTAGTAGTTGTGGCTGGGCGGTGGCGGGTTTATGAACAGTCAGGGAGGTGCCGGCAGGGACGCAACCCCGGTGGGGTTGGGAATTTGTTGGTGTGGTGGACCCAGGGTAGGCCCGCGGTGCAGGCCAACCCTGGGCTAGGGGACGCAATCCCTTTGGGATTGTGGGAATGGAGCTGGTGTGCTGGTGTGGTTATTTTGGGGCGGTGAGGACGGCGATGAGGTAATCGGCGGTGGACTTGCGGGGGTTGCCGGGGGCGCCGGGGTAGAAGAGTTCGCAGGAGACGCTGTTGGATTTGCAGTGTTCCATGAGTTTGACGCCGAAGTTAGCGGTGTGGGTGGGGTCTTTCTCGGGTTGGCCGAGAGCGGGGGGCTGGGCGTACTGGAGGTAGATTGGGGGGTCGTCGCTGGAGACGAGGGCGTAGGGTGAGTATTCGGCGATCCATGGGAGGATAGAGTCGCGCCCGGCGAGGAATTCCTCGAATTGTGAGAGTTTTTTGGAGGAATCGCCTCTGAAGCCGAAGGCGTGACCGCCGTAGCGGCTGTTAGGAGTCCAGTCCTTCATCTGCTGGGGGTCGAGCGTGGTCTGGGCACCGGTGACGGCGGCGGTGAAGAGACGTGTGGATTCGCGGGCGATGGGGTCTGGGCTGGCGGGGTTGGCCATGTCCGGGTGGAAGGCGAGCCAGAGACTGGAGCAGGCACCGGCGGAACCGCCGCTGGCGGCGATGCGTGATTTGTCGATGTTCCATGCGTCGGCTTTGGAGCGGACGAACTGGAGGGCGCGGGCGGCGTCGGAGAGCGGGGCTTTGACGGGAGGGGAGACGTCGCCGGCCTGGGAAGTGAAGCGGTAGTTGATGGAGACGACGGAGATGCCTGCTTTGAGATAGCGTTCGACGGCGATGCCTGCTTTGTCGCCGTTTTGCCAACCGCCGCCGTGGATGAAGAAGAGGAGCGGGGCTGGGGATTTGGAGTCGGCCTTCCAGAAGTCGAGGACATTGCGTTCGTGGTCGCCGTAGCGGACGTTGGCCTCGGTGGGAGCGGGGTTGCGAGGGGGTGCTTTGGGGGTGGTTTTGCGCGGGGCGGCGGGGGCTGGAGCGGCGGGTTTGGCGGGAGGGGAATCGCCTGCGGAGAGGGAGAGTGGGACGAGGCCGGCGGAGGCGGCGAGGAGGAGGAAGATGCGGGGGATCATGATGATCCCATGAGATGGCGGGTGGGCGGGTGCGCGTCAAATCCGCCAGTGCGTGACGGGGCGCGATGGTGGTGGCGTGAAGGGTGCGGCCCTGGGGTGGCCCTGGGGCGGCGGGTGTTTGTCAGGATGCCTTGGTGGGGGCGGCGTATTCGGTGCGATTGAAGTCGACGTATTCCTGGGAGAGGTCGCTAGTGTAGACGGTGTAGGAGGCTTCGCCGAGATTGAGGTCGATGGTGACGCAGAATTC
>JAIXPK010000294.1 GCA_027486335.1 Verrucomicrobiaceae bacterium | reverse complement strand
CGGAGCCGGTCGGCGATGTCACCGGAGAGGGAATCGAGGTCCGAGTGGGAGAGCATCCTTGTGTGGATGAGAGGGGTGGGGCGTCAGTGGAGTTCTGGCGGGACGATGTCGACGAGTTTCTTGATGGCGTCGGCGGAGTTTTTGTCGGCGACGAGGATGGCGTCTTCGGTTTCGACGACGATGAGGTCTTTAACGCCGAGGAGGGCGATGCGTTTGCCGGAGGTATTGAAGACGATGTTGCCTGAGGAATCGATCTGGGAGAGGGGGGCGTTGGCGGCGTTGAGGCCTTCGTCGGCGGGGAGGTATTTGCCGACGGAGATCCATGAGCCGACGTCGTCCCAGTCGAAGGTGGCTTCGACATTGAGGACGCGGTTGGCTTTTTCCATGAGGGCGTAGTCGATGGAGATTTTGGGGAGGGAGCCGAACTGGCTGGCGAGGGTGGCTTTGAGGTCGCGGGAGTGGCTGACTTCGGAGATGAATCTGGCGAGTTCGGGGCAGTGCTGGGAGAGCTCAGCGATGACTGCGGGGACGCTCCAGATGAACATGCCTGCGTTCCATGAGAAGGAGCCGGCGCGGAGGAATTCTTCTGCGAGGTCCGGGTTGGGTTTTTCGCGGAAGCGCTGGACCTCGTAGACTGCGGGGGCGTGGTCGAGGCCGGAGATGAAGGCGCGGCGGCCGCGTTCGATGTAGCCGTAGGAAGGGCAGGCCCATGTGGGGCGGATGCCGATGGTGACGATGGCTTTGGTGCGGGCGGCGACTTCGGCTGCGCCTTTGAGGCAATCGGAGAAGGCGGCGTGGTCTTTGATGAGCTGGTCGGCGGGGAGGACCATCATGACGGCGTCCGGGCAGCGAGCGGCGACCCAGCCGATGCCGAGGGCGATGGCTGGGGCGGTGTCGCGTTTGGCGGGTTCTGAGATGATGTTGTCCGCGGGGATGCGGTCGCCGAGAAGCATGCGGACGGAGACGGCCTGTTCCTCATTGGTGAGGATGAGGATGTTTTCGGGTCGGACGATGCCATCGAGGCGCTGGACGGCTTGTTCGAGGAGCGTGTCATTGCCGAACAGCTTGAGGAGTTGTTTGGGGCGGGAATCGCGGCTGAGCGGCCAGAAACGGCGGCCGCTTCCGCCTGCGAGAATAACAGCGTAGGTTTCGGGCATAAGAACTTGGGATAAAAGGGACCCTGATCACTGGCTGAAGGGGCTGGGAACGCAACCCGGAATGCGGCGTAGCTGGAGGGCAAATGAGGGGGTGGAGAATGCGAGGGAACGGGTTTGACCGCGAGGCGCGAGGGAGTTAGTGGGGGGAGTCGGCACGGGACCGGAGTGGTCGGTGCGGCGCGAACTGAATCCATCTAGAAAGCAACCATATGAACGCGATTGAACTTCTTGGCACCCTGCTTGGCGGGGCTGGTGGCGGACAGGGCAGCAAGATCCTGCAGGACATTCTGGGTGGGGCGGCGGCGGGTGGGCCTGAGGCAGAGCAGCCGAAGGTGCAGCGTGCGCCGGCACCGCAGCCGCCGACGGCTCAGCGGCCGACGGCGACGGTGGTGCGTGCGGAGGAGCCGGAGATTTTCAAGCCGAGGGCGGCGGAGCCGCCGATGGACGAGCAGGCGAAGGTACTGGTGCGGGCGATGCTGAATGCGACGCGTGCGGACGGGCGGATGGACCGGGATGAAGAGCAGCGGATTCTGAAGATGCTGGGTGAGCCGACGGCGGTGGTGGTGGAGTTTATCCGTGGGGAGTTTGAGAAGCCTGCGGTGCCGGTGCGGGATTTTGCGTGGTCGGTGCCGCTGGGACTGGAGGAGAAGGCGTATGCGGTTTCGGTGGGGGCGATCCTGCTGGATGATCGGACGGAGAGTGAGTATTTGAAGGAATTGTCGCACGGGTTGCGGCTGCCTGGGGAGACGTGCGTAGCGATTCACCGGCGGTACGGAGCGCCGGTGATTCACTGAGGGTGGGGAGACGAGGCCTTGTGCGAGATAGGTCGGTGCCTTGGATAGGTCGGTGCCTTGGGACGCGCGGTAGATGCTGATGTGCTTGGTCGGAGACAAGGCCGGGACGGCCTTGCTACAGTGGCGCGTCAGACGAGGCCTTGTGCGAGCATGGCGTCGGCGACTTTGAGGAAGCCGGCGATGTTGGCTCCGTTGGAGTAGCTGACGGAGCCGTCTGGGAGGGAGCCGTGGAGGAGGCAGGCGGCGTGGATGGATTGCATGATGGCGTGGAGGCGTGCGTCGACTTCGTCGCGGGGCCATGAGAGGCGGAGGGCGTTCTGGCTCATTTCGAGGCCGGAGGTAGCGACGCCGCCGGCGTTGCTGGCTTTGCCTGGGGCGTAGAGGACGCGGGCTGCGGAGAAGGCGTGGACGGCGTCGGGGGTGCAGGGCATGTTGGCGCCTTCAGCGACGCAGAGGACCCCGTTGCGGATGAGGGTGGCGGCGTCGGCGGCGGAGAGTTCGTTCTGGGTGGCGCAGGGGAGGGCGACGTCGGTCGGGAGGGACCATGGGTTGGTGTTGGCGAGGAATCGGGCGCCGGCGCGGGAGGCGAAGTCGCTGATGCGGCCGGCCTCGTGGTTTTTGATTTCCATGAGGAGGGAGAGGGAATCGGGGGAGAAGCCTGAGTCGAGGAAGGCGGTGCCGCCGGAGTCGGAGACGGAGATGACGCGAGCGCCGAGGGACATGGCTTTGCTGATGGCGTGCTGGGCGACATTGCCTGCGCCGGAGACGGAGACGCGGAGGCCTTCGAGGGATTTGCCGGCGTGCTGGAGCATGGCGGCGGCGAAGTAGACGAGGCCGAAGCCGGTGGCTTCGGGTCGGATGAGGGAGCCGCCGAAGCTGAGGCCTTTGCCTGTGAAGACTGAGTCGGCGCGGTTGGAGAGTTTTTTGTGCATGCCGGCCATGAAGCCGACCTCGCGTGCGCCGACGCCGATATCGCCGGCGGGGACATCGGTGTCAGAGCCGATGTGGCGGAAGAGTTCGGAGGCGAAGGCCTGGCAGAAGCGCATGATTTCTGCGCGGGAGCGGCCTTTGGGGTCGAAGTCCGAGCCGCCTTTACCGCCGCCCATGGGGAGCGTGGTGAGGGCGTTTTTGAAGGTTTGTTCGAAGGCGAGGAATTTGAGGATGGAGAGGTTTACGGAGGGGTGGAAGCGGATGCCGCCCTTGTAGGGGCCGATGGCCATGCTGTGCTGAATGCGGTAGCCGCGATTGACGTGGACCTTGCCGGAATCGTCGGACCATGTGACGCGGAAGCTGACGGCGCGGTCGGGTTCGACGAGACGTTCGAGGAGGCCTTCTTCGAGGTATTGCGGGTGGGAGGCGAGGAAGGGCCAGAGAGAGTCGACGACTTCGGTGACGGCCTGGAGGAATTCCGGTTCGCCGGGGTTACGGGAGGCGACGTGGCGGAGGAAGGAAGCGGCATCGGGGGATGGCATGCAGGAAGAACGCCTCACATGGGTTACGCGGTTGCGTGAGAAGCGAGGGAGTCAGGGTCTGACGGAGGCGGTGCCTGAGAAGTAGGCCTGGTACTTTGGGAAGCTCCAGACGGCGATTTCGCGGCCGACTTTGAGGCCGACGTCGTTATCGATGGGGATGTGGTAGCCGCCGAGGGCGCGGGAGAGGGCGGCCATTTCTGCGGTGCTGCTCCATGTGGGGAGGTCTAGCGTGATGAGGTCGCCGGGGATTTTCTCGGTGAGTTCGCAATGGCGGCGGCGTTCGGCGAAGCCGTAGGTATCGGAGCCGGTGAAGAGTTCCATGATTTTGGCGCAAGCGCCGCTGACGGTGGCGTGGCCGCTGGTGTAGCCTGGGAAGGGAGGAGTGACGAAGGAGGGAGGCGAGTAGGGGTGCCATTCCTGGCCTTTCATTTCGCGGGTGCCGCCGTTGGGGCCGGCCCAGCCGGTGATGGGCTGGTCCTTGTAGAAGTGGTGGATGAGTGTCCACGGGCGGGAGGAGTCGTAGACTCGTTTGGTTTCCCAGCAGGAGATGAAGGCGTCGAAGGCGGCGTTGGCGATGCAGAAGTAGAGTTGGACGTCTTTGTCGAGATTGTGGTGGTCGCGACGGGAGACATCCTGAGCGAAGCGGAGCCAGTGACCGCTCTGGCCGGTGGATCGGGGGCCGTCGCGCATGAATTCGACGATGGCTTTCTGGCGGTGGTCGAGCTGGCGGTTGTAGGCGAGGACGGCGTCGGTTTGTTTTCTGAGTTCGTCTGGGGCGGTGGTGGTTTTGGGAGGGGGAGGTGGGCGGAACTGGGCGCTGGATTCGAGGGCGAACGGTTTGACGCGGTACCAGTGCGGGGTGAGGAAGCCTGGGGTGATGGAGGAGCCGTCTGGTTTGGTGAAGGCGATGGGTTGCCAGCGGTCGGGGTCGATGATCCGGTCGGGCGGGTTGATGGGTTGGTAGAACGTGTAGTCGCTGTAGGGTTGGCCGTTGGAGCCGGCTTCCGAGCCGTCCTGGTTAGAGCCGTCGCGGCGGCGGAATTCGATGACGGCGTCGGCGGCGCGGAGGCCGATTTCTGCGGGGGAGTCGGCGGAAGGAGTGGTGGGAGGGTTAGGGGTGAAGCCGAGACGGACCATTTCGGCATCGAGGAATGCTTTGGATTCCGGGTAGACGAAGGAGAGGGCGCGGTGGGCGGCGGCGCTGATGGCGGCTTCTTTATTGGCTTTGGTGCGAGCGGCGGCGGGTTGGCGGAGGGAGTTGCCGAGGCGGGTGCCGACGGCGGTGGGGTCGTAGGCGGCCCATGCGTCGTAGACGGCGGTGGCCCAGATGGCCATCTGGCGGGAGAGGATGGTGGGGCGGGCGCCGGAGCGGTCGACGTCGCGTGCGGCGGCTTCCTGGCAGATGTCGAGCCACTGGTAGGCGAGGGAGACCGAGGATTTGTCGGAGACGGGGAGGAATTTGTGGAGCGGGCGGCCCTCGTCGGCGTCCGGATCGGCGGCGTGGGAAGGGAGGGCGGCGAGGGCGGCGAGTGAGACGAGGAGGGCGAGCGGGCGAATTAAGGTCATGTGAAAGCGCGGGGCGAATTCACGGCATAGACTGGGGGAAAGAGCGGATGACGCGGTAGTACTTTTTTGCGGGGGCCGGGTTGGTGTCGGTGTAGGAGCCCATGGTGTCGTAGGTGCGGGTGAGGGTCGAGAGATCGGACCACGAGGCGAGATCGGCGCTGGCCTGGATTTTGTACCATGCGCCGCGGAGGCAGTTCCATGTGAGGAGGACAGCGCCCGGGGAGTAGGTGAGTTGTGGGGTGATGGGTCCCTGGGCGATGGTGCCGGACCAGTATTGTTCGGCGAGGGTGAAGGCGGATTTTCCGGCGATGGAACCTGTCTGGCGGCCGTGGAAGTCGTCTTCGTAGGGGTGGATGCCGCCCCAGCGGCGGGATTGGCCGGCCTGGTCGGCGGCGTCGTAGTAGGTGCACCATTGGAGTTCGACGTTGGTGGAGGGGCCGAGGTCGATCTGCATGGAGTCGGCGGGGATGGTGTAGCGTCCGAAGCCGCCGGGGAAGTAGGGGCTGCCGGTGAGGAGTGCGAGGGCTTCAGCGGCGGCGCGGGAGAACGAGCTGTGGCCGGAGATGTAGCCGGGGAAGGCGGGGGTGTTGAAGGTTTTGCGCTGGAAGGGGAGCCAGTCGCGGCCGAGCATCCAGCGGACGGTGCTGAGGTTGGTGGCGATGGCGGGGGCGGGGGCGTTGTCCGGGTGTTCGCCGGGCCATGAGAAGACGGCGACCTGGCCGGTGAAGAAGTTGCCAGGGAGGTAGGTATTGAAGCGGACGTCCCAGATTTGCTCGTGTTTGCCGCCGGGTGCGGTGGTGGCGTCGGTGATGAGTTCGGAGACGCCGGGTTCGAGGGGGAGCCCCTGAGGGTGATAGGAGGGGAGGTTGGGGTCGCTGGACTGGCCGAGGGAGGCCATGTAGCGGATCATGGTGATGGGGCGTGGGCCGGAGTAGTAGCGTTTGAGGGCCCATGCGGCGCAGGCGGCGTCGTGGGTGGCGGCGGAGAGGGAGAAGTACATTTTGACGTCCCATTCGAGGTCGTCGAGGACTGGGCCGGAGCCGTGGAGACGTTTAGAGAAGGCGGGGTCGTCGGCGACGCGGTTGGCGATGACGTGCCAGTGGCCGGGCGGGGTTTCGGAGTTAGGGCCATCGGCCCAGTGTTCGGCTAGGACGCGGACGTAGTCGCTGCGGGTGATGCGGTTAGGGGCGTAGGGTTGGCCGGTGACTGGGTTGGTGGGGAAGCCGGTGCCGGAGTCGGTGCCAAGGGGGTTATTGCCGATGGCTCCTGGGGAGATGTCGATGAGAGTTGGGTCGTTGAGCTTACTGCTGGCGCGGACGACGTCCATGGCATTGGCCTTGTAGGCGGCGTCGGTGGCGGAGGGAGAGTTGTTGGTGCTGAGGCGTGAGGGACCGCCGAAGAGATCGATCCATGGTTTGACGGGATCGTTGCGGGTGAGGCTGAAGGGGGTGGTGGCGAGGCTTTGGACGCCGACGAAGGTCTGGGTGCCGCCGGGTTCGGGGATGCCGTTCTGGGAGATGCTGGTGGAGAGGTCGAGAGGTTGCCAGAGATTGGGGTCGGTGCCTAGTGGGATGCCGTAGCCGAGGGCCATATTGGGTTGGAAGGCACCGTTGGTGCCGAGGACGCTGATGGGGCGGAGGAGGTTAGGGTTGACGAGGGAGTTGTAGGGCTGAGGGTATGCGGAGTTGCTGAAGCCGTCGGCGTTGCCCCAGTTGAGGATGGCCTGGCCGGCGCGTTTGCCGAGTTCTGCGGGTGAGGGGTTGGTGGAGACGGCGGCGCGGCCGATGGCGACGGAGTAGCCCATTTCTGCGAGTTTGGCGTCGAGGCGGGCGAGGGTGGTGGCGGAGCCTGCGCCGGTGGCGAAGCGGCTGCGGAGGACGCGGTAGGCGGCGTAGCTGACGGCTTCGCGGCGGGCGGCGGCGAGGTCGGCGGGCGGGGATGCTTTTTCGTTGGTGACGTAGCCGACGGCGGTGGAGTCGTAGGCGGCCCATGCGTTGTACATGGCGACGGCGGTGTGGAAGAGATTGCGGGCGTGGGCTGGGGGGTTAGGGACGTTGAGGCGGATGGCGGCGAGGGTTTGTTCGTTCCATTCGCGAGCGGCGGAGGGTGCGGCGGAGGCTAAGGGGTTGAGGGAGAGGAGGGCGATGGTGCCGAGGGGGAGGAGGCGGAGAGAGTTCATGGCGCGCGGGGCGGGGACTGAGATTGGGAGGAGGATAGCGTTTATGGGGTGGGGAAACCATGAAAAACGCGAGGGAGTTTTTTGGTGGTGGGTTGGTGCGCGGCGGGTGATTCTCGCAATTGAGAAAAATTCAAAACTTCTGAGATTCTTACTTGATAATTTGTGCCAATTAAGGATTATTTTGAGACATTCTTAATCGGAAGCGGGAGATTTTATGGTTTTTACTATAATTCTATTGACTATATGCCCTGCTGAGGTTTAAGGTAAGGAAGTTCAAAAAAAACAAATCGTATGCAGACTATTGACGACACAGCGTCCACGATTCGGGAAGACGCCAGCAAGCTGGCGGATTTCATTATGTTCACGCAGCGGAGTTTTCTGCTGAATCTGTCGAGGGAGTTGAATAAGGGGAATGTGTCGTTTGCGCAGTTTTTTCTGTTAGGTTATCTGGCGAACGAGAGTTTTCTGACGATGACGGATATCAGTCGGAAGATGGGGCACAGTACGGCGGCGGCGACTGGGTTGGTGGACCGGTTGGAGAAGTTGGGGTATGTGCAGCGACTGCATGCGAGTGAGGACCGGAGGAAGGTGATGGTGCAGATTACGGAGAAGGGGGTGGAGCTGGTGGGGCGGATTCGGGAGGATATTGTGGGGAATCTGGTGGATCTGATGGTGGATTTGGATCAGGGGGAGCAGGATGCGCTGCTGGCGACGTACGGGAAGATCTCGACGTTTGTGCGGTCGAACTGAGGTGGTTGGCGTGGTACTGAGGGGGAGGTTGGGGGAGAATTTCGCGACTGCGGGTGGTGGGTTCGCTTGCGCCCGTGGCGAACGGGGGTTCGTAGGGGAGTAGTGGTTGTGCCGTGATGAGCGGTGGAGCTGCTGCGTGACCGAGTGAATTACCTACCTGACCTTGAACATGACTGTATCAGAAGCCGCCGCCCGACTGGATGAACACCTGCGTGAGACGATTGCGTGGCACTTTAGTCCTGAGACTGGGTGTGCGTTCTGGCTGGACTGGGCGAAGCGTGCGGGGTGGGATCCGCGGGTGGAGGTGCGGACGTTTGCGGACTTGAACAAGTTTCCGCATTTTGAGGATGTGTGGTTGAGGGACGAGCAGAACGAGCGGTTTGTGCCGGCTGGATTTGGGGATCGGCCGTTCAATATTTTTGAGACGGGTGGGACGACTGGGGTGCCGAAGCAGCGGATTGGGTGGGATGATTACAAAGTGGACTATGAGGAGTTCGGGGACAATCTGAGCGACGAGTTTTTCCCGCGTGGTGGGAAGTGGCTGATGATGGGGCCGACGGGGCCGCGGCGGTTGCGGCTGGCGATTGAGCATTTGGCGAATTACCGCGGGGGTTCGTGTTATTTTGTGGATTTGGATCCGCGGTGGGTGAAGAAGCTGATTGCGCGGAAGCAGTTTGACGAAGTGGAGCGGTATATGAAGCACGTGGTGGATCAGGGGGTGGAGATGATCAAGCACCGTGGGGTGACGAGCCTGTTTACGACGCCGCGGTTGCTGGAGGCGTTGGCGGAGCGGATCAGCATTCCGGGGTTGGGTGTGAAGGGCGTGTTCTGCGGTGGGACGAGCATGACGCCGCAGATGGTGAGGTTTCTGATGGAGGAGGTGCTGGAGGGGAAGAGCCAGTTTGTGCCGACGTATGGGAACACGCTGATGGGATTGGCGTGCAGTCTGCCGGACACGTTGCGGGAGAATGGGTATTCGGTGACTTACTGGTCGCCGCAGCCGCGGGCGGTGTTGCGGGTGGTGGACGGGAAGGACACGTCGAAGGTGGTGGGGTACGGGGAGTATGGCCGGGTGGAGCTGACGACGATGACGAAGGAGTTTTTCATGCCGCGGTTTCTGGAGCGGGATGAGGCGATTCGGAGGGAGCCGTGTGCGAAGTATCCGTGGGACGGGGTGGGGGATGTGCGGCCGTTCGGGATGCTGGAGAAGAAGGTGATTGAGGGGGTGTACTGAGTGGGACGGTGAGGACAGGGGGCAAGGCAGGCTTTGCTTTCCGCGGCGGCTGGTGCTAAGGAAGGGTTCGGCTGTGGGCCGTCATCCTCCAAATAGTCATGATCCGACCGATTTCTGTTGTTGTTGCTGCCGTTTCGCTGTGGTCGCTGCCGGTGTCTGCTGCGTATCTTCTATTTCCTGATGGGAATGAGAAGACGCTGGCTGGCGGGATGAAGAGTGCGTACGAGGCTTACAAGAAGGGGGATTTTGCGGCGGCGGTGCCTGTATTCCGAGCGGAGGCGGCGAAGGGGGACAAGGATGCGCAGTTTGCGATGGGGAGGATTTACGAGGAGGGGCGTGCGGTGGAGGCATCGGCTGCGGCAGCGGAGAGTTGGTATGGGAAGGCGGCGGCGCAGAATCATGTGGGGGCGCAGTTTTATCTGGCGGCGTTGCTGCTGGCGACGCCTGGGCGGACGGCGGAGGGGATGGAGTGGTTGCGGAAGGCAGCGGACGGGAAGTCGCCGCGGGCGTTGCTGTCATTGGGGTCGATGGCGCTGACGGGGACAGGGATGGAGAAGAATCTTGAGCAGGCGCGGCAGTTGCTGGAGCAGGCGTCGGCGCTGGGGGAGTTGGAGGCGACGGATCTGCTGGGGCTGATGTATTCTGCGGGTGAGGGAGTGGGGAAGGATGGGAAGAAGTCGCTGCAGCTGTTTGAGGAGGCGGCAGGGAAGGGGCACATCAAGTCGATCCTGCGGTTGGCGGTGATGTATTTGAATGGGGCTGGGGTGGAGAAGAGCGGGGAGAAGGCGCGGGAGTGGTTTGTGAAGGCGGCGGAATTGAAGTCGACGGAGGCATTGCTGGCATTGGGGGTGATGTATGAGAGTGGGAATGGGGTGGCGAAGAAGCCGGAGGAGGCGGTGGAGTGGTACCGGAAGGCGGCGGAGGCTGGGGATGCGGGGGCGTTGGCGAAGCTGGGATCTCTGTATGCGGAGGGGACGGGAGTGGCAAAGGATGAGAAGGCCGCGATGGAGTGGTTTGAGAAGGCTGCGAAGAAGGGATCGGGTGCGGCGATGCATGCGATTGCGGGTTTTTACGAGAAGGGTCGGGCGGTGAAGGCGGATGCGGAGGAGTCGCTGCGGTGGCTGATCCGCGCGGCGACGGCGAATTTTCCGGTGGCGATGCGGGAGTTAGGGAACCGGTATCGTGGCGGGACGGGATTGAACAAGGACACGATTGTGGCGCAGTCGTGGCTGACGCGTGCGGCGAGCAATGGGGATGCGGAGTCGGCGCTGACGGTGGCGGAGATGCTGATCAGCGGGGAGGGCGGGTTGCCGTCTGATCCGAAGAATGCGAAGGCGATTCTGACGCGTGCGGCGGAGCTGGGGATAACGGAGGCGCAGCTGCGGTTGGCGGAGTATCACGAGAAGGGATTGGATGGGAGGCCTGATCTGATCCGGGCGTATGCGCTGACGCTGGCGGTGGGGGACAAGTACGAGCCTGGGAAGGCGAAGCGGGAGGCGCTGGAGAAGCTGATGACGAAGGAGCAGGTGGAGCTTGGGAAGAAGGAGTTTGAGCGGATCCGGGCGACGCCTGCGGGGGCTCCGCTGGATGTGGCGGCTCCGACGGTGCCTGATGGGGTGAAGCCAGCGGTGCCGGCGGCGGCTGGACCGGGGGCGTCGGTGAAGCCTTGAGGTCCTTGATGGGGGGCGGGATCTGTGAACTGATTGTTGTGCGCATGCCCGGGATTTTACGGCAAATGGGGAGACTGCTGCTGGTGGCGGCGGTGTGTGTGGGTGTGCCGGTGACTGGGTGGGCGGACATTTCTGACGGCGTGCGGCCGTCGGGAGGGAAGAAGAAGGAGAAGCCAGCGCCGCGTGCTCCGGTGGCGAAGGATGTGACGGTGCGGGTGGTGCGTGGGAGGACGAAGGAGATTGTGCTGGAGGGCATTACGGGGACTGGGAGTGCGATGGATTTTTCGATCCGGACGATGCCGCGGATCGGTCAGCTGCAGCCGGCGGTTCCGGTGTCGGCTGGTCCGTCGAAGGCGGTGGTGCGGTATACGGCGGCGCCGGGGACGAGTGGGGAGCGGGATGTGTTTACGTATGGGGTGCAGATACCGGGGCGGCCGTCGTCGACGTCGGCGACGGTGACGGTGCTGATCAGTGATCCGCGGGCGAAGCTGGTGTGTGCCGGGGCGGTGGATGCTGGGGTGGTGGTGGCTGGGGAGACGGTGGTGCGGCCGCTGACGATTCGGAATACGGGGGATGGCGTGTGGGAGGGAGGGCCTGATTTGCCGAGCGGGTGGTCGTGGCGGACCCCTGCGGGCGGGGAATTTTCGCTGGAGCCGGGCGGGGTGATTGAGGCGGAGTTGGTGTGTCAGCCGGCGGTGCCTGGGTTGCAGGATGAGACGGTGGTGCTGGATGGGGCGACGCGGTTGAGGCTGACGGCGCGGGCGATTGCGCCGTTTACGGCATTTCCGTCGACCTTGGTGCTGGATTGGGAGGAAGCGTCGATGAAGCGGAGTGGGAAGGTGCAGTTGCAGAACAACACGAAGGCGGCGCTGGAGGTGATGATTGACGGGCCGAAGGAGTTCGGGGTGGTGGATCGGGTGACGGTGCCTGCGGATGGGAAGTTGGAGGTGCCGGTGAGTGCGTTGACGGCACTGGATCTGGAGGGGAAGGGAATGGTGCAGTTCAGCGGGGGCGGGCACCGGCATGCGGTGACGGTGGAGTCGCGCGTGGCACCGGCGGTGGTGCGGTTGAAGGGTGGTGCGGCTGCGGTGGTGGTGGATTTCGGGAAGGTAACGGTGAGTGAGGCGGGGAAGGCGGAGAAGCGGGTGGAGTTGGAGAATGCGGGAGGGTCGCAGGCGACGGTTTCGGTGGAGGGGTTGCAGGCGTTTGTGGTGAGTGGGCTTGGGGAGAAAGGGACGGCGGTGGTGAAGCCGGGGGGCGTGCTGGCGCTTGGGTTGAAGGTGCGGGAGAGTCGGGCGGGAATTTATGAGGAGAAGCTGGTGGTGGTGAGCGGGACGGCGCGGGTGGAGGTGCCGGTGCGGGTGGAGACGACTGGGGAGGCGGCTGGGGCTGTGGGCAATGCGGCGGACCGGGTGCTGGAGAACACGGCGACGCGGCCGGTGGTTTCTGCGGTGCCGCGGAACAACGAAGAGCGTGCGGCGCATGCGCGGCTGGCGGTGGGAGGATTGCTGGCGGCGGACGGGACGGAGCGAGCGGAGTTGCCGCGGATCAATCTGGTGGATTACGTGAGTGACGACGGGTATTCGGTGACCTTTGCGTGGGATTTGCCTGAGGGTGAGGGATGGACGTTCCGGATTTTGAGGCCGAAGGTGGGGCGATCGAAGCTGACTGGGCAGTTTGCGCGGATCTGGGAGCCAGCGGGGAAGGAGGCGGTGATCCGGATTGAGGGGAGGCGGGCGGTGGCGACGGTGACTGGGCTGGTGCCCGGGGATCCATTCAAGTGTGCGTTGCAGACGATTGCGGCGGACGGGAGGAAGTCGCTGCCGGGAGACCAACTGACGCTTCATCCGCTGCTGCCTGCGCCGGTGCCGTGGTTGCGCTATGTGGTGGGTGTGCTGGCGGCGGTGGCGGTGGTGATCTGGGGATGGAAGAAGTGGCGGGAGCCGATTCGGGCGCAGGGCGTGTGAGGGGAACTGAATGAAATGAGACGATGATCCGGCATTTGTATGTTCACATTCCTTTCTGTCACCGGATCTGTCCGTACTGTTCTTTTTACAAGCATGAGCCTGGGAGCACGGACACGGCGGCGTTTCTGAGGGCGCTGACGGCGGAGCTGGAGGCGGACCGGTCCGGGGAGCGGGCGATTGAGACCGTGTATTTCGGGGGGGGGACGCCGACGCTGATCAGTGCGGCACACCTTGAGCGATGGTTGCCTGAGTTTGTGAGGGTGGCTGGGATTGGGCGAGGGGTGGAGTGGACGGTGGAGGTGAATCCGCGGACGATTACGGAGCGGAAGGCGGCGGTGCTGCGGGAGGCGGGGGTGACGCGGGTGAGTCTGGGGGTGCAGTCGTGGGATCCGGAGGTGCTGACGACGCTGGGGCGGGATCACAGTCCTGCGGAGGCGGAGGAGGCGTGGCGTGTGCTGCGTGGGGCTGGTTTTGAGGCGGTGAATGTGGATCTGATGTTCAGCGTGCCCGGGCAGACGATTGAGTCTTGGCGGGAGACCTTGGATCGGACGCTGGCGTCAGGGCCGGACCATGTGTCGGCGTACAATCTGACGTACGAGGAGGACACGGCATTTTTCGAGCGGTTTCAGCGAGGGGAGTATGGTCGGGACGAGGTGGTGGACGAGGCGTATTTCCGTGAGGTGATGGAGCGGACGGCGGCGGCGGGGATGGTGCATTACGAGATTTCGAATTATGCGCGGCCTGGGTATGAGTCGCGGCACAACCAGGGGTACTGGGCTGGGGCGGATTATCTTGGGATTGGGCCTGGGGCGGTGTCGACGGTGGCGCGGCGGCGGTGGAAGAACCTTGAGAATACGGTGTTGTATATGGAGCGGGCGCTTGGGGGGCTGACGGTGCTGCAGCCTGCGACGGTGGAGGAGCTGGATGAGAGTGCGTGGGGTTGCGAGCGGATTGCGCTGGAGTTGCGGACGGCGCGGGGCGTGGATTGCGGTTATCTGCCGGAGATGGCGCGTGCTGAGGAGACGACGGCGGAAGGGTTGACGAGGGAGGAGGGAGGGAGGCTGGTGCTGACGGAGCGGGGGAAGTATGTGGCGGACAGTGTGGCGTCGCACTTGTGGGCGTGACGAAAGCGTTGTGGATGAGAGAGCGGAGAGAGGCTAATGCTGTTTGACAGCGGGGCGCGGGCCGGGTGATACTGGGTGCTCTTCAGCTACTCTTTTTTTACCGATTTCAGACCCCGGATGAACGCCATAGGATTCTTCATGCGCCGCCTTGCGTGGCAATTCGGCATCAAGCAGGAGCGGGCGCGGTGGAGTGCGGTGACGCGGGAGACGCAGTTACTGGCGGAGGCGCAGGATTTGCTTGGGAAGCTGGCGTGGCCGGCGATGGAACGGATTGAGGAGATGTCGGGGGAGTACTGGCAGTTGAAGGATCTGGACGAGCGGCAGGCGGCGATGGTAACGGAGTCCGAGCGGCTGGAGGTGGAGAATGACGAGGCGCAGGACCGGCTGTACAGTATTGAGGAGGAGGCGGAGAAGGATATTGAGGCGATTCAGGTGCGGCGGACGGAGTTGATGGAGAAGGCTGCGGAGATCATGGATGGGGTGGAGGAGGTGAAGCAGCGGGATGCGGAGACGCGGCGGCGGTTTTCGAGCATGAAGGCGAAGCTGGATGTGCTGCTGAAGCGTGGGGATGAGTATGGGGCGGAAGTGGAGAAGACGCGGGTGGTGCTGGCGCGGTTGCGTGACGAGCATGCGAAGGATCTGGAGGAGATCACGCGGCGGGAGAGTGATGTGGAGCGGCTTGAGCATGGGGTGCTGCAGATTGACAAGGAGACGACGGCGCGGCGGGAGCGATTGAAGGCTGAGACGACGGAATTGGTGTCGTCGATTGGGAAGCGGTCGAAGCAGATTGCGGAGTTGTCGGCGCGGATTGGGGCGGTGGAGACGAAGAAGGGGGAGATCAGTTTTGTGATTGGGCAGTATCTGGGCCGGCATCTGGACAGCCGAGATCCTGCGGTGCAGGAAGTGCTGCGGCCGTTTCGGCCGATTGTGGGCCGGATCAAGGATTTGAGGGCGTCGATCCGATACAATCAACGGCTGGCCCGGCGCATTGCGCGCTGAGACAGCCGTTGAGGAGAGGGAGGGGCTGAGGGGTTATTTCAGCGGGGAGATTTTGAGGGCGCGGAAGGCGACGGGGCCGTGATCGCCCTGGAACATGATGGGGCCGGTTGGTGCTTCTTTGCCGGAGACGCCGCTGGGGGTGGGGCCCTGCATTTCGACGTTTTCGTGGAGGATTTTGCCGTTCAGTTCGACTTTGACGAATTTGGCGTTGGCGGTTTTTTTACCGGAGGCGTCGAAGCGCGGGGCGCGGAATTCGATAACGTATTTCTGCCATGAGCCTGGGGCAGTGGAGGCGTTGACTTTGGGGGCGCTGGCGCCGTAGAGGCCGCCCATGTCGCCGGGGCCTGGGTCTGCTTTGCCGAAGCTGTCGAAGACCTGGACCTCGTATTCGCCCATGAGGTAGATGCCGCTGTTGGAGCCTTTGGGGACCATGACTTCGACTTCGAGGCGGACATCGCCCCACTTGGCGGTGGAGAAGACATCGAGGCCTTTGCCGTGGCCGGAGACGGCATTGACGAGGGCATCGCCGCCGGGTTTGACGTCGAAGATGGCAGGGTTGGCGGCGTTGAGGGAGGGGGTGCCGACGGCCCAGCCGGAGGTGGTGGCGCTGTCTTTTTTCTTGAGTTCCCAGCCGGAGGTGTCCTTGCCGTTGAAGGGGGTGTCCTGGGCGAGGAGCAGGGAGGATGAGGCGAGGAGAGAGAGGAGGATGGGTTTCATGGGGGTGTGGGGTGGGGTTAGTGTGAGGGGTTTGTCGGAGGTGGTCAGGGGAGAGAGAAGTCGGAGGCGCGCTGGTAGGCACCGTCGAGGGATTTGGCGAGTTGGAGGGTGACGTCGGTGAGGAGACTGCTGGCTCCGAAGCGGAACCAATCTGGGGAGAGCCATGCGGCGCCGAGGGTTTCCTTTACCATGACGAGGTATTGGAGGGCTTCTTTCGCGGAGCGGATGCCGCCGGCGGGTTTCATGCCGATCATTGTGCCTGTGGAGATGAAGTGGTCGCGGATGGCCTCGAGCATGACGAGGGTGACGGCGAGGGTGGCGGCGGGCTGGATTTTGCCGGTGCTGGTTTTGATGAAGTGAGCGCCGGCGCGGATGGCGAGGTCGCTGGCGAGGCGGACGTTGTCGAGGGATTGGAGTTCGCCGGTTTCGAGGATGACCTTGAGGTGGGCGTTGCCGCAGGCGTCGCGAACGGCGGCGATTTCGTCGAAGACGCGGCCGTAGTCACCGGAGAGGAAGGCACCGCGGTTGATGACCATGTCGATTTCGTCGGCTCCGTCGCCGGCGGCGGTGCGAGTTTCTTCGAGGCGTAATTTGAGGGGTGCCTGGCCGCTGGGGAAGGCTGTGGCGACGCTGGCGGTGCGGATGGAGGAACCGGAGAGGGCTGCGACGGCGGTTTTGACGAAGGGAGGGTAGACGCAGACGGCGGCGACGGGAGGGCAGTCAGCGGCTGAGGGCATGGGTTGGCGAGCTTTGGCGCAGAGGTGGCGGATTTTGCCGGGAGTATCCATGCCTTCGAGGGTGGTGAGGTCCATCATGGAGACGGCGAGGCGGAGGCCTGAGGATTTGGCGTCGTTTTTGATGCTACGTCTGGTGAAGACGGCGGTGCGGTCGGCGATGCCTGCGGCGTCGACGGGTGGGGAGGCGAGCTGGAAGGGGGAGCCGTGGCGCGGGGCGGGGCGGACGGTGACGATCATGGTGTGGTGGTGGCTGGGGGCAGTTGCCGGGCGAGGGAGATGGAGTCGAGGCGGGGACCGTCAGGGGATTCAGCGACGGTGAGGAGGAGGCCGGAGGGCGCGGCTTTGAGGGTGATGAGGTAGCGGTCGGAGCCTGGGAGCCGGTGGTAGGAATTGAGGGCGAGACCGTTGGCGAAGGTATCGAGAGGGAGAGCGGGAGCTGGGAGGTTTGGGGAGGACGAGAGTGACGCGCGGTCGGCGTCGTTGCTTGCGGCGTAGCGGCGGATGCAGGCTTCGGCGAGGGCGAGGGCTTCGGATCGGCGGAGGCGGTCGGCTGGGGCGAGTGTTTGGTCGGCGAGGGCGTTGACGGGTGCGGGTGGGGATCGGTCCGGGGAGAGGTAGCGAGCGGCGGCGGTGAGGGCGGCGATGGAGGCTGCGGCGACGATGAGTTCAAGCCACGGGCTGAAGGATCTCGGTGGTGGGGCCGTGGGAGGTTGGGGCGATGCGGGTGTGGGCTTGGGCGTGAGCTGGGTGTGAGTGGCCTGGGGAGGAGGAGGAATGTTGGGAGTGGTGAAGGAGGCGGTGCAGACTGGGCAGTTGGCGAGGGTGCCGTGAGGTAGAGAGGGGATCTCGATGCGGGTGCCGCATCTCCGGCAGGGGAAACGGCGTGGAGTGTGTTGGGGAGGGGAGGGGGAAACCATCGGAGGGACGGAGGCGTGCCGATTGAGCGCGGGGCGACAGTGCGGTGGGCGTGGTGGGAGCGCAAGGCATCGTGCGGGGTGGCGATGCGCGGTGCCGGGGGGTCAGATGGCCGGGAGCCTGAGAGTCAGGGTGGTGAGGCCATTGACGGAGGTGGCGACGAGCGAGCCTCCGTGGGCCTCGGCGATCCACTGGGCGATGCTGAGACCGAGGCCGGAGCCTTCGATCATGCGGCTTTGGTTTTCTGGGCCGCGGTAGAAGCGGTCGAAGATGTGAGAGAGGGAATCCTCGGAGATACCGATGCCGGAGTTTGAGATTTCCATGATGGCGTCTTTGCCGACGCGTTTGGCGGACATGTGGACGGAGCCGCCGGGGAGGTTGTATTTGACGGCGTTGTCGGCGAGGTTGAGGAGGAGCTGGCGGAGCCTGTGGCGGTCTGCGTGGACGGTGACTGGGACGGTGGCGTCGACGGAGATTTTGAGGCGGTCGGCGTGGCCGAGGACATCGACGTCTTCGGCGAGGTCATTGACGAGGAAGTCGAGTCGGACGGGTTCCGGGCGGAGTTCGACCTGATGGGCGTCGGCTTTGGTGAGGAGGGAGAGGCCTGAGACGATGCGGTTGAGGCGGAGGGTTTCGTCCTGCCATGCGAGGAGTTGTTCGCGTTCGTTTTCCTGGAGAGAGGGGTTGAGGAGGGCGCGTTCGAAGCCTGTGTGGAGGATGGTGAGCGGGGTTTTGAGTTCGTGGGAGGCGTGGAGGGTGAAGCCGCGGATGCGCTGGAACGACTGGTCGAGCCTTGCGGTGAGGCTGTTGAGGACCCATGCGAGCCGGTCGACTTCGTCGCCGCGACCGGTGACGGGCAGAGGGAAGTGGAGGTTGTCGGTGGTGATTTTTTCCGCGGCGGTGATGAGGTTCTGGATAGGGCGGAACGTGCTGCGGATGAGGAGCCAGCTGGTGATATCGAGGACGGCGAGAGGGAAGATGGAGCGGAGGACGATTTCGCTGAGGCGGGTGACTGGGGAGACCTCTGGTTCGGGAACACTGTTATCGTGTTCCATGTAGAAGTCATGCCATGCGAAGAATATCGTGATGAGGATCGCGATATTGAAGAGAGTGAAGTGGATGAAGGTGAGCCTGCGCTGGAGCGAGGCGGTACCGCTTGGGGGCGGGGTAGATGAGGGGTCGTCGGGTCGGGTCATTCACGGATAAGATACCCTATTCCCCGTGCGGTGTGAAGCAGTTGCCTGTCGAAGTCGTTGTCGACTTTTTCGCGGAGTTTGCGGATGTAGACGTCGACGAGGTTGGTACCGGGGTCGAAGTCGTATTCCCAGACTTCCTGGAGGAGCATGGAGCGCGGGCAGACGGTGCCCTGGTTGCGCATGAGGGCTTCGAGGAGTTTGAATTCGCGGGCGCTGAGGTCGATTTGTCTGCCGTTGCGCGAGGCGACGCGGGAAGCGACGTCGAGGGTGAGGTCGGCGACGCGGAGGAGGATGGCGCGGGCTTCGCCGCCGCGGCGGGTGAGGGCTTGGAGGCGGGCGACGACTTCGCCCATGGCGAAGGGTTTGGCGACGTAGTCGTCGGCACCTGCGTTGAGGCCTTCGATGCGTTGATTGACTTCGCCGCGGGCGGAGAGGAGGAGGATGGGGGTACTGTTGCTGCGCTGGCGGAGGGTTCTGACGGCGGTGAGGCCGTCGACGCCTGGGAGCATGATGTCCATGACGACGGCGTCGAAGGCGCTGGTGCAGATGAGTTCGACGGCGTCATCGCCGCGGTGGGTGATGGTGACTTCATAGCCGCATTCGGTGAGGCCGAGTTCGAGGGCCTGAGCGGTGCGGGGTTCATCTTCGACGACGAGGATTTTCATGAAGTGAGCGGTGATGGAGGGACGCGTCAGGGGAACTGACGGGGTGGGTGCGAAGGAGCGGAGCTGGGTCTGAAGAAGCCGCAGGGCTGGGAAAGTTCAACCAGGTCGACGACTTGTGAAGGAAAGTTAAGGGAGTTGGGTTGGGATGAGGAGCGAGTTGACGGGGCGGGACCGGCAGCTGGTTGGGAGAAGGTTCCGAGCCACGCGAGTTGGATTGCCTTGCCTTGTGGAAGCAGGCTTGCCGCGGTCCCTGAGCGGGACTTTCAACCGGCTTCTAAGGAGTGGAGGCGCGGATGCGAAGGAAGCGGCGAGGGGCAGTGGTGGTGGGGCTGCGCCATGTGGCGGATTCGGTGCCGTCGCCGACTGGGGTGATGGATACCGGGTCGCCGGGGAGGGTGGTCCATGGCGGGGCGGTGGAGTCGGAGGATTCGAAGGACCAGCGGACATCGGTGGTGGCGGCGCGGCGGCGGATGGAGAGGTCCTGAGGGGGGCCGGGGATGAGCGTGGCGAGGGCGGCTTCGCGGGTGCCTGGGGAGCGAGGGTTGGTGGCGAAGGCGTATTCGCCGAAGTTGTTGAGGCCGTCTGCGTCCGGGTCGGCGTCTGGGTTGCCGGAGGCGTCGGAGAAGTAGCGGGAGCGCCACGAGGCGAAAGAGGAGACGCCGGAGCCGCCGGGGTCGAGGGAGGCGATCCAGCTAGAGGGGAGGGCAGGGTTGGGGCCGGTGAGGATGAGGGAGTAGCCGTTGTCGGCGGCGGTGGGCCAGCCGTTGGCGTCGTCGTAGGTGAAGGAGGAGATGATGGCTCCGGAGCGGTCGTTGAGGGTGATGGTTTCGCCGGCGTCGCTGAGGTCGCCGCTGTACTCGCCGAGGATGGTGAAGGTGGTGCCGTAGCGTGAGGTGAAGCCGGCGCGGTTTTCGACGATGACGACGGAAGCGCCTGGTGGGAGCCAGTTCTGGAGGCCATCGGGGGCGGAGAACTGGACCCCATCGGAGAAGAAGATGCCGGTGAGGTCGACTGGGGTGGTGCCGGTGTTAGTGAGCCGGATGAATTCGAAGTCGTTGGAGTTGGTGAAGCCTGCGGTGATCTCGGCTTGGGTGGGGGAGTCCGGGTGGTAGAGGACTTCGGAGATCTGGAGGGAGGCCTGGGAGGCGGGGACAGCGCCTGGGAAGAAGAAGGCGATGGTGGGGGCGCTCCAGCTGGAGCCGTTGGGGACGGTGCCGATGCCGCCGCCGGACTGGGTGGGCGGGTCGCTGGGGCGTGCGGGGGTTAGGGTGCGAATGAAGACCTGGGTGGGTTGGGTGATGGTGATGGGGGAGGAGTAGGCGGTGGCGGCCGGGTTGACGGCTGGGTTGTAGGGAGGGTTGAGGGATTGGATGATGAGTTTGGCACCGAGGAGGAAGTCATCGCCGGCGAGGCCACTGTTGAGGCCGTGGATGGCGAGGATGTTTTTGCCGATGTGGAGGGAGCTGAGAGCGGCTGAGACGTCGAAGTTGGTGAAGGAAGTGGCGGCGGCGTCGGTGGTGACGGCGGTGGCGGCGGAGCTGAAGGTCAGGGAGGTGGTGGCTGGGGCGTTGCGGCGTCCGGCGGTTAGTTCGGTGCCATTGATCCATGCGACGAAGCCGTCGTCGCTGCGAATCTGGAGCTGGAGGAGATTACCGGCTTTGACATTGGCCATCTGGGCAGCTGTGAGGGTGAAGGGGAGCCGGAGGTAGCAGGACTGGTTGCCGGCGTAGGTGGTTCCGTTGATGGTGCCTGAGCGCATGACATTGGTGGCGGCGACGGGGGAGATGCCAGGCGGGGTGGCGTTGGATTCGAAGTAGGTGGGGGAGTTCCAGCGGAGGTTGAAGAACGGCTGGAAGTCGATGGCGCCGACGGCGAAGGCGTCGTCGTAGCCGACCCCGTTGGTGGTACCGGGGGCGTTGGTGAACCATGAGGAGTCGTCGAAGTCGTCGGTGTTATCGCCGTTGCTGTTGAGGTCTGCGCCGCGCCACTGATTGGAGGTGCCGCCGGTGGTGGCGGACGTCGGGACGATGGCTCGGACCGGGCTGATGTCGGAGAGGAGCGTGTCTGCGAGGATGTAGGAGCCGCCGGTGGGGATGGTGGTGGTGGCGCGGGGGCGCGGGTCTGTGCCGTTGGTGGTGTAGAAGATGCGGACGCCCGGGGTGGTGGTGCTAGGGGAAGCGAGGGTGATGGAGGTGCCGGCGGGGACCGGGCCGGGGGCGGGGGTGGTAGTGGCTGGGCGGATGAACTGATTGTCCATGAAGCTGAGGCGGCTGGCCCACCAGTGTTTGAGCCATGCGATTTCCCCGGTGAACTGACCGTTGAATGTATTGTTAGTGATGGTGGTGTTGCTGCCGGAGGCGCGCGGGGCGCTGGCGGACCAGCGGGTGGCGGTGCGTTTGGCTGGGGTGCCTGCGGCGTTGCCTGGGTTGAGGGAACTGGCGAATTCGTCGATGCGGGCGTGGACTGCGGCGGTGGACCATGAGGACAGGCGGAGCTGGTGGAAGCGGTCGATCCACTGCTGCCAGAAGTTGGGGTCGCGGAACATTTCGTTGTACCACGGGTAGTGGAAGAAGTCTGTGCCGAGGTCGCCGGTGTCGCCGCGCCATGTGCCCCAGTTGAAGTCGCGGGTGTCGGTGGAGCCCTGGGCGCGGTCGAAGTCCCATGCTGGGCCTGCGGTGATTCTGCCGAAGCGTGGTTTGTGCCAGTGGGCGCTGAGGCGCATGCCGTCGGCGTTTTTGGTGGCGGTGTTGATGATGTGGTGATCGATCATGGCTGCGGGGTCCCAGAATCTGGCATAGCCGTTGACCGGGTCCATGAAGTTAGGGCCGCTGAGGGTGGCCCATGCTGTGCCGATGTGGCCGCGGAGCCAGTTGCTCTGGGCGGCGGTGACGCGTTTGAAGGGATCGGGGGAGATTTCGCGCGGGTTGACCCATGCCATGAGGTTGTCGCCGGCGCCCATGGTGCCGACGCCGCCGAAGCTCTGACCGGCGAGGGGGGTGATGCCTGTTTCGCCGGCGTCGAGGCGGTCGACTTTGAACATGTAGCCGCCTTGGATGGCTGGGGCGGTGTTGTCGGTGATGGTGATGTTTTCGACATCGACGCGGTTGTTGCCGCGGGTGATTTTTTCCATGAAGCTGTAGACGCCGAAGTAGTCGGTGCCTGTGAGACTGCCTTCGATGGTATTGGAGAGGGACTGGACGTTGTGGATGTGTTCGACGAACTTTGTGCGGGGTGCGTAGCGACCGGCGTCGTTGCTGAGACGGTAGATGAGGTCGTTGTGCATCATGGAGCGGTCGAACTGATAGGGAGCGTGCATGATCCAGTCGGATTCGGCGGGGAGGCCGAGGGGTGAGAGATTGCGGTCGATGCCGTTTTCGTCCTGGAGTTCGATGGCGACGGAGTATTTGGGGTCGGCAGCGGTGGAGGAGCCGCGGCGTTCGATGGTGCCGGGGGCGGCGAGGTCGGGCGTGTTAGTCAGGCGTGAGAGGTTGTCCGGGGCCTTGGGTTCGAAGATCATGACCTGGCAATCGACGACGACGTTGTCGTTCATGGCGGTGTTCCATGTGTGGGAGAGGACGAGCGGGAGCGGGGAGGTGAGGTTGCGGGCGTTGGCGTCGAGGGCGAAGTACATTTCGCCGACGATGGGGCCGGGAGGGCGACCTTGTTCGAAGGCCTGGGCGCGGATTCTGGTGTTGAGGGTGACTGGGATGGGGGTGGTGAAGACTGGCGAGGGGGTACGGAAGACGGTGAGGATGCCGGTGGCGGCGGTGGTGACGTCGACGATAGGGGATAGGGTGGGGGAGGTGGAGAGGCGGAAGGTGGTGGCGGAGAGAATGACGACGTAGTAGGTGGTGGTGGCGTCGGTGCCTCCCGGCAGGGTGCCTGTGCTGGAGAGCTGGACTGGGTCGCCGTTGAAGAAGCCGTGGGAGGATTGGGCGGTGAAGATGTCGGTGGTGGCGGCGGAGGCGAGGGTGGCCTCGCGGCGGATGGTGAAGCTGCCGCTGGTGGTGAGGTCGATGGGAGGGCCGCCGGGTTCGATGGCGAGTTTGAAGGTATCGGGGCCGAGGACGGTGACGAAGTAGTTGGTGGCGTTGGTGAGGGGGGCTGGGCCGGTGACCCGGACCATGTCATTGGGGCGGAGCGGGTGATTGGTCCATGTGCAGATGTCTGTGGCGGCTGCGGCGGAGAAGGTGCCGGTGACGCCGTTGGTGCCGATGGGGCGGGAGCGGTTGGTGGTGAAGCGGATGACGGCGGTGGGGGAAATGGTGGAGAGGCCGACGTTGATGGGGGTGCCGGAGCTGAAGGTGGAGCTGGCCGGGGTGAATCGGACGCGTTCGGCGGGAGCGTCTGCTGAGTTATTAGGCGCGCCGGGGGTGGGGGTATTGAAGAAGGTGCTGAGGGAACCGGAGGTGGGAGCGAGGAGGCCGTAGGAGATGTCGCCGTTCTGGGGTGGGAAGGGGTTCCATTCGTTGAGGACGGGAGAGCCGCCTGGGGAGAGGAGGGCGAGGTATTCGCCGGCGGCGGAGAGGCTGAAGTTGGTGTGGAGGGGTTGGCCGGGGGTGGAGCGGTTTTTGTTGCTGGCGAAGACGACGAGGTAGGCACCTGGCTGGAGGGTGGTGCCTGCCGGGAAGGTCCAGCGGGTGGGGCGGGCGATGTCGTCGGAGAGGTGGAAGCCGCCGAGGTCGACGGGGGTGAGGTCGGGGTTGTGGATTTCGATCCAGTCCGGGCGGTCGCCGTCTTCGTCGGTGATGCCGGTTTGGTTGCTGGCCATGAATTCCGTGATGAGCGGAGCGGCGTGGAGGAGGGGTGCGAAGAGCAGTGCGCTCAGGAGGGCTGTCCGCGGGTGCAAAAAGGGGCGGGTCATGGGAAGAATGAATAGGCGGGAGGGGAAACCCGCGTCAACGGATTACGGATTGGGTGGCGTGGTGGAGGCGAGGGGAGTGCAGAAGGCGTGCCGCTGTGGAGGTTGAAAGTGACGGGCGTTGACGTCGGGCGGGTGGCGGTATAGGCAGCGGGCATGAGTGAAACTGATCCATTTGGGGTGTTTGGGGAGAAGATGCGTGCGGCTGGTTTGAGTGACGCGGCGGTGCGGGCGTTTGAGGGGAATTACCGTGCGTTGCAGCGACGGGAGACTGGATTGATGGGGGAGGCGGAGCTGGAGCCGGTGGTGGAGCTGCCGCGGGCTGGGGAGCTGGCGGTGCCTGAGGCGGGGCGGTTCGGGGAGTTGATCCGGCGGACGGTGGTGATCAAGCTGAACGGGGGATTGGGGACGGGGATGGGATTGGAGAAGGCGAAGAGCCTGCTGACGGTGCGGGATGGGCTGACGTTTCTGGATCTGATTGCGAAGCAGATGCTGCTGTTGCGGGGGAATGCGGGTGAGGGAGCGGTGCCGCGGGTATTGTTCATGAACAGTTTTTCGACTTCGGAGGACACCCTTGGGTTTCTGGCGAAGTATCCTGAGTTGGGCGGAGGTGCAGAGATTGAGCTGATGCAGAACCGGGTGCCGAAGGTGCTGGTGGCGGATCTGACGCCGCTGGAGTGGCCGGGGCAGCCGGAGTTGGAGTGGTGCCCGCCGGGGCATGGGGATTTGTATGCGAGCCTTGCGGGGAGCGGGTGGCTGGATCGGTTGCTTGGGGAGGGGATTGTGTATGCGTTTGTGTCGAATGCGGACAATCTGGGGGCGACGCTGGATCCGGCGCTGCTGGCGTGGTTTGCGGAGAGCGGGGTTCCGTTTGCGATGGAGGTGACGAGGCGGACGGAGGCGGACCGGAAGGGGGGGCATCTGGCGCGGCGGCGGCGGGACGGGCGGTTGGTACTGCGGGAGAGTGCGCAGTGTCCGGCGGAGGATGAGGCGGCGTTTCAGGACACGGGGCGGCACCGGTATTTCAACACGAACAATCTGTGGGTGAGGCTGGACCGGTTGAAGGAAGCGCTGGAGGCCGGGGGTGGGATGATTCCGCTGCCGATGATCCGGAACGAGAAGACGGCGGATCCGCGGGATGGGAAGAGTCCGAAGGTCTATCAACTGGAGACGGCGATGGGAGCGGCGATTGAGAGTTTTGACGGGGCGGCGGCGATTGAGGTGCCGCGGGTGCGGTTTGCGCCGGTGAAGACGACTGGGGATTTGCTGGTGGTGCGGAGCAGTGCGTGCCGG
>JAIXPK010000162.1 GCA_027486335.1 Verrucomicrobiaceae bacterium | reverse complement strand
GCCATTACGGCGGGCAGCAAACCATCGGCCTGTCTCCCCGGAGCCCAGTCCACAACCAAACCACCAATGACCAAACTCACGTTCCGTTCCCTCGCAGCCGGCGCCGCCGGTTCCCTGATGCTCGCCGCGTCCGCTGTCGCAGGCACCACCACCACCACCGCCCCTAAAGGCCCAGTACCAGTCCCGCCACCAGCAGAAACTGTCGGTCTCTTCGACTCCGTCGGCATGACCCTCGAAGCCGGCTACGACTCCGAATACTACTTCCGCGGTCTCTGGTTCTCCAGCAACAACGTCTGGACCGGTGCCACCCTCAGTATCCCCCTCGCCGATAAACTCACCCTCACACCCGGCGCCCTCTACACTTCCTCCGTCGACACCGACGTCCCTGGTTCCTTCGAATACTCCGAACTCGACCTCTTCGCAGGCCTCTCCTACGACGCTGGCTTCGCTAAACTCGGCCTCGTCTACACCTACTACAACTTCTTCGACACCTTCTCCGGTTCCGTCGACGGCACCACCTTCGGATTCCCCAACGCCCCGGACTCCACCATCACAGGTGCCCAGGACCTCGGCTTCACCGTCGCCAAATCCTTGTTCGGCCTCAACGCCACCGTCGGTTACTGGTACGACTTCAAAATCGACGGCCAGTACATCGAAGCCGCCTTCGACTACCCAGTCAAGGTCAACAACTGGCTCACTCTCGTCCCAGCCGCCGCCATCGGCTATGGCATCGACTACTACACCTACACCCAAGTCACCGGCGTCGATGACGGCTGGACCCACGTCCGTGTCGCCCTCTCCGCTCCCATCCAACTCACCAAGAGCGCGATCCTCACCCCATACATCGCCGGAAACTTCTCCCTCGATGCCCGCGACCAGATCAACACGGTCAAAGGCAGAAACGATGTCTACGGCGGCGTGAAACTCAGCGTCTCCTTCTGATTCGATCCGTTTAGTCTGTTAGGTTGTTTTGTTCAGGTTCCCCCTTCCGGCCACAGGGCCGGAAGGGGGTTTTTCTTTTTCTGCCGCCGCCGATCCACTCCCATCCGCGAAATCCGTGGTCCTAGCCCGCAAACCCTCCTGCCGCAGGCTCCTCGAACCCCACTCACCACACGCCAAGGGCACACCTCCTGCTCCCCGATTGCCGTTGCAATCAACCGCCCCGCGGGACACTTAACCGCAGCCCCGCCCATGACCACGCCCGACCGCACTTCTCCGCCTCCCACCTCGCGGATCTTCCCTCGCGTGCTCGCCTTCGTCCTGATCTGGCAAACCCTCCAGTTCGCCGGCGGTCTCCTCTCCTTCATCAGTCTCTGGCCAGTCGCCAAAGCAGGCTTCGATGGCATGGCCTCCGCCGCCATCCGCTCCGATATCATCCGCGGCCACGCCTCCGTCTTCTTCCTCGCACACCTCCCCGCTAGCGTCCTCCTCGCCCTCCTCCTCCACCCGCTCGTCTCCATCTGGTCCGCCCCTCGCCCCTCCTCATGGAGCGTCGCATGGCGCACGTTCCTCCTCTGCTCCCTCGCCGCGCTCATCGCCTCCGCTTCCATGGTCCAGTTCAAACCATGGCTCATGCAAGGCATGGACGCCAATCACTGGTACTTCTCACTACAGCAACTCGCGCCCGACTGGCTCCGCAACCGCACCCTCCCCTTCCTCCTCCGCGCCCTCCCCATCACCGCCGCCGCCTTCAGCGCCTCGTGGTACCTCGTCCGCGCCCTCCGCCGTCTCCGCCCAGCATGGAGCGACGGCACCAACGCCGCCACCGCCTCCGCCCTCGTCGCCGCCTCCTTCGGAGCCCTCCAACTCGCCTCCGCTCCCCTTCCAGACGACTCCCCCACTCCCGCCCCAACCCCCTCACGCCCTAACGTCCTCGTCATCGCCAGCGACTCCCTCCGCGCCGACTTCGCAGGCCCAGACTCCACGGACCAGCTCGCCCCAACCCTCCGCCATCTCGCCGACAAAGGCGTTAGCTTCCGCCAATGCTTCGCACCCATCAACGGCAGCGTCCCCGGCATGGCCTCCCTCCTAACCGGCCAATACCCCCACACCCACGGGCTCCGCCACGATTTCCCCTCCCCGTCAGACCTCTCCCCATCCTCCCCTAGCCTCGCCCTCGCCCTCCGCAGCCACGGCTACGAAACCGCAGTCCTCGGCGACGCCGGGGCCGGCATGTTCGACTCCCTCCCCCTCGGCTTCGACTCCATCGAAACCGCCGACGGCGGCTGCGCCCGGGCCGTCCTCAGCGAATCACTCTGCGCCGCCCACCCCATCCTCCCGCTCTGGCTCCTCTCACCTCTCGGCCGCTCCCTCCTCCCTACCCTCGCCCGCAGCGCCACGCTCATCAGCCCGGAATCAACCACCGACCGCGTCGTCCAACGCCTCGACTCCCGACCCGCCGACGCGCCTCCGTTCTTCTGGACCGTCTACTACTCCTGCACCCGTCTCCCCTTCACTAACAGCCCCAGACAACTCCGCCGCAACGGTCTCAACCACCAGCTCGGCTCTCTCGGCTTCAACCCGGATACATGGATCCAGAACCTAGCCGCCAATCCCAACGCCTCCCCTCTCTCCCCGCGCGATAAAGAATTCGTCCGCGCCCTCTACGCCGGCGGCATCAACCGGCTCGACGACTGCGTCACAAGGGTCATCGCCAAACTCCGCGACTCCGGCGCATGGGACCACACCATCGTCCTCGTCACCGGCGATCACGGGGTCGAACTCCTCGAAAACCTCCGCTCCCTCGGCTCAGGTGCCAGCTGCACCGGTGAGGAATCCCTCCACGTCCCAGCCATCCTCCACCTCCCCGGCACCACCACCCCCGCCGCCATTCCCCACCTCGTCCGCACCATCGACTTCGCCCCCACCCTCCTCGACCTCTGCGGCCTACCCTCTTCCCCTTCCATGGAAGGCGTCAGCCTCAAGCCCTACGTCGCTGGCACACCCTCCCTCGGCCTCGCCGCCTTCTCCGAATCCGCTCAACTCTTCCCCACCCGCTCCATCCCCGGCGAATCCCCCCTCGCCTCCCCTCCCGCCGAACTCCCCGTCACCGCCACTCCCTCACCAGACGGCCGCTTCGCCCTCAAACCCCAGTTCTCCGCCCCAGCCCTCCAGCACAAGGAACGCGCCCTCCGCACCGAACACTGGAAACTCGTCTTCACCCCCGGCCAGCGCTTCGACATCGTCCGTCTCTACGACCTCCGCAACGACCCCGGCTGCACCACCAATGTCGCTCCGCTCTACCCGGAAATCTTCTCCTCCATGAAGGATAAACTCTGGTCATGGATGCGCGATCACCACGATGCCCGCATCCCCGAAATCTTCCCCACAGGCGAACCTCCGCCCAAACCAGCCCGCCCCTCATGACCGCCCCACGCCACTCCTCCAAAGGGCTCTCCGTCATCGAAATCCTCATCCTCCTCGCCCTCTCCGCTCTCCTCGTCGGCCTCGCCTTCCCAGGCTGGCAACGCTCCCGCTCCACTTCCCCAGCTTCCCCAGCTTCCTCCCCTTCCCAAGCCCCCGCCTCCTCCTGACCTGCAACGTCCCCTGAATTCCCAACTCCCCACTTGCAGTCCACCTCTCCGGCTCCTCTGTGCCCGCTCTTCTCTCCATGGAACCTAATACCAACGCTCTGACCATCGACCTCCAGGCGTTCGACACCACCGCGCTCCATGCGCGCCTGGGCGAACTCCGGAGGTATCTTTGACTTGCCTGCCCTTGAAACCCGCTTCGCGGAACTCGAGCAGAAAATGTCCGCCCCGGACTTCTGGGACCGCGCCTCCCTAGCCAGAGCCGTCAGCTCCGATCGCGCCGTCGTCGGCCAGAAAATCGAAACCTTCCGCAAACTCGAAGCTCGCCTCAACGACTTCGACGTCCTCCTCGAATTCGCCGCAGAAGACTCCGACCCCTCCATGCGCGTCGAAGCCCGCGACGAATTCCCCAAACTCACCCGCGCCATCGCAGACTTCGAAATCCTCACGCTCATGAGCGGAGGTCTCGACAACTCCAACGCCTTCCTCACCGTCCACGCCGGCGCAGGTGGCACCGAGGCCTGCGACTGGGCCGAAATGCTCTACCGCATGTTCGCTCGCTGGGCCGACCGTCACGGGCTCTCCGCTGAAATGATCGACTTCACAGAAGGTGAAGGCGCAGGCTTCCGCTCGGTCACCATGAAGGTCTCCGGACCCTACGCCTACGGCTACCTCCAGAACGAACGCGGGGTCCACCGCCTCGTCCGGATCTCCCCCTTCGACTCCCAGAGTCGTCGCCACACGTCGTTCTGCAGCATCGACGTCGTCCCAGAAATCGACGACACTATCAATATCGAAATCCGCGACGTCGACCTCCAGGTCGATACCTACCGCGCCGGCGGGAAAGGCGGCCAGAACGTCAATAAAGTCGAAACCGCCGTCCGCATCACCCACAAACCTTCCGGCGTCGTCGTCGCCTGCCAGAACGAACGTTCCCAGGGCAAAAACAAGGACCTCGCCATGGGCATGCTCAAAGCCAAACTCTATCAGATCGAGGAAGACAAAAAGAAGGCCGAAGTCGAGCGCAGCTACGACCAGAAGGGCGAAATCGCATGGGGCAGCCAGATCCGCTCCTACGTCTTCCAACCCTATCAACTCGTCAAGGACCATCGCACCGGCTGCAAAACCGGTAACATCTCCTCCGTCATGGACGGCGATATCGACGTCTTCATCGAATCCAAACTCCGCGGCCAGACCGCCGACGGCGATAGCGACGACGAGGTCTAACCAACTCCCTCCCGGCGGGCCCTCACACCACGCCGCCACCCATCCGCCCCGTGAAACCCCGGAACTCCCCCCGCGGCACCCCCGGCCGCGTCCTCCTGCTCTTCTCCCTCCTCGCCGTCGCCGTCGCCGCCGCCTCATGGCTCTCCGCCTCACAAAAACACGCCACCTTCCGCGTCTCATGGCCCACCGCAGTCGGTGACTCCACGTTCCACTCCCGCGACTCAACACTCCCCACCCTCTCCCTCGGCCAGCACCAGTTCGCCATCATCCCCGCCAGCGGCCCCACCCTCAAACGCCGCGACGACCGCATGTTCGCTGCCAATCTCCCCGGCTGCCCCATCCGGCTCTACTCCACCACAGAAAAACTCCCCGCCAACCAGACTCCTCAGCTCTACCTGAAGTCCGGCGACGGGGAATTCCTCCGCGTTAATCTCGAAACGATCGCGTGGTCTCAACCACCGTAAGCACCTTCCACACGCGCCGCCACATCGCGGTACCCGTAGTCCACCGCGTAGATCTGTTTGTAATACTCCAGAGCCTCAGTCGGCTTGCCCTGACGCTCCATCATCCCGCCCATCTCATACAACAGCTCCTTCTTCGTGCTGTCCATCGTCACCATCTCCTTCTCAGCTTCCTGCAGCTGGTTGAACGCCAGATCGTACATCTTCCCGCCAGCATAACACCGCGCCAGCATCAGCATCGCCTTGTGCCGGATGTGCGGATTGCTCTTCGCACGCTGCAACTCAGGAATCGCCTCGCGCGAATACCCAGCCCCATACAAATGGGTCCCGTATTCATACCGCAACTGAGGATCCGTCGGATTCCGGTCCACCCGCTCCTTCGCCACCGACACCAGCTTCTCACTCCGCTGACGCTCAAAATGCGCCAACTCAGCCCGCCGCGCCTCCGCATCCTCAGAATCAGGATTCGCCTCCAGATAATCACTCAGCTGCTTGATGTGAATTTCATCCAGCCGGTCCTGAATCCGGTGCACTTTGTTCTCCAGCGCCGAATCCCCGTTGCTCAACTGATACGCCCAGCTGAAATACGACAGCGATTGCTCCCAGTCCTCCATCCGCTCATACAGATCCGCAATCTTCCGCACCACGTTGATGTCGTTCGGATTCGCCTCGTACTCAGGCGCAAGGTGCGCAATCTGCTCCAGCAATTGATCCTTCGTCGCACCAACCCGCGACATGTCCTCCAGCTGCTTCGCATCCTTCGAACTCTTCAGCAGTGACCGGAAATTCGTCCCCTCCTGGTCCAGCTTCGTCCGCTTCATCGACAAACGCGCATTCGAATTCGTCAACCCGCGCCGCGCCTCCCCATCCGCATTGTCATGCTTCAGGATATGCTCGTAGATCTTGATCGCCTGCTCCGGTTCGTCATGCGCCATCAGAAACTCCGCCAGCCGATGCCCAAGCTTCGTATCCCCAGGCTTGCCCTTCAACGCCGTCTCCAATGCAAACGCCGCCGTCCTCGGCATCGACGCCGCATTCGCTGCCTCAAACAACGCCATATTCGCAGCCATGCTCATCGGATCCTCCTTAAGCACTTCCTCAATCTCAAAGATCGCCGCCACAGGATCCTTCTTCACCGTCGCCGCCGACTTCCTCAGCTTCACAGAACTCGTGTCCAGAAACTTCTTCTTCCCCCCATTCACCGTCACCTCCATCTGACGTAGCACCCGCCGTCCATCCAGAAACGCCGGCACATCCTTCAATATGCTCAGCAGCAACTCCACGGCATACCCGTGGTTGCTCATCTTGATGGCCGCCACGGCCTTGTCATAGGTGTTCTTATACCCCTGCGGGAGCTCTTTTTCCGTAACGACGGCTTCGTTCATGATTTCAATTGAGGAGGATTTCGAGGACAGTTTCTAAGGTGGATTTAAGGGACGGCCGCCCCAGTCGGCAACCATGAATTTCCCCTCTTCTCTCAGCCATCACTCATCGTGTCCGCCATCTCCTTCGGTAGGAACTTGCGGAACCGCGTCTTGTCGATCGCCTTCATATACGCCTCAAACGGCGTCACCGCACCAGACTGCAGCTGCGCCCAGATCGCCTGGTCCATAAACTGCATCCCCAGCGACGCCCCACCGGTAATCACATCCGTCAGCTTCTGCGTCGCTCCCTCACGGATAATCGCAGACACCGCAGGCGTCGCCACCAGAATCTCATTCACCGCCACCCGCCCCTTCCCATCAGCCTTCTTCATCAGCAACTGCGCCACCACCCCACGCAATGACGCCGACAGCATCGTCCGCACCTGCGACTGCTGGTCCGACGGAAACACGTCCACCAAACGGTCCACCGTCTTCCGCGCATTGTTCGTATGCAGGGTCCCAAATACCAGCAACCCAGTCTCCGCAGCCGTCAGCGCCAGCGAAATCGTCTCCAAATCCCGCATCTCTCCCACAAGCACAATGTCCGCATCCTCCCGCAACGCCGCTCGCAAACCGTCCGCAAACGTCGGCGTCTGAATCGGCACCTCTCGCTGCGTGATGATCGACCGCTTGTTCCGGTGCACAAACTCAATCGGCTCCTCCACCGTAATGATGTGCCGGTTGTAATTCGAATTCACATAGTCAATCAGCGCCGCCAGCGTCGTCGACTTCCCAGACCCAGTCGGCCCAGTCACCAGCACCAAACCACTCCGCATCTCCCCAAACCGCTTCACAATCGGCGGAATCCCCAACTGCTCCAGCGTCGCAATCTTCGTCGGAATAATCCGAAACACCGCCCCATACCCCTTGTTCTGCTTGAAATAGTTACACCGGAACCGGTTGTCGTCATCCATCTCATACGCAAAATCCAAATCCCCCTTCGCCGCATACCGATCCCACGCCCGCTGGTCGCAGATCTCAGTCATCATGCTCTCCATCTCATCATGCGTCAGGATCTCCTCCCGGATCGCATGAATCCCCCCGTGCACCCGGATCTTCGCAGGCTGCCCCTCCGAAATATGCAGGTCAGACCCCTTGCGGGCAATCAGTTCTTGAAAAAGTGCGTCGATTTTGGCCATGGCCGGAAAATTTGAAAATTACTTGTTCGCCCCGCTCAGATTTTAAGGTCCTTCCGCATCTGCTCCTGATCAATCGCACGGAACAACGCGTCCTCAGCCGTCACCAGCCCTGCCGCATACAGATCCTTCAGCGAATCATCCATCGTGATCATCCCCAAAGCCTTCCCGATCTGCATGATCCCAGGCAGCATGAAGGTCTTCCCCTCCCGAATACAGTTCGCCACAGCAGGCGTGTTCACCAGCAACTCCATCGCCAGCACCCGGCCGTTCCCATCAGCCCTCGGCACCAGCTGCTGCGACACAATCCCGCGCAGAGACTCGCTCACCATGATCCGAATCTGATCCCGCTGGTCCGTCGGAAACACGTCCAAAACCCGGTCCAGCGTCCGCGCCGCAGACCCAGTATGCAGCGTCCCAAGCACCAAGTGCCCAGTCTCCGACGCCGTAATCGCCAGCGAAATCGTCTCCAAATCCCGCATTTCACCAACCATGATCACGTCCGGATCCTCCCGCAACGCCCCACGCAACGCCGCCGCAAACGACTCCGTATGCGTGTGCACTTCCCGCTGATTCACGTGGCAGCTTGCCGACTCAAACACATACTCAATCGGATCCTCCAGCGTAATGATGTGATCGTTCCGCTCATGGTTGATCTCATTCATCAACGCCGCCAGCGTCGTCGACTTCCCCGACCCCACCGACCCAGTCACAAGGACCAGCCCGTTGTGGTACTGCGTCAAAGGCTTCAGCGAATTCGGCAACCCAAGGTCCGCCATCGTCCGCACGTTCGTGTTGATGATCCGGAACACCATGTCGTACCCCAGCCGCTGCTTCACCACCGACGCCCGGAACCGTCCAAACGGCGTCGCATACGCAAAGTCAATATCCCCACGCTCCTTCAACCGCCTCATCTCCTTCTCCCCCAGAAACCCGTTCACCAGACGCTCGCAATCCGCCTTGTTCAAAACATCCGCATTCTCCCAGATCGTCTGCAACTGTCCAAACCGCCTCCACATCGGCTTCGACGACGTCGCAAGGTGAATGTCCGAACAGTGATACTCCTGCCCGAGCCTCAGATACTCGTCCACGTGCCCAAGGGTATGCACCCGCTCTGCCGGCGGCGCTTCTTGCTCGTGTTCTTCTTGGTGCTCGGCGGATTCCTCGCTCATTGGTCAGGGACTGGACTGGGTTCGAAAACAAAAGGGAATTCCCACACGCCGCAATGCATCGTGGGGAAGGGGTCGTTTATGGGTTTTCCCCTAGGAATCCGCAAGAGTTTTCTTTACCCAGTCGCCATTGTCCTGACCGTTAAAATCCCATGATGAACACCCACTTCCCGTAACCCGGCCCGCCCGCCTTCGCATCTTCGCCTGAGCCCCCCTCGGCCCCCGCGCTCTTTTCAAATCTCAAATCCCAAACAGCAAATTTCCCCACCCCACCAGCCCCCGGGAACGCCGAACTCCCGCTCGGCCCTCTCCCCCCTCCCCCCCACAAGCCTTTCACACTTCTCACTTCACACTTCTCACTTCCCTCCCCCGGACCATGCTCCAACCCCTCCTTCAAGCCGTTGTCAGTCTCCTCTTCCTCCTCTTCGTCTTCGGTGTCATCGAACACGTCTTCGGCAATAAACGCGGCCAGTTGCCCAGAAAGCACGAACTCCTCCTCGACGTCGTCCACGCCGTCTTCAATCAGATCGTCACCCGTTGGCTCACCGCCGTCGCCGTGCTCGCCCTCGCCATCGCTATCCTCACACCTCTCGTCATCAGCGGCGTCGACGCCCTCGATGCAAACGGCCAGTTCAAAGGCTTCGGCCCAGTCGGCACCGCACCCCTCTGGATCCAGTGCCTGGCCGCTATCATCATCGGCGACTTCCTCCTCTACTGGATCCACCGCCTGTTCCATCGCAGGCGCTTGTGGCCGTTTCACGCCGTCCACCACAGCTCCCGGCAACTCGACTGGCTCAGCACGTTCCGCAGCCATCCCGTCAACGAAATCGTCGGCAATCTCTTCCTAACCGCGCCCTTCCTCCTCCTCGGTTTCTCCCCCTCCGCCTCTTTCCTATCACCAGCCCTCCTCGGTCTCTACACCATCTTCGTCCACTCCGACGTGAACTGGACATTCGGCCCGCTCCGCTACGTCTTCGTCTCCCCGGCCTTCCATCGCTGGCACCACTCCCGCACCCCCGAAGCCATCGACAGAAATTTCGCCAGTCTCCTCCCTCTCTGGGACCTGCTCTTCCACACCACCTATTTCCCCTCCGGACAAGCCCCCGCCAATTTCGGCATCCACGAACCAATCCCCGCCAACTGGTGGGGCCAGATGCTCCATCCCTTCCGGAACCATCGGCAACCTCAACAACAACCACCCTCAAGCCACCAACCCTAGATTCGCAACCGAGGAGCAACACAGGAATCGGGAAAAAGACCCGCCCCCTACCCCTCCGAACCAGCCCATCTCATTTCCCACTTCTCACTTCTCACTTCTCACTTTCTTCTCATGCCCCGACCGCTCACCCCGCGAGCCCAGCACTCCGTCGCCGCGCTCGCCCTCCTCGCCGCCTTCGCCGCCGCCATCTCCACCTCCGCCCTCCTCCAGCACAACCGCTCCCACACCGCCCCTCCCGCACCCGAGCCCCCCGTCGTCGCCCCATGGACCACCGCCGCCTCTCGCGACGCCGAATCCCTCCAACTCCAGAACGACATCCTCCACGCCCTCTCCCTCCCGCCCGACCCCGCCCACTCCACCGCATGGCGTCGCGGACTCCACGCCATGGGCCTCACCCGCTCCGCTCCCGATCCCGCCGCCACCCGCTTCGCCGCCGCCCTCACCCACCAGCCTCCCCTCCCCGAACCACTCCTCAATTCCTTCCTCGAAATCACCGTCGCCCTCTTCCCAACCCAACTGACATCTTCCGTCCAGCACGTCGCCACCACCACCAGATCCCCCAAATCCTTCGCCATCGCCATCCACTACCTAACCCGTAACAATCCCTACGCCGCTCGTCTCTGGCTCCCCCACATCACCGAACGATTCCCCGACGCCCGCTCCCACCCCATCCTCTCCTCCATCCTCCGTCAGGTCGAATCCACCGCCAGCACATCCCCGCCTCCCGCTCCTCCTCCCCTCGCCGACCTCCTCCACGCGCCCTTCGCCCCCGGCTTCCCCGTCATCTTCTCGCTCCAGCGCCACTCCCGCAACTGGTGCGGCCGCGCCATCGTCCGTCTCCCTGACAAATCCTTCGCCCGCTCCCCGGACGGCGCTCTCTTCTCCATCCCTCAACTCGCCCGCTCCGTTAGCGGGCTCCCCGGCGTCATCACTAACGGCAATACCCCGCAAGGTCTCCTCGTATGGCATGGCTTTGCGATCTCCGACAACCGCTTCATCGGCCCCACTCCTAACCTCCAGCTCAGTCTCCCCTTCGAATTTCCCCCTCGCCACTTCCTCCTCTCCTCCCCCGACGCCACCTCCATGACCGAGGACGCCTACGCCGCCCTCCTCCCGCCATCATGGCGCTCATGGGCCCCCATCTGGGAAGCCTTCCACGCAGGCCGCGCCGGCCGCTCCGAAATCATCGCCCACGGCACCACCATCCGACCCGACTGGTACGCCACTAACTCATGGCACCCCGTCAGCCCTTCCCACGGCTGCCTGACCGCCATGGAATCATGGTCACCCAACGATGGCACCCGCACCTCGAGCGATCAGGACGCGCTCGTCTCTCTCCTCCAACACCACCAGCTCTCCGACGGCTACGTCATGGTCGTCAACATCAGCGACGATCCCGTCCCAGTTTCCCCCGCCGAAGTCACCGCACTCCTCCCTCCCTGACATCTCCTCTCGCCCCCCTCACGCCCGCTTCGCCGCCACCGGCCTCCGCCCAGGAAACATCTCCCGGCACAACGGACACTTCGTCCCGTCACACCCGCGCGCCGTGCAGTACTCCCGCCCGTAAAAAATGATCTGCAGATGCAGCCGGTTCCACCGCTCCCGCGCAAACAACCGCTTCAAATCCCGCTCGGTCTCCACCACGTTCCGCCCCCCCGTCAGCTTCCACCGCTGCGCCAATCGGTGAATATGCGTGTCCACCGGAAACGCCGGCACCCCGAACGCCTGCGCCATCACCACCGACGCCGTCTTGTGCCCCACCCCAGGCAACTCCTCCAGCGCCCCGAAATCCGCAGGCACTTGCCCCCCATGCTTCTCCACCAGCAACCGCGACAACCCAGCAATCGCCACCGACTTCTGCGGCGATAACCCACAAGGCCGAATCAATTCCCGAATCTCCTCCACCGGCACCTCCATCATCGCCTCAGGCGTCGCCGCTCGCGCAAACAACCCAGGCGTCACCAGATTCACCCGCGCGTCAGTGCACTGCGCCGACAACAGCACCGCCACCAGCAGCGTGTACGGATCCCGGTGATCCAGCGGCACCGGAGTCTCCGGATACAACCGATCCAGCTCCCGCCCCACCAGTTCCGCGCGCTCCGCCTTCGTCATCCCCTCATTCCCCCATTCCCTCTCAGGACCTCACCCCAGTCTTCATCTTCTGCTGAATCCCCGTCACCATCTTCTTCACATGCGAATGATGCGTCCGATCCTTCAGAATCGCCAAGCTCCGGTGGTAAGAACCCCACCGCAGCACCTTGATCCGCACGTTCCTCACTCCCCACTCCTTGATCCCAGCAAAATCAGGCTTGTACAAATCAATCGTCTTCGTCCCCACCAGCGCACTCCCATAATCATCCACCTGGTAAATGTGCGGCTGCCCCTCGATCTTGAACACCGTCCCCACAGGAAACACCGACCAGTCACTCGCCGCACTCCGCACCATCCCGTGCTTCAGCGTCCCACCAGCCGCATTCCCCTTCCCGTATTTCAAACTGTCCGCCTCCACGTGGCTGTACGCCGTCGTCCGCACCACATAATACTTCGCATTGTCCACATGCTTCCCACCCTTCGTCTTGTAAGTCTTCGCACTCGCAAGGTCAGTGGTGGACGAGCAGCTGCTCAAAAGCGCAGCAACGGCCACAGAGGCCAGAGCGATCACGTTACGGTAGGTCATGCAGTACGTTGGTTGAATCTAAGGTTGGTCTCCGGCAGTTTCTAAAAACCCTCCGGCCCGAGGTCGCGCATTTTCAGCCGGTCATTCCGCCACCGCAACCTTTTTTCCACACCCCCATGAAGCAGGAATCGTACCACCACCCCACCCGAATCCTTAAGCACTTCCCCCCATGAACGCCCTCTCCTTCCGCTCCCGCATCCTCCTCTCCCTCGCCCTCCTCGCCTCCCTCGCCGCCCTCTGGGATCTCCTCCCCTCCAACCGCCTCAAGGCCCGCCACGCCGACCTCCTCACATGGGCCCAATCCGGCAGCCCCTCCGACTTCCCATCCTCCTTCGCCTCCCCAGACTACCACGACCAATGGCAGCACTCCCCGGATTCCGTCGCAGAAAACATGCGCGCCGTCCGCTACGCCTTCCCTTCCCTCTCCATCTCCGCCTCCCCTCCCATCATCTCCAGAAACGGCCGCTCCGCCACCATCCGCCAATCCCTCTCCATCCTCGGCACCGACTCCCCCCGCCAAGCCGAATTCACCTTCACATGGCAACGCCCAGGCTGGCAACCATGGCGCTGGCAACTCGTCTCCGTCTCCGCTCCATCCCTCGACATCCCCTGATCCCCCGATCCCCCGATCCCCTTGCCCACCACGCCACCACCACCCACCTTCCATCCCATGGTCGCCAGACAAATCTTCTACTCAGGCCGCGTCCAGGGCGTCGGCTTCCGCTACTCCACCCGCAGCATCGCCGCAGGCTTCGACGTCACCGGCTCCGTCCGCAATCTCCCCGACGGCCGCGTCGAACTCAATGTAATGTCCCACGACGCCGACGAACTCGACGCCTTCCTCGCCGAAATCGAAGAACACAGCGAACTCGCCAACCACATCCGCGAAAAAGAATCCCACCCCATCGCCCCGCTCACCGGCGTCACCGGATTTTCCATCGCCTGACCTGCCTCCCCTCAATCCTCCGGCCGTCTCGCCCCCCGCGCCCCTCCCCCCTTCCCCGGATCCATGCTCTTCAGCAGCGGACTCACATCCTCCGCCCCATCCCAAACCGGCTTCACCATGTAAACCGGCGCCTCATGCGCAATCGCCAGCGCAAACGAATCACTCGGCCGCGCATCAATCTCCAGAATCTTGCGCTCATGCAGCTCGTTCTCAGCCACCACAAACAACCGCGCATAATACACCCCGGACTCAAAATGGTGAATCACCACCCGGTCCACCCGCGCCCCCAATCCAGCCAGAATACTGTTGATCAGATCATGCGTCTGCGGCCGCTCCCTCGGCTCCCGCTTCATCGCCATCTCAATCGCCATCCCCACATGATGATCAATGTAAATCACCATCACCTTCGCCTCGTCCCCCAGAAAAACCGCCGCGCCGCCACTCGTCGGCATCACCGCCTTCACATCTAACCGGATCAACTCGTTCCCTGCTTGCATCCCCCCACCTAATCCGACCACCGCATCCGCGCAACGCCGCGATCATCCCCTCCCCACACTCCTCTTGATCTCCCCCCTCGAAACCATCACGCTCCACCCGCGACCACACGTTCCCACCCTCCCCCCGGCAACCGCCGCCCTCCCTCTCCCATGCCCCGGATCCCTCGCCTCCTGATCCTCGCCCAGTCCCCTCCGCCCACCCACGGCCAGTCCGTCATGGTCGGCCACCTCGTCAACGCCGCCACCTCCCGCTTCCCGGACAAGGTCGTCCACGTCAATCTCCTCCTCTCCCGCGACGAACAGGACGTCGGCACCATGCGGCCCGCCAAACTCTTCGCCCTCGCCGCCTGCACGCTCAAAGCCATCGCCGCCTGTCTCTTCAAAGGCGCCCGCGAAATCTACTACGTCCCCGCTCCCGGAAAACGCGGTCCCGTCATCCGCGACGTCCTCCTCCTCTCCATCCTTCGTCCCTTCACCTCCCGACTCATCCTCCACTGGCACTCGGTCGGCCTCGGCGCTTACCTCGCCGATCACCCCGACGACCCATGGGCCCGGCGTCTCCACCGGCTCCTCCTCAACCACTCGCTCAGTCTCTGTCTCTCCAATAGCTCCGCCGCCGACGTCGCCATCCTTAAACCCGCCCGCATCGCCATCGTCCCCAACGGCATCCCCGATCCCTGCCCCGACTTCCCCTCCATCCTCGCCGCGCGCCAATCAAGGCTCGCCGCCCGCAAGGCCGCCCTCGCCAACCCCGACGCCCCGCCCGCCCCAGTCCACCTCCTCTACCTCGGGCTCTGCGTCCGCTCCAAAGGCATCTTCGACGCCCTCGACACCGCCGCCGCTCTCACCGCCCACCTCAATTCCCGCCACCCGGCCTGCCCCGTCACCCTCACCGTCGCCGGGCCCTTCCGCTCGGACGCCGACGCCACCGAATTCCACAACGCCGTCGCCGCCGCCCGCGCATCCCTCCCCACCCACCTCCAGCCTCTCTTCTCCGTCAACCTCCCCGGCTTCACCGGCCCCGACGAAAAAAAAGCGCTCCTCGCCGCCGCCGATCTCTTCGTCTTCCCCACCCGCTACGAAAACGAAGGGCTCCCCCTCACCATCCTCGAAGCCCTCGCCTTCGGTCTCCCCGTCCTCTCCACCCGCTGGCGCGGCATCCCTGAAGCACTCCCGCCCGATTACCCGTGGCTCGCCCACCCTGACAATCTCACGCAACTCCCCGCCCTCGCCGCCGACGCCCTCGTCGCCGATCCTTTCCTCTCACTCCGCTCATGGTTCACCAAGGGATTCACACTCGAATCCCACCTCGCCCAGATCCTCGCCCTGCTCGTCCCGCCTAACAACCCCACCAGCCCATGAACGCTGAACCCCAGTCCCCGGCCCCGCCCCGCTTCTGGTCCATGGTACGCGCCGACTGGGCCGCCAACCCCCAGAACCCCAAAGGCCGGCTCATCCTCATCGCCTTCCGCCTCGCCCACTGGCTCCGCTGCCGCCATCGCCTCACCTTCCTCCTCGGTCTCCCCTACCTCGTCCTCTACAGGGTCTCCATCGAATGGATCCTCGGGGTCGAAATCCCTCCTCTAACTAAAATCGGCCCCGGCCTCGCCCTCCACCACGGCCAGGGGCTCGTCATCAACCACCGCTCCATCATCGGAGCCAACTGCATCCTCCGCCACGGCACCACCCTCGGCAACCGCGGCGCGTCCGACGACCGCTGCCCGGTCCTCGAAGACCACGTCGATGTCGGCGCTTCCTCCATCCTCATCGGCCCCATCCACATCGGCACCCACACCAGAATCGGCGCCGGCTCGATCGTCACCAAATCCTTCCCGCCTCACTCCCGCATCGCCGGCAACCCCGCCCGCGAACTCCGCCCATCCTGACTCACCGACCGCTCCGCTCCCTCAAAAACGCCTTCACCGCCTCCGCCTCCGCCGCCACCGGCCAGCGCTCCAACTCCCGCCCCTTCAGCGCCTCAAGGGTCGCATCCCGCGGCTCTTCCCCGCACGCCGCCACCACCACATCCGGAAACTTCGCCGGACTCGCCGTCGCCAGCACCACACTCGCGCGCCGTTCCGCCAGCTCCCCGAACCCGCACGCCGTGTGCGGATCCACCACATAACCATACCGCTCCTTCACCGCCCGAATCGTCGACGCAATCGTCTCGTCATCCATCCGCGACGCCCGAATCGTCCCCGCAGGCACGCCCCCCACATCCAATCGCCCGCTCGACCGCAATTCCCGCATCGCCGCCACCGTCCGCTCCGCATCCCCGCCATTCAGATAGTACAGGTACCGCTCGAAATTCGACGCCGCCTGAATGTCCATGCTCGGCGCATGACTCGCCGCCACCTCCGATTCCTCATACCGCCCCGTCCCGAAAAACCGGTGCAGAATGTCATTCCGGTTCGTCGCCACCCGGAACCCGCCACACCGCATCCCCATCCGCTGCGCCAGCCAGCCCGCTAGCACATTTCCGAAATTCCCCGTCGGCACCACAAATTCCACACTCTCCCTGACATCTTCCGGCAGCCGCCGCCAGGCATGCAGGTAATACACGCACTGCGCCAGCACCCGCGCAATGTTGATCGAATTCACCGCCGACAGATTCATCGTCTCCGCAAACTCCCGGTCCCCGAAAATCTCCTTCACCACCCGCTGCGCATCATCAAACGTCCCCGGCACCGGCATCGCATACACATTCGCCGCCCCCGTGCACGCCATCTGCCGCTCCTGCAATGGAGCCACGCGTCCATCCGGATAAAGTATGAAAATCGTCATCCCCTCACGCCCCAGGCACCCGTGAATCGCCGCCGACCCCGTGTCACCCGACGTCGCCCCTAACACCGTCAGCCGCTTCCCCGTCATCGCCACCTGCCGCTTGTACAGCAACCCCAGCAACTGCAGCGCAAAATCCTTGAACGCAAGGGTCGGCCCGTGAAACAACTCCAGCACCCACGTCCGGTCATCCAGCCGCACTAACGGAGCCACGTCCTCATCCGCAAACCCGCCATACGCCTCCCGCGTCAGCTCCCGCCATTCCTCCCCCGAAATCTCCGGCGCAAACTCCCCCAGAAACGCCGCCGCCAGCTCCGCATACGGCAATTCCGACCACTCCGCCAGCTTCCCGCTCAAATCAGGCAGCCGCTCCGGCAGAAACAACCCGCCGTCCGGAGCCAAGCCCATCTCCACCGCCTGCGTGAAGCTCTGCGGCGCCGACCCGCCGCGCGTCGATATGTACCTCATACCTTCTCCAATCACCCCTCCGCCTCCCCTTCAACCGCCAATGCCCGCTCCCGCAATGTCCACTCCCTCCAATTCCCCCGACGCCACCGCCCCAGGCAGCACAATGCACCCACGCAATCTCGCCCCCGCCGCCACTTCCGCACCCGGCCACAACACCGTCCCCTCCAGTCGCGCCCCCGCACCCACCCGACACCCCGGCCCCACCGAACTCCCGCCATCAATCACCACACCCGCCCCCACCTCCGCCCCGGGATGCACCACCGCCATCTCCTCCGCTCCCATCGGCCCCCACGCCGGAAACGCCACCCTCCGCGTCGCCGCATGCGCCTCCAGATAACTCGCCCGATCCCCCAGATCAAACCACATCCCCTCATCAATCACCACTCCCCCAATCCGCTCCCCACCCGAAATCGCCCGCAACCACGCCGCCACCACACTCTCCACCACCCCGCGCTCCGGCAACCACCCGAAAAACGCCGGATCCACCACATACAATCCCGTAAACTGATACTGCTCCCCATGCCCCGTCCCCAGCGCATTCCTCAAATCCACCACCCGCCCATCCCCGCGATCCAGCGCCACATTGCAAACCGCCCCCCGACTCCGCAGCACCAGCGTCACCAGATTCCCACGCTCCCGATGCTCCCGCAACGCCCGCTCCATCGGCAAATCCGTCAGCACATCCCCGTTGTAAACCACAAACGGCTCATCGCCCTCCAGCAGATCCCTGACATTCGCCAGCCCGCCCCCAGTCTCCAGCACCACCGGCTCATGACGGAACACCATCCGCTTCCCCTCCCACTCCATCCCCGGAAACGCCACCCCATACGCCCCCGGCAAATGATGCGTGTTCACCACAAACTCCTCCACCCCAGCCGCCCCCAGATGCCCCAAGGCATACGCCATCAACGGCCGGTGATGCACCGGAATCAGCGGCTTCGGCAGCACATGCGTCAGCGGCCTCAACCGCGTCCCCAATCCCGCCCCAAGTATGAATGCTCGTCTCATATCGTCTCGGAAACCCACGGCCGCCATCCAGCACCCGCCGACTCCCCCCACCCGCTTACCACCCACACTCCCCACTCCGCAATCCCCTTTCTCCTCCCCCCAACAATCTCCCCCTCCCCACAAGCCCTCCCAACAAGCCCGGGCACGCGAGGCTCTGTACTCGCGCCACCCAACAAGCCTCTCCGAACCAGCAGCCAAAGGCTCTGGACTGCTGTCAGCATTACAGCTCTCTCTGCGCACGGAGTGCGCCTGCCAGCCCTCTCCGAACCCACCCCGTCTCCCCACCAGCCCTTCCCACTTCCCACTTCCCACTTCCCACTTCTCACTTCTCACTTCCCACTTCTCACTTCCCTCCCCCCTCACGGATCCTCAAACAACGACGCCCCCTCCTCCTTCACATCCGGCACCTTCTCCTTACCCATCGGCCCCTCCGCCCGCAGCATCGCCAGCGTCTCCCTAAACCGACGCAACTCCGCACTCAACGCCCGACCATACTCCGCCGCCGTCGCCTCCAGCCCGCTCCGCAGCGCAAACGCATACACCAACTCACTCCTCAGATAGTACCCCTCCGAATCCCTCACCCCCGCCAGCACCGAATCCGCTAACGCCACCAGCGTCGCCGCCGGCACCTTCGCCACCGCCACCCTAACCTCCGCCCCGCCCCTCGGCTTCACCACCAGTTGATCCCCCGCCGCCGTCACCGGCCCACGCACCACTCCCCCCGCCGCATCCAGCACTCCCTCCACCGGCTGCGCCGCCAGATCCTCCGCCAGCTGCACCGCAAACCGACCCGCCCGCCGCCACGTCTGCGCATGCGCCGCCGCTATCCGCTGCGCCTCCGCCCCCCGCACCGGCAACCCAGCCATCACCACCGCCGCTTCCTCAAACCGCCGCGCCAATCCCAGCTCCGCCACCCGCTCCTTCGCCTTCGCCAGCACCTCGAAATCATCCGTCCCCTTCCCCTCACCCGTCCCATCCCCCGGAAGCCCTAACACCGGCCGCAGCACCGCCTCCAGCTCCGCCAGCGCCACCCCCGCCGCCCGCCGCGCCGCCCCCTCCGTCGTCAACCCAGCCACCGCCGCCCGCGCCGACGCCAGCACCGCCGCCGCCTGATCCGCAGGCAACGCCGCCGTGTCCGCCCCCGGCAACCCCGCGATCACCGACGCCTCCCGACGCTCCACCTCCACCAGCTTCCCGCACATCCCCACCCACGCCGCACTCGCCGGCACCCGCGCCCCCTCAAACATCCCGAAATACCGCGCCGCTCCCGCCGCATCACCCCGATGCCAGTTCTTCAACGCCGCCGCCAGCAACCCGATCGCACGCACCGACTCCACCGGACATTCCCCCTGCTTCCCATCCCCCACCACCGCATCCGCCGCCAGCCACTCCGCCGTCGACGCAAAAAACCCCGCCAGTTCCGCCTCCGCAGGATGCTCCGAATACCGTCCCTCCGCCGCCAGCGCCCCGTACATCCGCCGCGCCCCAGCCTCGTCACCCATCAGCAGCGCACTCAATCCCGCATTCCACCGCGCCCAGTTCCGCGTCGGCTGCCGCACTTTCTCCTCGCCCCCTAACTCCTCAAAAAGCTGCCGCGCCTTCCCGTAATCCCCCGCCAGCATCGCATCCCGCGCCGGCAGAAAACGCGCCGATATCGAACTATCCGATCCCGCCACCGGATCCGCATCCGTCACCAGCGCCCCCGTCCTCGCAACCTCCCCGCCCCCACCGCCCTCCGGCCGCATCGCCATCCACAAACCCGTCCCCCCCACCGCCGCCACCGCAGCCGCCGCTCCCACCCATCGACCCTTCGCCCCACCTTTCTTCACCACCGGCTTCCCTAACCCCCGCCTCGCATCCTCCAGTTGCCCCAGCAGCAGATCATAACTCTGCTGCCGCCCCGACGGCTTCACACTCAGCATCCGCTCCACAACCTCAATCGTCGCCGCCGACAGCGTCACGCCACTCCCCCTAACCTTCACCGGCGCCGCCTTGATCTCCTTCAGTTCCTCCAGCGACGCCGTGTCCCGATCACACGGCGGCACGCCCGTCAGCGCGTGAAACAAGGTCGCCCCCAGGCTGTAAATATCACTCCGGAAATCCTCCGGTTCATGCGCCAGCGTCTCCGGCGGCACATAAAAAGGGGTCGCCCAGATCTCCCCGCTCCCGTCCGCATCCCGCGCAAACACCGCCAGCCCGAAATCCACAATCTTCGCCGTCCCATCCTGCGTCAGCAGAATGTTCCCGGGCTTCAGATCCCGGTGCACCAATCCAGCCGCATGCGCCGCCCGCAACCCCCTCACAATCTGCCCCGCCATCGCCAGCACCTCTCCCTCCGGCAACCGCTTCCGCGCCCGGATCAGATCATCCAGACTCCCCCCAGTCACCAGCTCCATCGCAATGTAGAAACATCCCTGGTCCCGACCCGCCGTGAACACCCGCACCACGTTAGGATGCGATATCCTCGCCGTAATCTCCGCCTCTCGCTCGAACTGCGCCAACCGCTCCGGATCCCGACTGCAGCTCCGGTTCAGAATCTTCAGCGCCACATCCCGGTCCAGCGCCGTGTCCCGCGCCCGGAACACCCGGCTCATCCCCCCATGCCCGATCTCCCCCCGAATCTCAAAATGATGAAACGCATTCCGCACCCGCATCGCACTCCCGCACGCCGGACACCCGATCTTCGCATACGGCTCCTCTGCCGTCACATCCACCACCTCCTGACACTGCGGACAGGTGTTGAGGTATCGCTTCGTCGCTCCGGTTTGCATTGCAGCTGCTCCTTCTTCACCCACCGTACGGAAAGCGCACGCCTCCGCAACCCCACGCTTCCCCGTTTCATGCCCGTCCCCCGCCTCCCCCTCGGCACCATCCTCTTCCTCGCAGGCCCCACCGCCTCCGGCAAAAGCGCCGCCGCCGCCCGTCTCGCCGCCGCCATCCATGGCGAAGTCGTCTGCGCCGACGCCTTCCAACTCCTCGCCGGGCTCCCCATCCTCACCGCACAACCCGACGCCACAGACCTCGCCACCGCCCCGCACCACCTCTACGGCTCCATCCCCCTCGGCACACCCATGGACGCCGGCCGCTTCGCCTCCCTCGCCTCCCCAGTCATCACCGACATCCTCGCCCGCGGCCACACCCCCATCGTCACCGGCGGCAGCGGGCTCTACCTCAAAGCCCTCTCCCATTCCCTCGCCCCGCTCCCACCCGCCAACCCAGCCCTCCGCGCCGAAATCGACGCCCTCCCGCCCGACTCCGCCATCGCCCGTCTCCTCGACCTCGACCCCGCCGCCTCCTCCACCGTCAATCTCCGCAACCCCCGCCACGTCCAGCGCGCCCTCGAAATCTCCCTCCTCACCGGCCAGCCCGCCTCCTCCCTCCGCAACTCTTTCCAATCCGGCCCACTCCCCGCCTCCCGCGGACTCATCCTCACCCGCGATCGCGCCGACCTCCACCACCGCATCGCCCTCCGCACCCAATCCATGCCCGCACTCGGCGTCCTCGACGAGGTCTCCGCCGCCGCCACCGCCACCAACCCAGCCCCCACCTGCGCCATCGGCTTCTCCGATTTCCTCGCCGCCGCCCGCGGCACTCTCCCCCTCACCGACGCCATCGAAGCCGTCACCATCGCCACCCGCCAGTACGCCAAACGTCAGGATTCATGGTTCCGCCGCGAATCATGGATGACCACGATCACCGCCGCCCCGGACGAATCTCCCGATCTCATCGCCCAACGCATCGCCGACGCCTTCAACGCGCCGCCACCCGCAGTCTGACAAATCCGCGCGGCGATGCCGTCAGCACGCCCGGCCTCGCCTCCACCGTCACCTCCACCCGACCATCCGGCCGCACCGTCTCCGCCACCACCCGCAGCACCGCAGGCCCTTCAAACCAGGGCCCCGCCGGACCCTCACCAATCTGCGGCACCAGCACCGCATCGTCCGCCGCCGCCGCCCTCACATAACGAAACCGCACCGGCCCGCCACTCTCCACCGTCACCGGCTCGCCCGTCGCCACGCCGTCCGAACTCCCCAGCGCATACTCCATCAACGCACTCAACCCGTCCCCGTCCCCATCCGCCCCGCCATCCCCGACAAACGCCACACCCGCATCCGCTCCCCCAGGCACGCCGCCCGCCGCCGTCGACGCACGCCAGTTCGTCGGATCCGACAACGCCATCCCCGCCCGCGGCCGCACCAGCACCAGACTGTGCCCACCCCCGTCCGCCAGCGGCGACCACGCCCCATCCCAAGTCACCTGCATCACCGTCGCCCCATCCGCCGCCTGCAGCACCAGCGCCTCACCCCCGTTGCTCAGATTATCCCTGAATTTCCCTTCAATCCTCCGGTCCCAGCCATACACCCGCCGCAACCCCAGATCACTCCCCGCCAGCACCAGCCGCTGACCCGGCGCTAACACCACATCCCGCCACGGCGAAAACTGATAGCCAACCCCGCCCGCAAACCGGCACCCTCGCAGATTTAATGACTCCACCGACGACGCATTCATCAGCTCGATGAACTCGCTCGCATCGTCCCCCGCTGGATTGAAATGCAGTTCGCTCACCACCAGCGACCCCGCCGGCACCGCCGTCGCCCCCGCAGGCTGGAAAAACGCCGCCGTCATTCCCGACCACACCGCCCCGTTCCGGCACCGCGCCCGCACCCATGTGTTCCCGCTCAGATTCAACGGCCCGCTGTACGTCCGCGCCGTCGCCGCCAGCGCCCCTCCCGCCACCCGAGGATCACTGCCGTCCGTCGTGTAGAAAATCGTCGCCCCCACCGGCCCCGTCACCGTCAGCGTAAACCCAGGATTGTAGATCCCCCCAGCCTGCCCGAACGCCGGCGGATTCACCGTCGGCAGCAACCCCGCACTCCGGAACTGATTCAGCACGGTCGTCGTCCGACCCGGCATCCACGAATTCCGACACACATTCCACGCTCCCGTCCAATTGTCAGGAAGCCGGTAATTCCATCGCGCCGACTCCGCAATCATCGCCCGCTGCACCGCCCCGCACATCGCATTCAACCGCGCCGTGTTCCTCGCCGCCGACAACGCCCCGCCAGCCCCCAGATGCTGATTGATCCGATCCGCCAGCAGAATCCGATACTCAGGATCCGCCGCCAGCAGCAATCCCGCAAAAATCGCCCCCGGCCCGTCCCCCGGCGACCGCCCCGCCGTAAACACCCCATTTGTCAGGGTCGACGCCCGCGCCGTGTTGTTATCGCTCCCGTCCCATGCCGCAATCCCATTCGACCCGTTCACCGACAGCCACCCGTCCGCGTCATTCATCAGAAATTTCAACCCGCTCCCCGGCCCCGGAAATCCCGCACACCGATACTCATCCTCCGAATTCCCGAACATCCATGTGATCATGTAATCAATGTAGTTCGTCACATCCACCAGCGGCCGGATCCCCGCATAACTCGTCCGCTGCCCCTTCGCACGCTCCCACCCCGCCCCCGTCCCGTCATACGCCTGCCCCGGCGTCGGCCAGCCGCCCACATTGTAGTTCCCGTTGATCGCCTCGTACTCCTCCTTCGCCCCACCCAGATAATCCGCCATCATCGCCGCATTCCACCGCTCCCGCAGATGGTACATCCCCCAGTACGTCCCATTCAGAAACAAATGCACCATCCGCCCGTGCGGCGACACATGCCCCATCTCCATCATCGCCTGGTCCGTGAACAGATTGCTCATGTAAAACCCGCGATCCACCATGTCATGACTCCCGCTCCGCAGCTCAATGCTGTCAAATGACGTCACCGCATCCGTCCCGTGATCCGCCCCCGTAAACAACGGCGCTTCGAACCTCGGAGCCCCATAGTTGTCCCGGAAATACAGCCGGAAACTCTTCTTCGCAAAATTCGTGAACGCCCCGCCAAAATAGGTCAGGCCCATGCCCGCACTGGCACTCCCACCATTCGCAGGATCCAGCCACTCAATGTTCCCCGCCACTTCCGCATTATCGTTGATCGCCGCCGTCGACGGCGTCGCCACCGACACCACCGGCAAATCCCGCAATGCCGCCGGGATCTGCGGCCCCCACACCGCATTCCCCGTCACCGCCGCCACCATCCCCGGCTGCGACGCCACCGTCTCAGGCAGAATATAACTGTGCGTGTCCACATTCGTCGGTGCCAACCCAACCGCAAACGCCGCCGCCCGAATCACCGTGCTCACATTCACCGCCACCGGCCCGCTGTACACCGTCCCAGTCGTAGCCGTCGGCACCGTACCGTTCACCGTATAACGAATCACCGCACCCGGCGTCTCACACGAAATCGCCACCATCTGCGGCCCGCTGAACACGCCCCTTCGCGGCAAAAACTTCGTGTCCGCCACCACCCCCGCAAAACCCTCACCAACATTCACCGCCCCTGGCGTCGCCGGCCGGAAATATCGCCACGCCCCCGACGCATTCCGCCCATAACCCGTGTCCGGCGACTGCTCAGGATACAAGGTCACCACCGGCCATCCCTCCGGCACCCGATCCACCACCACGCCATCCGCCCCGCTCAATGTCAGGGTCTCCCCGGCCCGACTCAGCTGAAAATTCGTGTGCAGCACCGCCGCCCCATCCGCCCGATTCTTCCCCGACGCATACACCACCAGATAACCACCCGGCCCCACCGCCACCGACGGAAATACCCACTTCCGCAACACCTCCGGATTGTCCGACAACCCCATCCCCGCAAGATTCACAGTGAAATCATTCGGATTGTATAACTCTATCCAATCCGACGCATCCCCATCCTCATCCCGCACCGCCCCGCCATTGTCCGCGACAAATTCATTGATCCTCACCGGCTGCTCCACCGCATCCACCGCCACCGTCACCACCGCTGTCACCGACCCCACCGCATTCGCCGCCGTCAGCGTATAAACCGTCCGCTCACTCGGCCGCACCGTCACCGTCCCGCTCGCCGCCACCACCCCCACCCCGCGGTCAATCGTCACACTGTCCGCTCCCTCCACCCGCCACGAAAGCACCGCCTCCGACTTCATCGCCGGATTCCCCGTCGCCGTGATATTCCCCGTGTCCGGCGCAAAATACCCCACCCGCGGCGGCGGCGCCCGATAGACCTCCACCTCCGCAATCTGCGGACTGAACGCATCACCACCCAGATTCGCAATCCTCACATACCGCCCGCTGAACACCCCCGACCCCATCGCCGCCGTCACCGTATCCGCCGACCCCGGCTCCGCAAACGTTAGATCCGTCCGCACATCCCCAGTCCACACCGCCGGCCCAGCCACCCCGCCGTTGTCACCATGAATCGTCACCCGGTAATTCCTCAACCTCTCCGGACAGCAATCCGACCGCTGATAAATCACCACCCGGTCCAGCGCCTGCACCTTCAGCAGATCAACCTGCCAGAAAAACCCCGTCGTCACCCCGCTCGCAGGATGCGCCGCCGTCAGCGGATTCCCATCCGTCAGATTCGACGCCGTCATCCCCGCATTCACCGCCCCACTCGCCGTCACCGGCTTGTTCAACGCCAGATTCGGCACCGCAATATCGTCCGTCCACACCTGAATCTCCGCCAGCTGCGGATTGTACGCCGCATTGCTCAGATTCTCCAATCGCACCCACTGCCCCGTAAACGTCCCCGCAGGATGCGCCGACGCCAGCACCTCATCCATCCCACCCATCCCCGAATTCGTCCCGTTCCCACGCACCACCGCACTCCACACCGCCGCTCCCGCCGCTCCAGCCCCATTGTCCGCATGCACACTCACCCGGTAATTCGTCAGCCGCTCCGGACAGCAGTTGTCCCGATTGTAAATCCGGATCGCACTGATGTTCCGACTCGCCTGCAGGTTCACCTCATACCGGAAACCCAGCGTCGCCGACGACGCCAAAGGATGCGTGAACGTCGTCACCAACCCATCCGTCAGATTCGTCACCGGAAACCCCGACCACAACGGCCCACTCGCCGTCACCGGCTTCCCCTGCGCCGCATTCACCTGCGCCACAGCCTCCCCAACCAACCCCAGCATCATCAGAACCAGTATCAGTACTCGCATGGCTGTCTCCTTTTCATGATTTTTCCGTCACCATACCTCCCCCAACTCCCCAGTCCAGCCTTCTCCTTCACCCCAATTCCCCACCCGCCCTCCCCCGCCCCTTCCCCCCTCCGCGTAAGCCCCCTCTCCCAACCAGCCTCTCCGACTAAGCAGCCGCAGGCTCTGGACTGCTGTCCGAATTACAGCTCTCCCTGCGCACGAAGTGCGCCTACCCGTCCCCTCCCAACAAGCCCCCTCCCCGCCAACCCTCCGCGCCTTCGCGCGAGCCCCTCTCCGAACCAGCCCTCTCCCACCACGCATCCGTCCCGTAGGGACGACCGGTTAGTAGCCCGGGGTGGCGCGAAGCGATACCCCGGGTTTACCACCAAAAATCGCCCCAACCCCGTACGGGGTTGCCCCCCTCCCCCGAAGCCAACCGCAGGCTCTGGTCTGCCGTTAGAACCACAGACACTCTGCGCCCAAAGTGCGCGCGGCCCGCCCTCCATTCACGGACCCCCCCTCCCCCAGCGCCAACGGCGCGCCCTAACGCAGACCGGGGCAACGCCCCGGGTCCAACCTCAAATCTCAAATCCCCACAGCGCGCCGCAGGCTCTGGACTGCTGTGAGCATCACAGCTCTCCCTGCGTGCGGAGCACGCCTACCCGCCCTCCGTTCACACACTCTCCAAACCCGCCCTCCCCCAGCGCCAACGGCGCGCCCTAACGTATACCGGGGCAACGCCCCGGGTCAAACCGCGCCCCCAACCCGGAGCCCTGAAAGGGCGGCCTACCAACGCCAGCGGCAACGTCCCAAGCCCAGCCCCCCTCCCTCCCCCCAAGCCAACCGCAGGCACTGCACGCTACCGCCGGTCGCCACGAACCACCAGCTATCCCCCGTTCACCAAGGGCGCCCTGGACCGGGTGTTTTACAGGATGACGACCATAGCCAGCCCGTGGGCTATCCCATAGCGGCACGCATCACGAAGCTTGTGTATCTCCGCAAGAACCCACTCATCCCTCTGAATGTCCGGCTCGGTCGCCTCCACATCCTCAAGGACCGCAACCGCTGCCGGAAGCTCGGCTGGAAGGTGATAATGCGGTTTCACAATCGGATGCCACATCTCCGTACTCAGAGGTCTACCTTCATCGAGAATCGCTTTGATCCGGGGATGCGCTGCGATGAAATGCGAGCACATAAATGACGCCACCCCGGCATCCGAGATCGTCTCGCGCGTGTGAAACTTCACGACATCGCCAACCGGCACCATCAAAAGCATTGCGAGGTAGGCCATTGATCCCGGTGATTACCCCGCGCTTCACCAGCGTCTACCGAAAACGCCAATCTTCATCACGGTTTATGGTCGGTATCACAAGAAAGATCCGACTCGGGGCCAGCAGTCGGGTTTCCCCTGTCGTCACGTTGGCGGTTGTATCGGACGCCCGCACTACCGAATCCGCCTTTGGAATCGTAAGCCGCCCAAACCTCACCCCACGGGTAGGTTCCAGGGGGACACGCTTGCGCCGTAAGCAAGGCCTTCGTTTGATCCACTCGCGTCCGCTCCTTCTCTTCCGACCAGTCGCTCCAACCGCCTCCTGAATCCGGATCGTCCAATGCGATCGAGATCGAGTCAAGAGAGCCCGACTGGAAGCACAGGCTCATCGAAATGTGGTAGCATCCAGAGCTTAGCTTCGGCAACGAATACCAGACACACCCCGTCCCCATATCGCGCCTGCCAACACCAGCTATCGACGCAACTTCCGCCTCAAGGAGATCGCGGGAGATTCGCAATCCACTCGGATGGTCGAAGATGAACTCGGCTGAATGCATGGCTTATCAAGCGAACGACTCAAGCACCGCCGGAATCATCCGCCACGAGACCCCGTCCTGAACGAATCCTGGCGCATCGGCAATCAGAGAAACGCTGCCATCCGCTTCAAGGATCTGCCACGCTCCGGACAAAATCATCTCACCAAACTGGTCAAACTCAGTCGCCTCCGCCGGCAAACCAGACCTGAACCCGTAAGTTCCGTCCATCATCGCGTTCATTTCCGCTCCGGACGTTGATCCCGATACTTCTCAAGCAGCCTCTTGAACGCAGCATTGAGGTCCACTATCAAATAGTTCTCAGGGCCGTAGAGCTTCATCTCGCCACAGCCGAAACAAATCATCAGGTCGTAAGTGTCCGTCTCATCCTCCCACCTGAGACAGTAGTCGGGGTGGTAACCTCCGCAAAGCTTCTCACCCGTGTATGAAGCATAGCTGTCCGCCGCGGCACAGAGACTGCGCAACGGCTCGACATCATCCGCCGCAATCGACAACGGACGCTCGTAGAAAGGAAAATCATGAATGATGATCGTCTCCTTAGATCCGAGTTCTTCGTCGAGTTGACCGGTCTCCCACGTGGGATGCGGAAGTCCCTCGAAGAGCGTTAGCCATTTCGCGCGACGGACGCCTTCCGAGATCGGCTTGAACTCATAAAGCTCCTCGTCAGCAAGGGGTGGCCAGCTCGCAAGGGGTGCCGGCTTCTCACCTCTTTTGCTCCACCGCTCGTACTCACGAAGGATGTTGTCGTAGTCAATGTACCACAGGAAGGCCATCCCTCCGCAACCCGCGAGACACGCCAACCACCCAATCCAGCGGCGATTACCTTTGAAACCAGTCCACCCGCCGAGCAGCAGCGTCGGAAGAAACACCAGAGCCAGAATCCACAATCCAAAACCAGTGTGATTCGTGTTGTTCCCCCTGAGGTAAGCCACCAGCACATTGAATACCACCAACGAAGCAACCAGTCCCGTGGCCGTCAGGACTGTCATTGATCCGGTTCGACTCACTGGACGTCCCTTTCTCATGGTTTCACGTCAGAGCCGTCTCAGCTAAAACCGCCCCTCTCCCGGCGTGCCCCCCGCCACGCAGATCACTCGCTCCCGGCCTCTCAGAGCAACACGCACCTCGAACGACAACAGGATCTGGCTGGTTCATGACTGTCAGGATCATGCCTGCTGCGCCGGCCTTTGTCCAGCAGACCGTGACGCCGAGGTCTCACTCCTCCCTCCCGGATGCCCACACCCCTCCCCGTTCACCCACGGGACCACATCGAAACCTTTCAGCCTTCCGGCCGCAGGCATCTCACCAGAACCCGTGAATGACCCGTCAGGCCCTCAAGCCAGCCGCTCCAGCAGCCAGCCCTTCAGCTCCCCAATTTTCACCCGGTGCTGCGCCCCGTTATCCCGCTCCCGCACCGTCACCGTGTCCGCCAGTTCCGGCCCCTTCTCGCCCAGCGTCTCGAAATCAATTGTCACCCCGAACGGAGTGCCCGCTTCATCCTGACGTGCATACCGCCGCCCGATCGCCGCCGTCTCATCGTAGAAGCAATTCATCAGCGGCTTCAACATCCCGTAAACCTCGCGAGCCTTCGCCACCAGTTCCGGCCGGTTCTTCAACAACGGAAACACCCCCACCTTCACCGGTGCCACCCGCGGATGGAATCGCAGTACCGTCCGCCGTTCCACCTTCCCGTTCACATCCGCCTTGTCTTCCTCACAGAACGCCGCACACAGCACCGCCAGCGCCAGCCGGTCCAGCCCAGCCGACGGCTCGATCACATGCGGCACATAGTTCCCCGTGAAGAACCGCGCACTCCAGTGCTCCGCCCTGGCCACCGCCGCCGCCAGTTCCTCCGCCGTCGCCGCACGCTTCGCCTTCGCAGCCGCCGCTTCCGCCTTCGCCCGGAACTCCGCCGTCTTCACCGCCACAAATTCTGCCCGCTTCGCATCATCCCACCCTGACACCGCCGCCTTCAGCTCCTCATCAAAGAACTCCTGCGGCTTCCCGCAATGCGTCTGATGCTGCGTCAGATCAAAATCACCACGCGCCGCAATCCCCTCCAGCTCTTCCGTCCCGAACGGAAACTTGAACAGAATGTCCACACACGCCCTCGCATAATGCGCTAGGTCATCCCCCGTCTGCCAGTAGTAATCCAGCACGTCCGCTCCCAGTCCGATGCTCTGATAGAACGCCGTCCGCTGCGCCACCCAGTACCGGTGCCACATCTCCCATCCCCAGTTGTCCGCAGGCACTGACAAATCCGCACTCTCACTCCACTCCGCCACACTCCCGCACACCGCCGCCACCGCCTCGTCCGGCTTGATGAAGAACTCCAGCTCCATCTGCTCGAACTCCCGGCTCCGGAACGTGTAGTTCTTCGGCGTCACTTCATTCCGGAACGCTTTCCCGATCTGACAGATCCCGAACGGCACTTTCTGCCGCGACGTGTCTAGCACGTTCTTGAACTGCGCAAAAATCGCCTGCGCCGTCTCCGGCCGCAGATACGCCACATCCGCCTCCGTCGCCGCCGGCCCCACATACGTCTTGAACATCAGATTGAATGGCCGCGGCTCCGTCAGCTGCGCCCCGTTCTCAGGATTGAATCCACGCGTGTTCTCCACCTTCTCCCCCTGCTCACCTCCCAGCACCACCGCATTCTTCACCCCGCGCTGCTCGTAAAACTGCTTCGCCACCTTCAGCGCACTCTCCCGCGGCTTGCCCGGCGGCACCAGCACCGCAAACGCCACCACACTAGCCGTCCCCTCATCACCGCTCGCCCCTGTAAACCGAAACACCATCCCGCTCTGCAGATCCACATGGTCCGCCCGGAACCGCTTCTGCGTCAGCAGGCAGTCAGCCATCGGATCACTGAAGGTATCCACGTGCCCCGACGCCTTCCAGATCGCCGGATGCATGATGATCGTCGCATCCAGCCCCAGCACGTCCTCCCGCTCCCGAGTCATCGCTCGCCACCACAAATCCCGCAGATTCCGCTTCAACTCCGCCCCCATCGGGCCGTAATCCCAGAACCCCGCAATCCCACCGTAAATCTCAGACGACTGAAAAATAAAACCACGCCGTTTGCAGAGGCTCGAGATCTTCTCCATGAGCGGCGATTCCTTGACGGGCTGTGACATGTTCGTGGGGGCTGGGAAAAAAAGTGGGCCGAACCCATGCCGCCCGCCCACACGATGGCAAATGGAAAACCACGCTCCCTGCCCCGCCCTCCACCGCCCTTGCAGCCACCCATTTCCCCGCTGATACTCCCCAATGGAACAACCCCAACGTCCAACCCCGAAGGCCCTCATCCCGGTCCTCGGCGCAGCCCTTCTCCTCAGCACGGTCGGCACTCGCTCCCAACGCCCTTCCTGCGCAGGCGGTCTCTGCGCCCTCTCCGGCGCATCCCTTTCCTGCCCAACCCCATCCCCAGCCACCCTCCCCGCCACTTCCCCGACCACTCCTCCAGCCCACGCGGCCCCGCCAGTCGTCCTCCCCTGAAATACCCAGCGCCGAGGATCCCCTTGCCCACGGCGCAATCCCGTGCATCTCCCTGATCCCATGCTCAAGGATTACCTGCCAGTTCTCATGCAGATCGTCATCGCCAGCGGCTTCGCCGTCGTGACGCTCCTCGCCAGTGTC
>JAIXPK010000024.1 GCA_027486335.1 Verrucomicrobiaceae bacterium | reverse complement strand
CAGCCGAAGCTCAAAGCGCGTCCGCGGGCGGCAGATCAAGCGCCTGCGAGCCATCATGCCACAGGGCGATTGCGGCCCCTGACTATAATTACTAGGTTAACGCATATGGGGCAACGCCCCAGGTCCCCTGCCATAAATTTCCAAAGCCCTGAAAGGGCGAGACCCACCCCTCTCCACCCGCAAGCGCCAACGGCGCACCCTACCGAAGCCCGGGGCAACGCCCCGGGTCTAACCAACCCAACCAATCCGAGCCCTGAAAGGGCGCCCTATTGTTTCCACGGGCATCGCCCTGGAAAACACCCCCACCCCACCACCCCGAAGTCACCGGCGTTCGAACTTCCGAACCACCCATCCCACACCAACTATCAAGCCGAACACCAGAAACCATCCCACAAGAAAACCTCTGTCTTGCACCTTAGGAGCCCCCTTTCCCGCCAAACCAAGCCGATTCGGTCTAACTATCCCATTCACCCGCGCCACACTGACATGACGTCCTGCATTCGATAAATCGTTCATGTCGAAAGATTCATATCCTGGCGGCGCCGTCAGAGGCTTGTCTCCTGGCTGATACTCGAAATCCCGCAGATTCCAATCGATGTAAATGGTTGCCAGAAACGGCCAGATCGTCTGCATCGAATGCCGGAAACGGTATCCGACGCGCAAACCATCCGCACCGCGGAATCGATTGCCCCACATGTCGCCGTTAGTCGAAGTTCTCGGGTAACCCTCCAGAAACTCAAGCATCTTCCGAGGATTACCACTCAGAACCTCCTCCATCGGAGCCATCATCAGATAGGCCTCGCCCACGGTCCATGCCTCCTCCGTGTAGCCCGTAATACTAATGATTCAGCCAGCGGCATTGAAGCTGAACTCCCACGCCGCCAGATACGCGGGTGTCACCAATCCCCCAGCCTTGAACGCCACCTCCTGCGCCGGACGAACTTCACACTGCCAATTCTCCAGTCCGGGAACATTGAGCGGACGCAATCCACTTTCGAAAATACCCGTCAGGTTCGGATTCTTGTCCAGATCCACAAAATAGGAAGCCTCCGCACCGGCACACAGCGGCAGCCAGCATACGAGGCACCCTAAAGCCTTCATCGCCCGAAAATGCCACCCCCGTCCCTCGCAAAAACCACCGCCCCGTCCAACTGGAGAATCCCAAACCGCTCGCATGGGGCCTTCCACCAACGATTCCCGATACCCGAACCGATGACCGCTTCCGACGCTCTTCGATGAACTCATAAACAGCATAACAATGGCCTACCTCCCGGTGATAACAGTGAATTCCCGTCACATCAATGCCAGGAATCAAGCCCCCCCCACAAGCCCCTTCACCCCTTCACGCAACCCCGCTCTCCCTACCCTCGCCCCCCATTCCCCTGCCCCTCCCTCTCCCCACAAGCATTCCCCTGCCATCCATTCCCCTGCCTCTCCCTCTCCCCACAAGCATTCCCCTGCCCCCGCATTCCCCTGCTTCTCCCTCTCCCCACACGCCATTCACACTTCAAACTTCTCACTTCCCCCCGCCCCATCCCAGCCCATCCTCCCAGTCTTCCGTCATGCCCGTCGCCCGCCGCCGCCAAAGCCCGCCCAGCGATTCCCCCGACCCAAAACCTCGGAATCGACGCCTCTCCGCTCGCGATCGCGAAGCCAAACTCGCCAGCCGTCTCCTCGGCGAAAACGCCCCCGCCCCGCTCTTCATCCCAGTCACCGCGCTCTACCAGTGGATCGCGTGGCTCTTCATGGTCCCGCTCTGCTTCGTCACCCTCCTCACTCTCTGCCTCTGCCTCAATGACGGCCTCGAAGGCGGTCTCTGGCGCAGCGCCCCCTTCTGGTTCTTCAGCATGGGCTTCATCATGTGGCTCATCTGGTTCCTTTTCCAGCCTCGCCCAGTCACCCTCTACGTCTGGGGCCACGAAATGACCCACGCCCTCACCACCATCCTCTGCGGCGGCGGCATCCGCGAATTCCACGTCACCGCCAGCGGCGGCCACGTCGTCACCACCAAAAACAATCTCCTGATCGCCCTCTCCCCCTACTTCGTCCCGCTCTACTCCCTCCTCGCCGTCCTCCTCTTCCTCCTCGCCGGCCTCGTCATCGACCTCAATCGCGCCATCCTCCTCCCATGGGGCGGCATGCTCCGACCATGGCACGGCTTCTACTTCATCACCGGCCTCACCTGGAGCTTCCACATCTCCTTCACCATCTGGATGATCGGCAAAGACCAGCCTGACCTCCGCATCAACGGGGTCTTCTTCTCCCTCTGCCTCATCGTCTTCATCAATCTCCTCGTCCTCTCAGGCATGCTCATGCTCGCCTCACCAAACCTCAACCCAGCCGCCTTCGGCTCCGCATGGCTCCAGGCCGCTCACTCCTGCTCCGAAGCCATCCGCGAAATCTTCTTCCTCCTCCGCAGTCTCGTCTCCTGACCGCTTCCTCCTGACATCTGCTCGGAAAGCGGAGAGGGCCAGAATCGAACTGACCAGGGCAAGGATCACTCGCCCCTAACGGTTTTGAAGACCGCAGCAGCCACCAGGCACGCGTCACTCTCCCTCGCTTCCCCCGCACCCTCACCCCGTTCCGCCCTCCCGCAATCCGGATTTCCCTCCCCGGACCTGCGGTCTGGACTCTCCGCCCCACTCCCTCCATCCTCCCCACCATGCTCTCCCGCCGCCGCCTCCTCCACACCATCATCGCCTCCGGCTCCGCACCACTCATCCTCCCGCGACACCTCATCGCCGGCAGCGGCCAGACCCCGCCCTCCGAACAACTCGCCACCGCTCACATCGGGGTCTCCGGCCAGGGCGGCGGCAATCTCGGCGAAATCGGCAAATTCCCCGAAGTCAAAGTCGTCGCCCTCTGCGACGTCGACGAATCCCGTCTCGCCGGCCCAGCCAAAGAATACCCCGGTGCCCGCACCCACCGCGACTGGCGCAAGCTCTTCGACTCCCAGAAAGACTTCGACGCCGTCGTCGTCTCCACACCGGACCACCACCACGCCCCCATCGCCCTCACCGCCATGCTCCTCGGCAAGCATGTCTATGTCGAAAAACCGCTCGCCCACACAGTCGAGGAGGCCCGTCTCATGTTCGCCACCGCCGAGAAAATGAAGGTCGTCACCCAGATGGGCAACAACGGCCACGGCGGCGACGGGCTCCGCCGCTGGAAGGAATACATCGACGCCGGAACCATCGGCACCCCCACAGAAATCCACGTCTGGAGCGACCGTCCCGGCGGCTGGTGGGGCTCTCAAGGCAAACCGCGCCCCGCCGACACCCCAGCCGTCCCCGCCTCCCTCGACTGGGACCTCTGGCTCGGCCCCGCCCCCCTCCGTCCCTATCATCCTTCCTATCACCCCATGCAGTGGCGCGGCATCAAGGACTTCGGCTGCGGTGCCCTCGGCGACATGGCCGTCCACAACGCCGACCCGGCCTACTTCGCCCTCGACCTCGGTGCCCCCGACTGGGTCGACGCCGAAACCAGTCCGCCTAACGCCGACTCGTTCCCCGCATGGACCATCGTCACATGGCACTTCCCCGCCAAAGGCAACCGCCCCGCCATCACCATGAAATGGTACGACGGCGGCAAACGCCCTGCCAATGTCCCCTTCGTCGACCCAGCCCTCAATCTCGGCGACAACGGGCTCATCATCGCCGGCTCCAAAGCCGCCCTCTTCGGCGGCAGCCACGCCAGCCCGCCTCGTCTCCTCCCCGCCGAAGCCCAGGCCTCCACCCCCGTCCCTCCCAAATCCCTTCCCCGTTCCCCCGGCCACCGCATCGAATGGGTCCGCGCCGCCATCGCCGGCAATCCCAAAGACGCCATGAGCGGCTTCTGGTACTCCGCCCCCTTCACAGAGAGCCTCCTCACCGGCATGCTCGCCGTCGAATTCCAGAAACGCCTCACATGGGACGCCGCCGCCCTGCGCTCCCCAGACACCCCGGACGCCGACAGAGTAGTCCGCAAAATGTACCGGGACGGCTGGAAGCTCCCCGTCTGATCCGGATTGCACTTTCCTCTCACCCCCGGTATCCGCCCCGCAATCCCATGAAGATCACCCGCATCCTCGCCTACCGCGTCGAACTCCCTCTCCACGAGGTCACTTACAAATGGAGCGGCGGTAAATCCGTCACCGTCTTCGACAGCACCATCGTCAGAGTCGATACCGACGCCGGCATCACCGGCTGGGGCGAGGTCTGCCCCCTCGGCCCGTTCTACCTCCCCGCCTACGCCGACGGGGTCCGCGCCGGCATCCGCGAACTCGGCCCCCACCTCATCGGTCAGGACCCTCGCCAGCTCGTCCGCCTCAACCACCTCATGGACGCCGCCCTCAAGGGCCACCCCTACGTCAAGTCAGGCATCGACATCGCCTGCTGGGACATCCTCGGCCAGTTCGCCAACCTCCCCGTCTGCGAACTCCTCGGCGGCCGCTACGGCGAATCCATCCGCCTCTACCGCGCCATCTCTCAGGAATCCCCTGACGAAATGGCCGCCAAGGTCGCCTCCTATCGCGCCGAAGGCTACTCCCGCTTCCAACTCAAGGTCGGCGGCGATCCAGACACCGACATCGCTCGCATCTTCGCCGTCGCCGCTAAACTCCAGCCCGGCGACCGTCTCGTCGCCGACGCTAACACCGGCTGGACTCAGCACGAAGCCGTCCGCATCGCCAAAGCCGTCCGCGATGTCGATGTCTACATCGAACAACCCTGCCTAACCTACGAGGAATGCCTCGCCGTCCGTCGTCAGACGCCTCACCCGTTCGTCCTCGACGAAAACATCGACGACCTCGGCGTCCTCCTCCGCGCCAAATCCGACCTCGCCATGGACGTCGTCAATCTCAAAATCAGTAAGCTCGGCGGCCTCACCAAAATCCGTCAGGCCCGCGACCTCTGCGTCTCCATGGGCATCGCCATGACTCTCGAAGACTCATGGGGCGGCGACATCGCCACCGCTGCCATCGCCCACCTCGCCCACAGCACCCCAGAAGCCTTCCGCTTCACCAGCACCGACTTCAACAGCTACGTCACCGTCTCCACCGCCACCGGTGCCCCCCAGCGCGTCAACGGCTTCATGCAGGCCTCCACCGCCCCAGGCCTCGGCATCCAGCCACGCATGGATGTCCTCGGCGCCCCAGTCGTCACCGTCGCCTGACAATCCGCAGCCCCACCGCTGCCCCACCGCAACCGCCCCCTCCCCGGCAGGCGTATTCCCGGCATACTCACGATTGCCGGACCACCCGGCATGCCCTCCCCTCTCCCCCCAACCCCAATGCCTGCCACCCTGCCTCCCTCCCCCTCTCCACTCTCGGACGAAGATATCCGCGAAGACGAAATCCACCGCGTCGAAAATCCCGACCGCCGCTTCGTCTCCGGTCCCCGCGGCCGCTGGCAGGAACTCAAAACCCTCTTCGCCGTCTCCAGCGACTTCCTCCGCGGCTTCCGCACGCTCCACTTCGTCGGCCCCTGCGTCACCATCTTCGGCTCCGCACGCAT
>JAIXPK010000425.1 GCA_027486335.1 Verrucomicrobiaceae bacterium | reverse complement strand
GGTTGGTTGAGGTGGTTGTAGACGATGGTGTCCGGGGCGATGCCGAAGGCGTGGTAGATGGAGGCGAGGAGTTCGCCTGGGTGGACGGGGTTTTCGAGGGGAGCGCTGCCGGTTTTGTCGGAGCTGCCGTGGACGTAGCCGCGTTTGATGCCAGCGCCGGCGATGATGCTGGTGTAGCAGTAAGGCCAGTGGTCGCGGCCGTCTGGGCTGTTGTCGTTGCCGCTGGTGCTGACGCCTTTCTGGGGGCTGCGGCCGAATTCGCCGACGGCGACGACGAGGGTGGATTCGAGGAGACCGCGCTGGTCGAGGTCGTCGATGAGAGTGGAGAGACCGCCGTCGAGCATGGGGGCGGCCTGTTCTTTCATGCGTTTGAAGAGACCGGTGTGGCAGTCCCATGAATGGTTGTCGCTGTTGGCGACCTTGGGCCAGATGACCTCGACGACGCGGGTGCCGGCTTCGACGAGACGGCGTGCGAGGAGGAGGGACTGGCCGAACGTGTTGCGGCCGTAGGAGTCGCGGATTTTGTCAGGTTCCGAGCTGAGCTGGAAGGCGTCGCGGGCGCGGCCGGAGACGATGAGATTGAGGGCGCGGTCGTAGTAGTCGTCGAGCTGCCATGAGGCGACGGCTTTTTCCATTTCGACCATCTGGCGGCCGAGGGAGTCGCGGAGACGGGCGCGGCGCTGGAGGCGGACGGTGAAGACGTCTGGGCGGAGCTGGAGGTCTTCGATGCGGATGCGTTCCATTTTGGCCATGTCCATGTCATCGCCGTCGGGGTAGAGCGTGTAGGGGTCGAAGGCCTTGCCGAGGAAGCCGGCGGTGCCGGATTTGCCGACGACGTTGCTTTCCTGGAGCGGGCGTGGGAGCATGACGAACGGGAGCATGGGGACATCGAGCGGCCTCATCTTGACGATGTTGGAGCCGAAGTTAGGGAAGTCCTTGGGGCTTGGGGGTTCGAGCTGACCGCTGGGGCTGACCTTGTCGGTGGTGTAGCCGGTCATCATCTGGTAGATGGCGGCGGTGTGATTGAAGAGCCCGTTGGGCGTGTAGCTCATCGAGCGGATCATGGTGAACTTGTCATTCACCTGAGCGAGTTTGGGGAGGAGTTCGGTGAAGTTGACGCCCGGGATCTTGGTCGGGATGGGATTGAACTCGGATTTGACGTTAGTGGGGACATTTTCCTTGGGGTCCCAGAGGTCGAGGTGGCTGGGGCCGCCCTGGAGGTAGACGAGGATGACGCTTTTGGCTTTGCCCCAGCCTGGGCCGCCGGTGGTGCCGGAGGATTCTGCGGCGGCCTGGGCGCGGAAGAGTTGGTTGAGAGTGAGGCCCATCATGGCGGAGCCGCCGACGCGGAGGACATCGCGTCTGGTGTGGCCGAGGCCGGGGTCGCAGACGTCTTTACCTTGCTGGCCGGGGATGCGGATCATGGGAGATGGGAGGTTGGGGATGGGTTGGCCGGGCGGAGGTGAATCCGGAGCGGAAAGGTTTGGGGATGTTTATAGACTGGGAGACTGGGGAGGGAAATACGGAACTGCGTGGTGAATGCGTTGGTGATGGGCGACAGAGGGAGGTGGGCGCGTGCGTTGCGGGGTGATGCGTTTACGAATTCTGCTGCCGATGGTTCTGACGGTGAGTGTGGGACGTGGGGATTGGCCGCAGTGGAGAGGGGAGGACGGGCAGGGGCATGCGCCGGGGAAAGGGTTGGCGGTGGAGTGGGGCGAGAAGGAAGGGGTGGAGTGGCGGACGGAGTTGCCGGGTCGCGGGTGGTCGTCGCCGGTGGTGGGTGGAGGGTTGGTGTGGATGACGACGGCGATGGAGACGGAGGCTGGTGAGGAGGAGAAGGCGGCGAGGTTGAAGACGAACACGGGGGATCAGCCGCTGACATTGCTGTCGCAGGTGGAGTTGCGGGCGTTGGGTGTGGAGGCGGCGAGCGGGAAGGTGGTGCACAATTTACTGCTGATGACGAAGCGGTCGCCGCAGTGGGTGCATGAATTGAACAGTTATGCGTCGCCGAGCCCGGTGCTGGCAGGTGGGAGATTGTACTGTCATTTCGGGAGCCTTGGGACGGCGTGTGTGGATACGGCGAAGGCGGAGGTGGCGTGGGTGAATGAGGATAAGGAGTTGGAGGTGATGCATGAGAACGGGCCTGGGTCGACGCCGGTGGTGGAGGGCGGGAAGGTGATTTTCCATCTGGATGGGAGTGACCGGCAGATGGTGGTGGCGCTGGATGCGGGGAGTGGGAAAGTGGCGTGGAAGACGATGCGGAGCGGGGAGATGAATGAGAACCCGCAGTTGAAGAAGAGTTATGGGACCCCGCTGGTGGTGACGGTGGGCGGGCGGCGGGTGATGCTGTCGACGGGGGCGAACTGGCTGTACGGTTATGATCCGGCTAGTGGGGAGGAGTTGTGGAAAGTGCCGTTCGGGGACCTTGGGTTCAGTATTACGCCGCGGCCGGTGTATGCGGAAGGGGTGGTTTATCTGGCGACGGGGTATGGGAAGAGCCGGGTGATGGCGGTGAAGATTGACGAGAAGACGCCGGAAGTGTTGTGGAAGTTTGACAAGGGAGCGCCGACGATGCCGTCGCCGGTGCTGGTGGACGGGCTGCTGTATTTTGCGAACGACGGCGGGATGGTGACGTGCGTGGACGCGGCGAGCGGCGAGGAAGTGTTCCGCGAGCGGTTAGGCGAGCCGTTCAGTGCGAGCCCGATGGCGCATGACGGGAGGATTTATTTCCCGGGACGCGAGGGCACGACGTACGTGCTGAGGGCGGGTCGGGAGTTTGTGAAACTGGCGGCGAACCGATTGGAGGGTCGGCAGTTTGCGAGTTTTGCGGTGGATGGAGGGGCGCTGCTGGTGCGGACGGATAAAGCGCTGTATAGAATAAGTGAGAAGTGAGAAGTGAGAAGTGAGAAGTGAGAAGTGAGAAGTGAGAAGTGAGAAGTGAGAAGTGAGAAGTGAGAAGTGAGAAGTGAGAAGTGAGAAG
>JAIXPK010000052.1 GCA_027486335.1 Verrucomicrobiaceae bacterium | reverse complement strand
TCCTATCTCTTCGCCACCCCCTCCGGCGACCCCGGCCGCATCGCCGCTCAGATCGTCACCGGCGTCGGCTTCCTCGGCGCAGGCGCCATCCTCCAATCCGGCGGCATCGTCAGCGGCATGACCACCGCCGCCACCGTCTGGATGACCGCCGCCGTCGGCATCGTCGCCGGCTCAGGATTCCCCCTCTCCGCCATCGGAGCCGCCTCCCTCGTCCGCATCGTCCTCGTCTGGGTCGAACGCTGGGAAGTCCGCCACCTCGGCGGCATGAAACAAGTCTCCATCGCCATCGTCTTCGACCCCGCTAACGGCAAAACCAGACTGCGCCTCCAGAACCTCCTCGGCCAGTTCCGCGGCATCACCGATTCCTTCACCGTCGAAGACGCGCCCGACTCCCTGAAGCAGGTCCGCTTCGAACTCCGCCTCCCCCGCCGACACCTCAACGAATTCCTCAACGCCCTCACGCTCGTCCCGGAAGTCCATGGCATCGACTGCAGCGACTGCGGCATCCGCAGATCCTGACAAATCTCAGTCCCTGACAACTCCAGACGGTCTCCGTCCGCCGCGGCCCGTCCCTCACTTCGGCAGCATCCCCAGATACTTCTGCCAGCCTGCCTCCACCGCCTTCTCCTTCTCCGGCACCTGCGGAGCCAATGCCGCCAGCTCCTTGCGCGCCTCATCCAGCCGCGCCGTCTCCGTCGCCAGCTGCTTCTCCAGCTTCGCCAGCTCCTCCGCCGAAGGCGCAGGCACCGCCGCCTTCTTCTCACCAATCGCCTTCAGGCTCGCCTCCAGCGCCGGAATCTCGGCCTGCAGATCCGCCACCTTCTCCTTCATCGCCGCCGTCTCGTCACGCAGCGCAATCACTAGCTGATTCTCCCGCTGCGCCTGCCAGTACTGCAATGCCCGCTTCGGCCCCGCCGCCGCCGCCACCGCCGCATCCAATGCCGGCTTCGCCGCCACCACCGCCTTCTCCGCCTCCACCACCGCCGCCTGCTGCTTCACCAGCTCCGCATTCATCACATCCAGCTTCCCCTTCAGCGCCGCCACCCCGTCCGTCTGCTGCTTCAACGCCGCCTGAGCCGCCGCCAGCCCCGCATCCGTCTGCGCCACCGCCGCCGCCAACCCCTTCTGCCGCGCCCCAATCACCGCCTTCGTCATCGCATCCAGCGACGCCTCAGCCGCCGCCGCCCGCTCGATCGATTCCTTTAACTCACCCGCCGCTCCCGCAGGCAACGCCGCCGCCGGCACCACCGCCGCTCCCGCCTCCGCAGCTCGCTTCGCCACCGCCTCGCCCTCCACCGCCAATCCCTTCTTCGCCTCCGTCAGCTTCGCCACCTCCGCCGTCGCCGCCTCAACCGCCTTCGTCCCCGCCTCCATCATCGCCGTCGTCTCCGCAATCGCCTTCGTCGCAGCCTCCACCACCGCCACCGCATCCGCCTTCATCTTCTCCACCACCGCATAATCCGCCGCCGCCTTCTCCGCCGCCGCCGCCAACCCGCCCATCTCCTTCGTCACCTGCTCAATCCGCATCTCAATCGACGGAGGATTGTACAGCACAAATCCTAGCGCATCCCCGTCCTTCGCCGCATCCCATACCTTGATCTCCCCGTTCCACGCCCCCGTCACCACCGTCTTCCCTTCCTGCGTGAACACCGTCCGCAGCACCATCTGCCCAGCCGACGGCACCCAGTCCCTAACCTGCGCCCCGTTCGCATCCCAGATCCTCGCATGGCCGTCCCGCCCGCCCGACACCATCCGCCCGTCCGGCGCAAAATGCAGCGCCAGCACCCCGCCATGACTCGCCTGCTTCTTCACCTGCGTCCCGTTCACCATCTCCCACCAGATCCAGTTCCCATCCTCACTCCCAGACGCCACCAGATTGCTGTCCCCTCGCCACGCCAGCGCCCCCACCATCTTCTCGTGCCCCTTCAGATTGTAAAACTCCCCGCCAGTCTCCGTCTCCCACACATACAATCCCCCATTCCGGTCCCCCGTCGCCAGCAGCACACCGTCAGGACTGAACGCCACCGCCGTCAGCCAGTCGGTGTGCTTCTTGATCTCCTTCCGCAACGCCCCGCTCGCCGTGTCGTAAATCTTCACCCGCTTCTCCCGCGACCCAATCGCAATCTTGCTATAGTCCGGCGTGATGTCCGCCGCCGCAATCGAATCAAATTCCTCCCCTAGCGTGATCACCCGTTTCCCCGTCTTCACATCCCACACCGCCACCGTCCCCTTCTTCCCCCCAATCCCGCCGCTCGCCAGCACCAGCGCCCCATTCCGCGTGAACGTCACATTCTCCGGAAATCCTCCCTCCGGAAACGCCAGCACTCCTAGCAACTCCCGGGTCTCCGAATGATACAACAAAACCTGCTTCGGTGCCGCCAGCGCCAGCAACGGCGCCCACGGACTGTGCGCCATCGCCGTCACCGCATTCGCCCGCGGCGGCGTCACCACCGGCTGCAGACTCAAATGCTCAGGCATCGCCGCAGGCCCGTCCGGCTTCCCAGCCGTCCCACCCGCACTCATCGCAAACTCCGCCTTCTTCTTCGCCTTCGCAGACGACGACGCCGTCTCCAGCACCCCGCCCGCAATCCACTTCGCAATCACCTCCGCCTCCGCCGCCGGAATCTTGTCACTCTTCGGCGGCATGAACGGCTCCGCACTGTGCACCACCACCTGAAACAACTTGCTCGCCTGCGCATCCCCAGGCTCAATGCTCACCCCGCCACTCCCCCCGGCCATCGTCGCCATGAACGTACTCAAATCCAGCCCGCCCTTCTTCTTGTCCGCATTGTGACAATTCAAACACCGGTTCTCCAGAATCGGCCGCACATGGTCCTGATACGTCACCTTCTCCTGACCAGAAACCACGCCAATCCCGGCAGCTGAAAGCAGTACTGTATATCGAATCGTCGGTGTCATGGGCATTGAGGCAGCAGCAAAGCAATTCTCACCCTCCCCGGAACGGCCCGCAACCGATTCGCTTTTCACCTTTCCACTCCTCCAATCCCCCCATCCGGGCCCCCCAGGCCCCCCCCTTCACCTCCCCTCCGGAATCTGCCGCCCCGCCTGATCCCGCAGCAGGCTTACCAGCGTCTCCACCTCCACCGTCACCGGCTCCTTCGGCAGCACCACCAGCAACTCCGCCGTCGGCACCGGAGCCGCCAGCGCCACAAACACACAACCCGCATGCGGCAGCTTCCGCGCATGCCCCGGCAGCAACCCCACCCCGCCCCCCGACGACACCGTCCCCAGCAGCAGCGACAGCGAATCCACCTCCGCCGTCACCCGAGGCTCAAATCCCGCCACCGCACACGCCTTCCGAAACCACTCCCGCCTCCCCGGAAAATACACGTCCGAAAGCGACACCCATTCCTCTCCACGCAACGCCCCCAGCGGAATCCGCTTCCGGCCCGCCAGCTCATGATTGTCCGGCAGCACCGCCGCCATCGGATGCCGCGACAACCGGTGAATCACATACCGCTCCCGCTCCACTTCCTCAATATTCCCCAGCACCGCCGCATCCAGCTCCCGCGCCCGCAACCGATCCAACTGCGCCCGCGGCGGCAACTCAAACAAACTCACCTGCGTCCCCGCATGACGCTGCCGGAACTCCCGCACCGCAGGTGCCACCAAGTCATCCAGAAACACCGGCAGAAACCCCAGCCGCATCGTCCGCCGCGCCGCCCCAAACCGCTCCCCAACCTGCTGCACCGCCGTCTCCGCATCACACAACAACTGCCTCGCCCGCGGCAGAAACCACCGCCCTGCCTCACTCAAATACATCCGCTTCCGAATCCTCTCAAACAACTCCACCCCCAACTCCCCCTCCAGCACCCCAATCTGCCGACTCAACGCAGGCTGCGTCACATGCAGCCGCTCCGCCGCCCGCGACACACTCAATTCCTCAGCCACCGCCACAAAATACCGGATCTGATGAAACTCCATCCCCCCACCCTCGCCCCTTCACGTCCCTCCGCAACCCAGTCCGCCAGAATCTCCACCACTCCCGCGCATGCCGCCGTATCGACACCATCACCGAACTCCGCCATTTTGTTGGCATGACGCGAACCCGGATCCAGGCCGCTTATTCTTCCCGTTCTGACAAAAAAGGATTGATAAGCTTTACGCCCGCTGACTTGAAATCGGCCACGTTCCGGGTGACCACAGTCAATCCGTGGCGCTGGGCGGTGGCGGCGAGTTGGCTGTCAGCAGTGGGGAGTGTAATGCCTTTCTTGTCGCACCGGGCGACCATCTGGCCCCAGATGTGCGCGACACTGGCATTGAAGCTGAGGATACGGCCCTCCATGCGGCTGCAGAGGCCCGTGAGCCAGGATTGAAGGCCAGCCTTCCGCTTTCCGGTAGGCAGGCCCTCAATGCCCCTGCGAATCTCTCCGATAGTGACCGTACTTATGTAGAGCTCCCCCTCGTGGTCCCGCAGCCACTGCACAACCCCATCGTCCGGCTTGGATCTCACCAGTTCGCAGAAGATGTTGGTATCGACAAGGTAGCTCACGATCTCAGAGGTCTGTCGGCAAGGTCGCGTCCTTGCCTCTCGGCGGAATCTCGAATGGATACGGACAAGCCAGCAAATGGTCTATCAGACCCTGATTCGGCCTCCGGGAGATCCGGCGCAGGGTGATGGTATCCTCATCCTCAACCGACACCTCAAAATCCTGCCCCGGCTCCAAATGCAGTTGCTCCCGCACCGCACTGGGCAGAACGATCTGGCCCTTTTTCGAGAGAACGGTAGTCATGGGTGGAAAATCTTACGAATGAAGCGGCACTCCGCCAGGGCCATTTTCCGACGATCCCGGCTGCCCGCCGATCAAGGCTGGGACAGTCCAATTCCGTAAGAATTGGGGCGCCGGCCATATTGGGTTCCCCTTTCTACCTTTCGGCCTCAGCCGCCCCTTCACCTCCCTCCGCAACCCACACGAACGGCAACTTTCCAGTCCCCGTCATCACCAATCCCCGGTCAAAAATCGACCCCAACAGTCACTTCAACTCCTCCCGACCCCCGCAATGCCCGCACGCCCCCCAATCCCAACGGGATTGCGTCCCAGAGC
>JAIXPK010000521.1 GCA_027486335.1 Verrucomicrobiaceae bacterium | reverse complement strand
TGAGTTGGAAGGAAGACGGAGTGGAGGTGAGCACGGAGGCGGAGTATCAATTCAAGGCAAATCCGGTGCGGCATCTGGTGGCGAGTTTTGGTGGCGGCGGGATCTCGTGGAATGTGAGTGTTGGGGTGGCTTCGACGGGTGGTGGGACGGTGAGCGGGGTTGGGTTCCGTGCGGATGGAGCGGCGGTGACGGTGCGGGCGGTGGCGGCTGACGGGTTTCAGTTTGTGATGTGGCTTGAGGATGGAGTGGAGGTGAGTCGGGCTGCGGAGTATGCGTTTGCGGTGACGAGTGATCGGGTGCTGTCGGCGGTGTTTGTGCCGTTGCTGGGAGTGGAAGCAGAGGCGGGCGGGCGGATCCGACTGATGTGGGTTGAGGATGCTGAGGGCTGGGTGCTGGAGGAGAACGATGGCCTGGATGCAGCGGATTGGCGTCCGAGCGGGGTTGAAGTGGTGCCGACGGGGAATGGGTGGAGGGCGCTGGTGGAGCCGGTCGGGCCGCGGCGGTTTTTCCGGTTGAGTCACCCGTGAGGGATGGCGGTGCGGGGGGATATCCATCCATTTGGTTACGTCGAGGGGATTGCGGGAGTGAGGGGAAGCTGATTGGATGGAGGGAAAGCGAATTGACGGAGCTGCCGATGAACACCCTTGTGATTGAAGACGAAGAAGCCCTTGCGGGGCATGTGGTGCGTGCGCTGACGCGTGCGGGGCATGATGCGGCGCATGCGGCGGACGGGCCTGCTGGGTTGAAGCAGGCGCTGAGCGGGCGTTTTGACATCGTGGTGCTGGATGTGAATCTGCCGGGGATGGATGGATTCGAGGTGATGCAGCGATTGCGGAAGTCTGGTTCGGGGTCGCGGGTGCTGATGCTGACGGCGAGGGCGGAGATCGGGGACCGGGTGCAGGGATTGAAGGCGGGTGCGGATGATTACCTAACGAAGCCGTTTGCGATGGAGGAACTGCTGGCGCGGGTGGAGGCGCTGGGGAGGCGGGGGGTGCCGGTGGAGAAGTCGGATGTGCTGCAGGCGGGCGAACTGACGATGGATGTGAGGGCGCGACGGGTGGTGGTGAGTGGGGAGACGGTGGCGTTGTCGCCGCGGGAGATGGAGGTATTGAAGATTCTGCTGAGCGAGCCTGGGCGGACGTTTTCGCGCGATGAGATCTGCGAGCGGATCTGGCAGCGGGAGCATGAATATGACACGCGGACGGTGGAGATTTTCATCATGCGGTTGAGGAAGAAGCTGGAAGGCGGGGCGGGGGTGCCGGTGATTGAAACTGTCCGCGGGGCGGGCTACCGGTTGAGGGTGGTATGAACCGGTGGTCGCTGAGGACGAGGTTCGGGCTGGCGGCGGCGTGTCTGAGTGTGGCGGCGCTGGGGATGGGCTTGCTGGTGCTGCGGCCGCTGGTGTACCGGACGCAATTGAAGGAGCTGGATGAGCAACTGGCGGGGAATGCGGAGGAATTGTTCCGGGACATTGAGAACTTCCGTGGAGCGCCGCAGGATTTCCGGAAGCCGGTGTCCGAGCGGCTAGTGCCGGCGGTGCTGCGAGGGCGGTATCTGCAGATCAACGGGCCGGAGGGGCAACTGCTTTACCGGTCGGCGAATCTGCGCGGGCGGGATTTGTCAGAGATTCAGGAACGGCATGCGACGGTGATGATTGGGGATCGGGAGAGCCGGATCGGGACGTTTGAGCATGGGTTTCTGAAGGTTCATATCGGGACGCGGTTGGGGACGATCGAGGCGATGCAGGAGGATTTGCGGAATGCGACATTGATGGTGGCTCCGGTGATGGGAGTGCTGGTGTTCGGAGTGGGCTGGCTGCTGGGGAATCGGGCGTTGAGGCCGGTGGCGGCGCTGAGTGCGGCGGCGGAGCGGATTGATGCGTCGAATCCCGAGGCGAGACTTCCGCTGCTGGATGCGAGCAGTGAGATTGCGGCGATGACGGAGGTGCTGAACCGATCGTTTGACCGATTGCAGCGAGCGTATGCAAGTGCGGCGCGGTTTTCAGCGGATGCGTCGCATCAATTGCGGACCCCTCTGGCGGTGATGCGTGCGGGGCTGGACGGGTTGATGGCGCAGCCGGGATTGCCGGCGGGTGTGGCGGTGGAGCTGGAGGGATTGATGAAGCAGACGCGGCGATTGACGACCCTGACATCTGATCTGCTGCTGCTGGCGCAGATTGATGCAGGGCGATTGAAGCTGGAGCCTGCGGTGATTGATCTGGCGGAGTTGGGTCGAGCGGTGGTGGATGATGTGGAGGTGCAGGCGGGCGCGCGGGGACTCGAGGTGGTGAGTGAGTTGCCTGAGGTGCTGCCGGCGCTCGGGGATGCGAGGCGGGTGGCGATCATTCTGCAGAATCTCGGGGAGAACGCGGTGAAGTATGCTGGAGAGGGCGGGCGGATTGTGATTTCCGGGGGTGCTGGTGCGGACGGGGTTTCGGTCAGGGTGGCGAACACGGGGGCTGCGATTCCGGAGGAGCACCGGGCGCATTTATTTGACAGGTTCTACCGTGCGGCGTCGGGTGAGGATGTGAAGGGTCACGGGTTAGGGTTGAATATTGCGCGGGGATTGGCGAGGGCGCAGGATGGGGAGCTGGAGCTGGTGCGGTCGGATGGGGAGTGGACGGAATTTGCGCTGCGGCTGCCGTCGGTGCCGTCATGATGGTTAGGGAGGCGGCAGCGGTTTGGATTCGGTTTGGAAGACGGACATGCCGCGTGCGAGGTAGTTGTGGAGACTGGCTGGGTGGTCGAGCGAGCAGGTGCTGACCCAGACGCGTTGCGGGGAGGATTCCCATGCGGTGGTTAGGGCGAAGGAGAGCATGAAGGCACCGAGACCGCGGCCGGTGAACTCGGGGAGGAGGCCGAAGTAGGCGATTTCGATGCCGCCGGAGGCGTCGGGGCGCAGTTCGAAATAGCCTGCGAGGGTGCCATGCAATGAGGCTTCGAAGGTTCTTAGGGAATCGGATGAGGCGTAGGCGTGCCATTGATCGGCGGACCAGTCTGCTTTGTCGGTCCAGAGCCATGGAGAGCCGACGGCGAGGTAGAGCGAGCGGTTGAAGGTGCCGTCGGGGGTGGGGCGTTCGCGGATAGTGAAGCCGGGGTCCGGGCAGGGGCTGGGGCGCAAGGCGTCCGGGGTGGACATCTGGAGCAGAGTGATGGTGACGCTGCGCATGGTGGGGTGCGGGATGGGGTGGGCGGCGGGGAGTTGCTAGTTTCCGGACGGGGCGGGGAGGGTGATGTTGTTGCGGGCGGCCCATGCGGTAGCGGATGAGGCGTCGCGTTTGACCCATGCGGCGATGCCGATGCCGACCGAGCGGGCGCGGTGGGATTCGTCGGAGATGGTGGCGGCCCATGTGAGGGCTCCGGCGGGGTCGTTGTCGAAGGTGGCGAGGGCGAGACCGTCGATGCCCTCGTCGCGAGCTGGGCCTGCCGGCTGGTTGGTGAGCCATGTGGAGGCTTCAGCGGGGTTCTGTTTGGTCCAGTTCCACATGACGTTGCCGATGGCGTCGTTGCGTGCGGCCTCGTTAGGGTGGGCCATGACCCATGCGGCGGCGTCCTTGGGTGCGGAGACCGTCCATGGTTCGGCGACGGATTCGAGGATGGGTCCGGTGACGGAGTCGGGCGGGAGAGACTGGATGTATTCGGCGGCCTTGGCTGGGTTGGTGGTGGCCCATGAGCCGAGGGCACCGCGCATGGCGGTGGTGCGTTCTGGGCCTTCGAGGGAACTGGCCCATGCGAGGGCCTCGTCGGGAGAGCGGCGAGCCCATGCGGTGCCGATGTCGGCGAGGAGTTTATTCTTGTCCGAGCCGCTAGGGAGACTGGCGGCGATGTCGGCGGACTTGGCGGGGTCTGAGGCGGCGAGGGTGCCGAGGATGCCGAAGTAGGCCCCGGCGCGCTGGTTTTCGGGCAAGGTGGCGGCCCATGCGAGGGCGGCGTCCGGGTCCTGACGGACCCATTCCTTGCCGACCGAGCCTGCGAGGATGTGGCCGATGAGGGGGAAGTCGACGAGCGTGTTAGAGGGGTCATCGAGCCATGCGGCGGCGCGTTTCGGGTCGTTGGCGGCGATGCTGGCGAGGATGCTGCTGGCGTGTTCGCCGCGTTTGGAGGCTTCGATGGTGTTGAGGCTAGCGATGGCGGCGTCCGGGTCTTCTGCGGCCCAGCGGGTGAGCAGGAGGTGGATGATCATTTTGGTTTCGCGGTCCCATTCCGGGGAACCCTGCTGGAGTTCGGAGATGGCTGCGGCGATGCCGTCTCTGGGGATGCGGCTGACGTAGTCGAGGAGTGACTGGATGCGGCGCATGGGGTCCTTCTGGGCGAGGATATCGCGCAGGGAGGCGGGTGTTGAGGCGGGCGGTGTGGTGGTGTTGGGCTGGGTGGTGGAGGGAGACTGCGGGGTTTTGGAATTGTCAGGGTGGGGTGCGGAGGACTGGCGGGCGTCGAGGGTTGCCTTGAGCTGCTGGTTCTGGAGGAACTGGACGACGGCGAAGGGGACGGCGAGGGCAGCGACGGCGGCGGCGAGGTGGAATCTGGTCATGGTGACGGTGGCGTTGAGGAGGGGCGGGGATTGGTGCCGTCGGTGATGGTCTTGAGATGTTCGGTGATACGCAGGTCAGCTGGAGGATTCGAGGGTGGTGGAGATGATGCGCAGGGCTGCGGCGATGTCGTCGGCGGTGACCATGAGATTGGTGACGGCGCGGATGGTGTCAGGGCCGAAGGGGAGCATGCGGACGCCTGCGGCGTCGAGGGTGGAGACGAATTTGGGTGCGGTTCCGGGGGTGACGTTGAAGAGGACGATGTTGGTGGCGACGGAGGTGGGATCGATGGTGATGCCGGGGAGGGAGGCGAGGCCGTCGGCGAGGGCGCGGGCATTGGCGTGATCGTCGTTGAGTCGAGCGCGGTGATGGTCGAGGGCGTGGAGTGCGGCGGCGGCGAGGATGCCGGACTGGCGCATGCCGCCGCCGAGCATTTTGCGGAAGCGGCGGGCGCGCTGGATGATGTCGCGTGGGCCGCAGAGGGCGGAGCCGACGGGAGCGCCGAGGCCTTTGGAGAAGCAGACACTGACGGTGTCGAAGGGGGCGGCGTATTCGTGTTCTGGGATGCCGGTGGCGGCGGAGGCGTTCCAGAGGCGAGCGCCGTCGAGGTGGAGTTTCAGGCCGTGGTGGCGGGAGACGGTTTCGATTTCCCGGAGGTGATGGAGGGGCCAGATGCTGCCGCCGCCGCGGTTGTGGGTGTTTTCGACGCAGACGATTTTTGAGGGCGGGAAGTGCTGATCGGGCGGACGGAGGGCGGCTTGGAGGTCGGCGGCGGTGAAGATTCCGCGGGTGCCGGGAAGGCAGCGGCAGGAAATGCCGGACAATGCAGCGGGCCCACCGGCTTCGTAGTAGTAGATGTGGGCGTTGGCGTCGATGAGGATCTCGTCGCCGGAGTCTGCGAGGGCGCGGAGGGCGAGTTGATTGGCCATGGTGCCCGAGGGGGCGAAGAGGGCGGCTTCCTTGCCGAGAAGTTCGGCGACGCGGGTTTCGAGGAGCTTGACGGTGGGGTCGTCGCCGAAGACATCGTCGCCGACGGGGGCGGCGGCCATGACGGCGCGCATGGCTTGGGTGGGTTGCGTGATGGTGTCGCTGCGGAGATCAATCGGCATGGGATGGGAAGGCGTGTGAGGTTGGGGCGGCGGTGATGGAATCCGGGCGCAAAAAAGCCGCCGCACCCGAGTTGGGGGCGGCGGCGATCCACGCGAGCGTGGGGAAGTTGAGCGGGATCAGGCGATCTCGTTGATCACGAGAACCTTGCGGCCGCGGTAGGTGCCGCAGGAAGGGCAAGCGATGTGACCGGGCACAGCGGCATTGCATTCTGGGCAGGTCTTGAGCAGCGGAGCTTTCCACGCTTTGGAAGCGGCGCGGATTTTTTGCTTACTGCGGGAGGAGCGTCTCTTTGGAACGGCCATGGCGGAAAGGGAGTGAAGTGAAGTGGATTATGAATTCGGCGGGTCCTGCGAGCCGGGATCCGGTTTGATCCGGTCCAGCGCTCCCCAAACATCACGTTGCGGTGGAGTCAAGGTTTCATCGTCCGACAGTGGTATGTAGTCACTGTCTGGCGCGAACCGGTCGGCCTCGGGGCAGACGCGGGATTCAACGTTTGACTCCTCGCAGCGTGGGTAGCCTGGGAGGGCGAGCAGTGTATGTTCCCGCATGAGGGCTGTCAAGTCCAGTGTGGAGGCACCGTCGCGGGGTTCGATGGCTTCGAATTCATCCTGACCTGCGTCGTAGGGGAACCATGCGGCGCAGCGGGCGCACTGGAGTTCAAAGAGGGCGGAGATGCTGCCGTCGACGATGATGTCCGGGCCGTCGACGCGGACGTTGAGGGAGAAGTTGAGAGGGGGCTTGAAGCGGGGTGCGCCTGGGCCTTCGACTGCGAAGCAATCGATGCGGATTTCTCCTTCGAACAGCCTGCCGTCGGCGGGCAAGTCGTTGAGCTGGATGTTGTGCAGCATGGTCTGGGGTTGCGGTGCGCTGGAAATGGGGTGGCCGCAAGTTGGAAGTGTCCGGTGGGAGAGGGGTTCCGGCAATCCGGCAAACTTCTCTTGCATTGCCAGGGCGTACGCCTTAAAACCGCCGCCCCATGGATATTCAGGTAGCTACCCTTTGTGACTCCGCGATGGACTACAACAGCAAGTTGTGTCTGCTCGGAACCTTCGATACGATCGGCTCGCGTGCGGTGCCGATTGTTCACCCTCAATGTGCTCTTGCCCTGCGCGTCTGCTTCCGGCAGGCCGATGAGGGCGAGCATCAGATGACGATTCGGATGATTGATGCCGACAGCAAGGACATCATGCAGCCGCTGCAGGCGAGCGTGGACATCCGGCTTCCAGAAGGCACGGATTTCATCACGCGGAACATGATCCTCAACTTCCAGCCCCTGCGCTTTGAGACTGGCGGGACGTATTTCTTCGAGGTCTCCTTCAATGGGGATGTGAAGTCGACGGTGCCTCTCCGCGTGCTTGTGGTTGAGGGAGAGCAAGCGGGCGCCTGAGCGGCTGCTGATTCATCAGATTCACGTCTTTGGACAGGCGGAGCCTTTGGTGGTTCCGCCTGTTCTGTTTTTGGGCGGGGCGAGTGACGAAATCTCTGAAAAAGCACTTGCAAAGGAAGTCCTCCCTTCCTACATCACGGCCCTCCGCAATCCTAGTGATTGCGCGGTGATCCGGCGTAGCTCAGCGGCAGAGCGGGTGGCTGTTAACCACTAGGTCGTAGGTTCGAACCCTACCGCCGGAGCCAGATTCGGGTGGGCGGTGAGGATGGGTGAGCGGGGTGGTGAGATTGCGGCATGAGCGGGGCCTGATGTTCTGGAGGTGCTAATGTTTTGTTGTCTTGAGAGCTGCAGGCGCGCGCGCTGTTATCACTGGCAAGGGTGCGTGGAAAGTTAAGGATGAATTGGGAGGGTCAGGGCGGGACTCTGCTTCGGGGTGGAATGGGTTACTGTGGTGACAGAATGGTGAGGTGCACTGTATTTCGGCATTGAAATCTTGTCAGGGATGGGCGTGGTAACTGATACAAGATGAAAGTCCGGCATCGATTCCTGGCGGCCGCTTTTTGCGGGTTCCTGTCGTTTGGGTTTTTGGCTGGGGAGGTTCGGGGGCAGGCTCTTGGGACGTTCTTTGCTGATTTTGATGATCTTGCGCCGGGGGCAGCGGTGTTTCCGTCCCCGCTTGGTGAGATTCAGACGGTGGGTGGGGGCACGGCGATGGTTCGTGAGGCTGGCGGGGGTTTTGATCTTGAGTTTTCGGGGAACGGGGGTGCGGTGTGGCGGCTGCCGATGGTTGGTTCTGATGCAGCGCCGATGGATGCATTCACTGCGTACTGGGGGGTGCAGTTGATGGGTGGCGGTCGGGAGAATGAAGGGGAGGAGTTCTGTTTTGCGGTCGGGCCGTTTGGCGGGTTGAGTGGTGAGGAACTGGTGACGGCGGCGTTTGGCAGTCCGGGGGTGCAGCTTCCGGGGTTTCGGCTGACGGTGCGGTTGGCGGGCGGGGGGGCGGGTGGGCTGTTTGTGACGGCGGATGGGTTTGCGATGGAGAGCGGCACGATTGCGGCGACGCCGGCTTCGTGGGTGGAAGTACCGGGACGGCGTCAGGCCTTCCGGGTGGCGTGGACTCGGGACGGCACGGTGCAGGTTTGGGTGGACGGGGTGCTCCGGGCGGATGTGAAGCGCTTCAACCGCGGAGCTCCGCTGCGACAGGGTGATCGTTTTGTGTTTGCCTCGCGGTCCGGGCGGCGTCCGCAGACGATTCGACTTGATCAGGTGCTGATCGCGACGGGAGTGGTGCCGGCGAGTACGTTTTGGGGACTGAGTGTGGCCCCCGAGGTGCCCGAGGTGGTGAGCACGAGGGGGGCGACGCGGGCAGGGGACCGGGATTTGCGGACGAGTTGGCTGTCGAGCACGCCGCTGCCGGCGGGGCTGGTTTCGGAATGGACGGTTGGTCCGGGGGAGCCGACTCCGACGCTGATTGGCTATGAACTGACGAGTGCGATTGGCGAGGCGGCGAGGGACCCGGCGCGCTGGGTGTGCGAATTGGGAGATGCGGCTGGAAACTGGAGTGCGGCGGGCAGGGAGGAGCGAGCGCGCTGGACGGGGAGATCGGAGGGACGCATTCAGCAGCTTCCGGCGGTGACGGGGGCTACAAGGATGCGTGTGCGTTTTCACGGCAATGAGGGTGAGGAGGCGGTGCAGGTGGCGGAGCTGGTTCCGCTGCTGGTGCGGCCCTATGCGGTTTCTGAGCCGGCGGCGATTGTACCGACGGCATCGACATTGCTGGGGGAATGGCCGGCGGTTGGAGCGGCCACGCTCGACGGGATGGTATCTGCGGTGTCGAGTCCGTCGGAATGGTTTTTCGAGTGGGGCGAAGCGCCGGATCGGGTGACGCGGCGGGCCGGGGGTGGAACGATCGCAGCGAGCGAGTTCAGTTCACCGCTGCGGGCTGCGGTGGCGGGGTCGGAGGGGTTGTCGCAGATCTGGTACCGCATGGTTGTGATCCATGGCGGGACGACGATTCGGGGCCTTGTGCGACGGCTGGAACGGATTCCGGAAGCGGTGCCGGAGGTGGTGGGACTAGCAGACATCGACTGGGACTCAGCCACGTTGTGCGACCACGATAACGATGGTGACTTTGATGCCTTGCTGAGCCGCCCCATGATAAAGTTGACTTCCAGGGAGCAGTGGGCAGCGGCGCAGTTGATGCGCACTGCCGACGGGTGGATGGCTCCGGAGGACCCGGTGCCGCTCAACAGTTCCGACCATACGGCGGCGGCGTTTGCCGACTGGGATGGAGATGGGGACATCGACCTTGCATGGTGGGCTTCGGGACCGATGTGGCAGCCGCAGCTGCAGCGGATGAGCCTATTGCGGAACGACGGCGGTGCCTGGGTTGAAGCGATGACACTTCCGGTCAGTGGAGTGACTTGTCTTTCGTTGGGTGATTATGACAATGACGGCGACGAGGACCTTGTGGTCGGCCGCACTGACGGGATCGGACTGTTCAGGAACGACCGGGTGCGTTTCGTGGAAGTGACTGGTGTCGGGCTGCCGGCGCATTCCGCCAGCCAGATTGAGTGGGGAGACTACGACAACGATGGCGATCTTGACCTTGTGGTGACGCCTTCCGAGTGGAATTCGTGGTCCTCCGGTCCGCCACTCAATGCGGTTGTCCTGCGCAACACCGGGGGCAGGTTTCAGGGGATTGCGGGGGACTTTCTGGGTGGACGGAATCAGCTTTACTTCGAGGACTGCAACGGGGACGGGAGGCTGGACGTGGTGAACGGGGGGATTGTTCCGACGATTCACCTCAACGGCGGGGCCGAGTCGGTGTTTGGTTTCCCGGCTCCGATCGCGGGGTTGGTTGTGTGGTCCAGTATTGAGCGGGGCCCGGGGGCGCGGGCGGTGGACTGGAGTGGCGATGGATTGCCGGACATACCCTATCCAGCGACCTCGTCGTTTGTATCCGGGAGCGTCGTGCCGGTTGCGACGTCGTGGAACCACGTTGGCCTTGTGACATGGTCGGGCGGGGCATGGAACATGGGCCCATTGACATCCGGTCCGCGTCCGGTTGCCCAGACCGCCCTTGATGCGGCGGACTGGGATGGCGACGGCGACGCGGATTTCCTTGTCGAGTTGAACAAAGATCTGGCGATCCTGAGAAACGACAACGCCTCCGGAAACCGGCCTCCGACGGCACCGACGGGGTTGCGGGCGCGTGTTGAGGGAGGGCGCGTGATTTTCGAGTGGGATGCGGCGTCTGATGTCGAGACACCCGCCGCGGGGCTTGCCTATCAATTGAGGGTGGGGACGCGTCCGGGGGCGAACGATGTGATTCCGTCTCATGCGGCGAACGACGGCCGTCGGTTGCTGCCATCAGTCGGGCGCCGGCGATTGGCCCGGCAATTTGCGCTGGAGACGACGGTGGCTGGACCGCTCTATTGGTCGGTGCAGGCGATTGATGCCTCGCTGGCCGGCAGCCATTTCGCGCCGGAGCAGATGGTGACGGTGGGGGCGCTGCCGCCGGTGGTGGTGCCGCCGCAGGTTGTGACGGGCGATGCTGTTCCCGAGGGGGCGGGAGGGGGCCTTGTCCGGCTGCGCGGGGAGCTTTCGCCGCGGCGCCTGAGTGCGCGCTGGCGATTCGAGTGGGGAATGTCGCCGGCGATGGGGAACTTCACGGCATGGGAGACGATGGCAGCGGGCAGTGAGTTGCAGACCGTGGAGGCAGCGGTGTCGAATCTGCCTGAGGGCCTTGAGCTGCACTATCGATTGATTGGGGAGACCGATGGCGGGGTGGTGGCGGGGTCGGTGCGACGGATGGCGCTGCCGTGGCCGGTGACGGTGGTGGGGCAGGCGTCCGACAGCCTGACAAAGCCACGGTGGGTGGATCTGGATGGCGATGGACGGCTGGACATTGTGGCGCTGACACCGTCGGCGACGCTCCGGCTTTTCCGCAGCACGCCTGGCGGGATGGTGGCGTGGTCATCGCCGGCGCTGACCACGACTGCTGCGGCGCTGTGCTTGATGGATGCGGACAATGATGGCGACATCGACGTGGTGCCGGAGGTTGCGTCGGGGGTGCAGACGCGATGGTTTCTCAATACTGGCGGAGCCCTGACGGCAGCGGCTGCGATGCTCGGGTCTGGGACGCTAGCGCCGACTGCGCTGACGCCGATTGATCTGGATCGGGACGGGCTGGTGGATCTGACGGGGACGGAGGGGGGCCTGTGGGCCTATCGGAATCTTGGGGGATTGTTTGTTCCGGACCAGGAGCGGGCGGCGCTGCAGGTGTCGCGGGGGCGTGCGTGGTGGGTTGACTATGATGGCGACGGTGATTCTGATCTGAGTGATTACAATGCGCCGCAGCCGGTGACGCAGTTTGCCTATCGGAATGACGGGGGTGCGCTGCAGCCGATGCAGTTGCATGCGCGGCTGAGGAATGTGAGGCATGCGGCGTGGGGGGATTGGGACAGTGACGGCGATCCTGACCTTGCGGCGGCGATCATGGAGGACACATCGGTTCCGATTGCGCTGCGGGAGCCGCTGTTGATTTTCCGCAACACGGGCGGGGTGTTTGCGCTGACGGCGGAGCCGGGGGTGAGGGAGGCGCAGTCACTGAAGTGGGTGGATGCGGATAGTGATGGCGATCTTGATCTGGCGATGACGCGGCGTGATCCGGGCGCGGCATCGAGCGCGGGTCTCCGGCCGGCGTTGCTATTGAATGAAGCGGGAGCGTTTCGGGAGGTTGGCGGGTTTGCTCCGGAAGCGGGTGCCGATGTGGATTGGGGTGATGGGGATGGGGATGGCCGGATGGAAGTGCTGATGTCATCTGGAGGGAGCCTGATGATTGCGGGGCAGCGGAGTGTGAACGCGGCGAATCAGCCTCCTGCTGCGCCTCAGGCGGTCGGGGCCGAGCTGGGAGGCAATGGGAGCGTGACCCTGCGGTGGACGGCTCCTGCGGATGACCGGACCCCTGCGGGCGGCCTGACCTATCACGTGAGGATAGGGCGAGTGCCGGGAGGAGCGGAGGTGGCGGGCGGGGGACTATCCGGTGCTGACGGGCGGCGGCGGCTGCCGGAGCCTGGGGCGGTCCATGTGGGCACGAGTGCCTCGTTCCGCCTTGGAGCAGGAACATATTACTGGGCAGTGCAGGCAGTGGACCACGGGTTTGCCGGGGGGGCATTTTCTCCGGAGGGGACGTTTACGGTGACGAATGCCGCGCCGGAAGTGGTGCTAGCGGCGGGATTGGGGAACGCCGACGGCAGCGCGCGGTTGTCGGGGGTGGTGGCGCGGAGGGGGCAGGCTGTGACGTGCTGGTTTGAATGGGGGACGACGCCAGCCCTGGGGAGCCGTACGGCGAACATTGTGCATCCGGCTGGGGCGGGGTCGGTGCAGGTTGAGGCGACCCTGACTGGCCGGCCGGCAGCGGTGGCGCATTATTTCCGTTGTGTGGCGTCGTGGTCTGGCGGGACGGTGACTAGCGCGATTCAGAGTTTCGAGCGTCAGTGGCCGACGATGACGGCTGGGCTGCCGGCGGTGCCAGCCTCCGGGGTTTCTGCGGCGGATTATGATGGCGACGGATTGCTGGACCTGCTGGTTCGCCATGAGGGATCCGGGACGAACGCGCAGTTGAGGCTCTATCGAAACTTGGGTTCGAGTTTTGTTGAATTTCCGAGTCCGGGTTTTGCCAACTTCTCCTTTCCGGTGGCCGCGTGGGCTGATTACGACGGCGACCAGGATCTCGATGTGGTTGTTTCGGGAGTAGGAACGTCAGGCGGCGATCTTGCGGTGGCCTATCGCAATGACGGCACGCGTTTTGTGAACATCGGGCTGCCGCTGGTGCAGTCGACGGGTTCGGCGCAGTTCGGGTGGGTTGGGAGGTCGGTGGCGTGGATCGACCACGATCAGGACGGCGACATGGATCTGATTGCGCCGGTGAGTTCGGCGCAGGTGGGGCTTCATGAGAATGTGGGGGGAGTGCTGACGCCGGCTGGGCGCATTCTGGTGGTGAATCGAGGCACTTTTCTGGTGGTGGCTGACGACGATGGCGACGGAGACATGGATGTTCTGACGGGTGGCTCCGGGTTTGGATCGAATGGGGTGGGCACGAATCTGACGCTGCTGCGGAATCACGGCGGCAACTTTGAATCGAGAGAGATCGGCACACCTTTTTCGGTGGTTCGCTCGGGCGGCTGGATTGATGTGGACGGCGACGGGCGTGTTGAGATCATGGCTGCCGGGCCTGGGATCGGCAGTTCCGAGGGATTTGCGATGGGTTGGCGCCGGGGTGCGGACGACCGGTACTATGCCGATGCGGCCCTGACGATTGCGACGGCGGCTGGCGGATTCATCATGACGGATCTGGATAACAATGCGATGGGGGATTTTGTGCTGCCGTCGCCTGGTAACGCGACGCCTTCCGGGGTCAATCCGCTGGGGAATGTGGTTTCATTTAACGGCAGCGGGTATGTGGGACGGCGGCTTGAGCTCCCGTTTTCCCGGTCCGGCCCCGCGCTTTTCGCGGATTGGAGCGGTGACGGGCTGCCGGACTACTTCGCTTCCGTTTCGACCTTCTCGGGCGCTGCGGTGATGCGGAGAAACCCCGGGCCTGCGAATGCGGCTCCCGGAGCGCCCACAGGACTGCTGGCGACGCCGCTCGGCGACGGGACTGTCAGGTTATCCTGGCAGGCGGCATCGGACGACACGACGCCATCGGCAGCGCTGACCTATCAGATCAGAGTGGGCACGAGCGCTGGTGCAGGGGACGTGGTTAGTGCGAATGCGCTGGCGGACGGGAGGCGGCGCCTGCCTGGAGCGGCTCCGTGGCGGACGACCTTTGCGGTGCTGAGGAATCTGCCGGCGACTGCCCTGCATTGGACGGTGCAGGCGGTGGACAGCTCGGGCCGGGGCGGGCCATTTGCGGCGTCTCAGGTGTTCACGGGAGAGGGGCGTGCACCGGAACTGGTGTCGGTCAACAATGCGGCGATTGTCGCTGGCGGCGTGAGCATTGGGGGCCGTTTCCGTTCGGTTTCGCCGGGCAGCTGGGCGGTGGAGTGGCGCTCGGGTGACGGACCGGTGCAGATCAGTCAGTCTGCGGCGCTGGCGGCGGGGATTGCTGCGGTAGATGCTTCGATGGTGGTTCCGTTGCCGGGCGACGTGAGCAGTGGTGAGTTCCGGGTCGTCCTGACTAACGGACAGGGGGTGACGCGGGGCGTGTGGCTGCGATTTGCGAGGGCGTGGGCACCGATGCCATTTCCGGCGGTTCCGGGGAGATTTCTTGCGCTGCAGTTCGGCGACGCGGATGGCGACGGGGATTTCGATGCGGCCTTCAAGTATGCCGACACGAGCGTGGTTCCGACGGTGTCGCGGTTGCGCCTTTTGCGCAATGACGGCTCGGGCGGTTTTGGGGAGATCATTACCGAACTGGTGGTGCCTGAGGACACCACGCTGTCATGGGGTGATGCTGATGGTGACGGTGATCTCGATCTGCTGGCCAGTAGCGACAATCCGAATGCGTCGCCTCCGCGGCTCCCCTTGCTGTTGAGGAATGACGGGGGAGCGTTTGTGCCTGTGTCGGCAGCACCGAGGTCGTACGGTCAGGCGCGATTGATGCTTGCGGACGCGAACAACGATGGACGGCTAGACGTGACGTCCTTCGTTGATTCCTGGACTGACGTGAACAGGGACGGCATCCTTGATTCGCAGTCTGGATCCACGGTGACCCTGGTCAGACCGGGGGGTGCCGGATTCGATACCTTGACCATGACGCCGTCCGGGGCTGCGGTTCTCGCTGATTTCGACCTGGACGGCGATGCGGACGCGATCAGCAGCGGCTCTGTCGGCCTTGTGAGGATGACTGCTCTCTCGTTGAATCATTACGGCTACTTTTTCAGCAACGGCAACAGCACGACTGGATTCACCTTACCACGGCTGGCTGCGGCGGATCTGGACGGCGATGGGGCACCGGACTTCGTGATGGCCGACTCCTGGGGTAGCGGATCCCCCGTTCGGGTGATCGCCAACCGCAATGGACGGATCGATGAGGTTCTTGCGGAGCTGCCGACGATCTCTGCGGGGAGCCTTGCGTGTGTGGACCTTGACGGGGACGGTCGGCTTGACGTGGTGGCGGCGGCTCTGCCGGCGGTTGCTGGTGGGCCTTGGACGGTGTCCGCATGGCGCAACCCGCTTGGGCAGCCGGCGGCGCCGCCGGCGGCGCCGACGGGACTGGTGGCGACGACGGAGGGGAGATACGTCCGGCTGCGGTGGCAGCACGACGGACGGGGTCACACGTACCGCGTCCGCATTGGCAGCGCGCCGGGTCTCAATGACATCATGCCTGCGCATGCCGGTGCTGACGGGCGGCGCCTGCTTGCGGAGAACGGCCCGCTGAGTGTTGCTGGTGGATTACTTGCCACGCTGCCGAGCAGTGGTCGACTTTACTGGTCGGTGCAGGCGATCGACGCTGGGCTGCGCGGGGGGCGTTTTGCGCCTGAGCAAATGGTGGAGGTGAGATTGCGCCCAGGGGTGACGACGCTCAGCGTCGAGGAAATCGGGAGGGATTCGTCGCGGATGCGCGGACGGCTGGATACGGGGGGGCTGGAGACGCGGTGGTACTTCGAGTGGGGAACCACTAGGGCACTGGGCAACCGGACGGCGGTGCAGGTGCAGGCGGCGGCTGCTGCTCCGGTGGAGCTATCCATGGCGGTGGCGGGGCTTCCGACGGGCGATCTGATCCACTACCGGATGGTTGCCGAGAATGCCGTTGGGGTTGCCATGGGTGCGATCATGATCTTCAGCAATGCATGGCAGCGGATGGATCTTCCCGGGCTGCCGGGCAATACCATCCGCATGAGTCGCTGGGCGGACATGGATGGCGACGGCGATCTTGATCTGATCATTCAGAGTTCGACTTCCACGGTCGGCACTTGGATCACGATCCATCGGAACGAGGGAGGCGTCATGGCCCCGCCGCCGCCTGAGTGGATCCTCACGAGGTTCTGGCTCAACGGCATTGCGGACATTGATGGGGACGGGCTGCCTGAGCTTGTGGTGGCTGACACCGGGTTCCCGTCTGTGAGCCGGGTGCTTCGGAATACGGGTTCGGGATTTGTCGTGGACGATCGATTCCCGCTGCAGCCCGGAACAACGGGGATCAGGTGGGTCGAGGGAGGGGACTGGGACGGTGACGGGGACCTTGATCTATCGGTGTTGTCGATCAACGCGGGGATGCTTCTGCTGAAGCGTGGTCCAGCGGGCTTTTCCCCGGGAGTTGAAGTGCCGGGCACTGCCAATGCCTCGACGCTGGCATGGCATGATTTCGACGGTGACGGCGACCGTGATATTTTCGCCAGTGGGATCATCGCTGGCACCTCACCGGCCACCTACTGGAGGCGCATCCTCGTGAATGAAGCCGGCGTCTTCACCGAAGGCCTGGCGGGAGTGCTGCCTAACGGTCCGATGTCGGCGAAGGCGACTCTGGAGTTTATGGACCTCGACGGGGATGGCGATCTTGATTGCACGGCCGTCGAACCTACTGGGAGCAGCAGTTTTCGGATGATCCGGAGGGATTCCTCGAGGTACGTGCGGATCGGCATCTGGATGGCAGAGGGTGCTGGCACCAACCTCCCGAATAGGGCGAGCGGGTTCGTGGATGCTGATGGGGACGGGGGGTTGGACTCGATGGCGCTGCCTAATCATAACTTCATCCGGAGCCGAGGGGTTGGCTACGAGGTTGGTTCACCGCTAGTGGGTTACGGGGGATTTTCCGAGTCTTCTGGTGCGACTGGGTGGGGCCACCTTGACGGTGACGGCATGCCGGACCTGTGCGTAGGAATGAAGCTGGCGCTCAACAATTCTTCCCGAGCGAACCTCCCGCCGGACGCACCGTCCGGGCTCAAGGCGGAACCCGGCAGCGAGCCGGGCTCGGTGCTGCTAACGTGGCAGATGCCGGCCGATGACCGTACACCTCGGCGGGGCTTGACCTACAGCCTGCGGGTTGGGACGACTGCTGGCGGAAAGGAAATCGCGTTTCCGCCGGCGGACCTTGTGACTGGGGTGAGGCGCACGATGGATTTTGGAGAGCAGAGGGTGCCGAGGAAGGTTATGCGGAGCTTATCGCCTGGGGTGTACTACTGGTCGGTGCAGGCCGTAGACGGCGCGGGCATCGGCGGCGGGTTTGCGAGGGAGTCGGCATTTGCGGTGGGCATGGAACTTTCGTCGATGGATCAATGGCGGCTTCGCGAATTTGCATCGCTGGAGGCTGGCGGCCGGGCGGCGCCGGGTGCGGATCCGGACGGGGACGGCACGGTGAATCTGCTGGAATTTGCGCTCGGGCTTGATCCGCTGGTTTCCGGGCCGCAGCCGGTGCGGTCGCGGGTCACCGATGGTGGACTGGTTATCGAGTTTGACCGGCCGGCGGCGATGGCCGAGGTCGTGAACTGGGTGCTAGAGGAGGCGACTGACCCGCAAGCGACGGTGGGTTGGGCTCCTTCGGGCAGTTCCCTGACGGTAGTGGATGAAGCTGATGGCCGCCAGACTGTCCGCGCCGTTGTGCCGGTGGTTGGACAGCGGAAGTTTGTTAGACTGCGCGTGAGGATGCGTTGAATCTCTGGGGCAGTCTGGTGTGGGGGCGGGGAGACGGGGGTGCCATGGGGGGCAGGCTCCGGTGATTTTCGCGCCGTGCCTTGCTGTCAGGCGAGGTGGTCGCCTTGGTGAGGGTTGTCCGTTCGGCGGGCCGTTCGTCCGCGGTGCTGCTTCATTTCGCGACTGGGACGTATCGGGCACGCGCGGTGGTCGGCGATGGTGCTTCGTTCGTGGTGGACGGCGATTCGGCTCTGTTGTCGTGTCCCGCCTTCAGGGCAGCCTGACCTCTACCCGGAAGAAGGTAGCGTCATGGAAGCTTTTCACCTCGTAGGTCAGGCGTTCCCATGTTGCATCGATTGAATCGATTTTCGGGGCTATTCCGTTGAGGGTCGACCACCACGACGCGATGTCGGGTCTCGTGGACCGTTGGGGCATGTAGACCAGGCCACTGTTGCGTCGACGCAGGAATTCGAAACGGAAGGTCCCATCTGCCCGCGGTGGCAGCACGGACGGGAGACCGCGCACACCGCCTTGAGACATGGTGCCGCCATCGGCTCGATGCATGTCGAGGTTGAAGGCATACTTGTGGAGATTCGCCACCCCATCGCCCTGCGGTGCCGATCCTGGAGCGGCCGCCTCTCCGGAAAGCCCGGCTGCCTGCGCGGCCGTGGCATAGCGATCCTGGGCCGTCGGTCTGTCACTGCCGAGCAGGCGGGCATATCCTCGGCGGGACGCCCCGTTCAGCAGGGAGAAACTGCCGCCGACGAGGACGTTGCCTTCGGCTTCGAGTGCGATGGTGCTAATGCCGTACTCGATGGCGAACCCGGGACTGAAGCTCCTGTCGGGACTGCCATCCGCTTCAAGCCTTGCGATGCTGGCGTATCCCGTGCCAAGAACGTTGACGCTAAACCCGCCCACCAAGATCCGGCCGTCGTCCTGCTGCGTCATGCTGGTAACCAGTGAACCCTTCCGCAGGCCGACGTCGAAACTCTCGTCGAGGCTGCCATTGGCGTTCAGGCGGGCGATACTGTTCTTTGGCGACCCATTTACATGCGTGAACCAGCCGCCGATCACCACCTTTCCATCAGGTTGCCTCACCATGGCAAAGACGGATCCTCGGCGCATGGAGCCCTGCGATTGGTACAGATCCAGGTCGACGACCACCGGCCCGAAACTCGTATCAAGGCTGCCATCGGCGTTCAGTTGGAGACATCTGCGCCCATTGGCAGACAATGGGCCAGAGGTATAGGACTCACCGCCGATGAGCAGCTTGCCGTCTGGCAGCACGACGACGCAGGTGGCCGCATTGAAGCCCTGGGATTCCGCAAGCGAGACAGACTTGAACCCTGGGTCCTGGCTGCCATCTGCATTCAACCGCTGGATGCCTACGGTCGTGATGCGGGGCAAATCAAATGGCGGCACCATCGAGACAATTTCCGCGCCGATAAGGATCTTGCCGTCCTCCTGTAAGGCGAGCATGCGGACGTCGTCCCCGACCGGGAGAGTTCTGGCTGTGAAACCAGTGTCCCGGGTCCCGTCGGCATTCAACCTCAGCACGCGGACGCTGGGGGCTGATTCGAGCAGGCATTCGCCTGCGATGATCAGTTTTCCGTCAGGCTGAAGGGCAGCCGCATAAACATCCGCGTCTTCATTGTCCCCAAGCCATGAAGCCACACCCGAAGCGAACGAGCCATCCAAGGTGCCGTCGCTGGTCAGGCGCGCGATGGCGGGTCTTGGCCGCGGTCCTTCCAGAAGATCGATGTCAGACCCGCCAAGATAGACTTTCCCGTCTCTGGCGGGAAGGACGACAGTCACCCAAGGGGTGCCGTAAGGCGAGCTGCCCCGCCAGAACTGATGACCGAATGACGGATCCAAACTCCCGGCGGTCTGAGCGGTTGCCGGCACGCCAGCCCCGCACAGCAAGGCTGCGGTCAATGTGGCGAGCAGTCGGAGTGTTTTCATCCTCTCAAAGGGCAGCCGGGGGTCCGGGCGCGAGGGAATCCTCACATATCAGCGCCTTGTCAGCAAGAGCGGAGTTGTGAGAGGACAGGCTGCTGGGGGGCGGAGGTCAGGGGATATGTGGTCAGGCCTCTTGGGGTGTCAGGGGGAGCCGCAGATTTCGCGGATGGACGCAGATGGTTCTGATGCTGAGGAGAGGCCGCTGGGAGAGGGGATAATTGGACAGGGCTCTTGGGGTGGGGGTCTTGGGGTGCGCGGGAATGAGTGGGGGGCGGGCAAGTTGATGGCCTGTTGGTGAGGTCCACTTACGGCAGCCGGAGCTGCACGCGGCCGAAGAGGCGGGGTGCAGCGGCGGGATCATACGGCTCCTCGTAGATCACCCGTTCCCATGCTGCGTCGATGGCGTTGACGGATGGAGTGTCTGTCAGGGGCACCCATGATGCGGGATTGCCGGGGTTGGGGCTTTTTTGAGGTGTGTAGATGAGGCCGCTGCCGATTCGGCGGACGAATTCGAAGCGCAGGATGCCGGCTGGGGTGTTCGGCTGAGTGGTGATGGTTGGCAGTCCGGCGGTGCCGCCCGGCGGAATGGTCCGACTGTCCTTGTCCGCGAGATTCATGTTGAAGGCATACTTGAGCAGATTGTCCACCCCGTCGCCGTGAGGGGTGCTTTCTGCTGCAATGTCAGAACCGAGGGAGCCGGACTCGCTGCTGACACTGGCGAACTGCTGGGCCGGGGACAGGACGCCACCGCCAAGCAACCGGGCGATGCGGCTTCCTGCGGCACCAGTGAGCGGGGCGAACCCGCCGCCGATCAGCACGTCGCCGTCGGCCTCCAATGCGATCGCACTGACACTCTGACCGAGTCCCACCGGGGGGATGAATTCCCGGTCGAGACTGCCGTCGTTGTGCAACCGGGCGAGGCCGGATCGCGGCTCGCTCGCGACGCTGAGGAATCGGCCTGCGATCACCAACCGCCCGTCGGCATGCAGCGCAACTCTGTCGACCGGGGCGTCCGGGTAAAGGCCCGCGGTGAATGTGTTGTCCACGCTGCCGTCGCCGTTCAGGCGAGCGATTCCATGCCGGGTCACGTCCTTGACGTTGGAAAACTGACCTGCGATCACCACCCTGCCATCTGCTTGCAGGACCATGGAATAAATCGTCGCGAGGGTCCGTCCGCCAGCCACCCTTGCGAAACCGAAAGAATGGTCCAAGGCGCCGTCGGTCTCCAGTCGCGCGACGCCAGCGATGATCATGCCGTCTTCCTGAGTGAAGTCAGACACGATCAACACCCGTCCGTCCGGCTGGAGAGCCAGCGATGACACGCTGGTCAGGACGCCCTCGCTGATGTCCACCCTCGGGATGAAGGACGCGTCCAGACTGCCGTCGCTGTGGAGTCGCGCGATGCGTCCGATGGTTGTCCCGTTCACTGTGGTGAAAGAGCCGCCGATCAGCACCTTCCCGTCCGGCTGCAACGCTATCGATCTGACCGTGGCGTCCGCCCCCGAACCGGGATCGAATGCTCTGTCCAGAGTCCCGTCGGACATAAGCCTTGAGATGCGGTTCATGGCGGTGGCGTTCACGCTAGTGAAGCCGCCCCCGATCAGCACCTTCCCGTCCGGCTGCAATGCCATTGCAATCGCCGGCCAGTTCAAGCCCGAGCCGGGATCGAATCCACGGTCGAGGGTTCCGTCGGTGTGCAGTCGTGCGATGCGGTTGATCGCCATGTCGTTCACATAGATGAACTGGCCGCTGATGAGCACCTTTCCGTCTGGCTGCAGCGTCATCGATGTCACGCTTTGGTTCGTTCCGACGGTTCTGTTGAAGGTGAAATCGAGGGTTCCGTCGCGGTTCAGCCTGGCAATGCGGGCGCGCGGCGTTTCACCGACCGCTGCAAAACTCCCGCCGATCAGCAGCTTTCCATCGGCCTGCTGAGCCATCGCGAAGACCGATCGACTTGGAGGGGTGCCGGGACCGAAGCTGCTGTCGAGAGTGCCGTTGCCGTGCAGCCGCGCCACAAAGGAACGACTGATGCCGTTCACGGTCGAGAACTGGCCACCGATGATCACCTTGCCATCGGCCTGCGGAATCAAGGTGTGGAGCATGCCGCTTGGGCCCGTCCCGGGATCGAAAGTGCTATCAAGACTGCCGTCGTTGCGCAGCCGCGCGATGCTGTTCCGCCAGATGTTGTTCAAGGCGGTGAATCTTCCGGCGATCAGCACATTGCCATCTTGATCGACCGCGACTGCCCGCACTTCGAGGTTGGCTCCAGAGCCGGGATTGAATTCCCTATCAAGACTGCCGTCGGCTTCGAGACGCGCGACGCCTCGGCGCAGCTGTCCGCCCACGGTGGCGAAGCTCCCGCCGATGATGACCTTTCCGTCCGACTGCGGCGCGAATGAGATGACCCTTGTTCCATCGGCCGCGGCGTAACGATAAGTGGAGTCGAAGCGGCCCTGTGCATCAAGACGGGCCACACCGTTGCTCTGGAGACCATTTACGGTGGTGAACCTGCCGCCGATCAGCAGGTTCCCGTCGGGAAGCACTGACAAGGCCAGAACCGCATCGTTGGCTCCGGAGCCGGGCAGAAAAGTCAAATCCACCCGGCCATCGCTGTGGAGTCGCGCGACTCCTCGGCGGGGAATCCCGTTCACGCTGGTGAAACTGCCGCCGATGAGTACCTTTCCGTCGGGTTGCACCGCCACGGCGTTCACGGTGCCGTCTGCCCCGCTGCCGACATTGAAATTTGTGTCCACCCTGCCATCGGCATGGAGCCGAGCGATCCGGTTTCTTGAGATTCCGCGGGTCATTGTGAAATCGCCGCCGATGTAGCTGCCGCCGTCGGCTGCGAGCGCAATAGCGAGGACAAAGCCGTTCAGCGTGGAGTCGTCACCGATGCCGAACGAAGGATCCACGGTTCCCGGAGTTCTGGCAGGTGCGGACGACGGCAAGCAGCACAGCAGAACGGCGGTCAGCACGGCAAGCAGGTGGAGCGTCTTCATGCTTTCAGAGTGCAGCCCGTGGTCCGGGCGCGGAGTGATCCTCGCATATCAGCGCCTTGTCAGCAAGAGCGGAGTGACAGGAGGATAGGCTGCCGGGAGGCGGACAGCCGGCTGGCTGCCCGAAGGGCAACTGAACGCGCAGTTGAACCCGCGTGCCGGGAGGTTTGGGACGGGTGGGGTGTGAAGAATCCTGCCACCTCGACCTGAATCGCCCGGTTATTGGCTCGATTCGTCCCGATAAAGCGCGCCGGTATCGAGATCCCGGATCTGCCATGAGTAACGCATCGTTTTCGAGGGGTCATCGATCGACTTCTGCTCACCCCACTTGACGCGCATCGTGCGACCATCGTTGAGGACACTGTCAATCTTGACGATCCATCGATCGAGCGTCTTCATGAAATTGTCAGACTTGGCGAGAAAACGATTCACGCCGAGTAATGATCCTTTTTCGGTGATCTCGATTTTCAGGACCGAGTGGTAGTCCCACGCGGCGTCGACACCTTTCATCGGTCGCAGCCTTGTCGGAAGCCCATCAAGAGCCCTCAAAATGCCTGAAGTCAGCGGTCAAAGGGCGATCAAGGCGTAGGTGCCGAACACAAGGCGCATAGATTATCCTCGGTGCAATTGCCGGGCTTGTTCAACCGCATGGGCCTTGGAGGGCTCGTTCCTCGCAGGCGTGAATCATTGAATGTTAGCCGTTTGTTCGGTAAACATATCGGACTCTCCGTGCCACTGATGGCTGAGGTCGCGCATGATGAGAGCGTGGTCGAAGGTGACGCTGCCAGCCGGAAATGCCGACTCATCAGCGAAGAAGGAGGACTCGATGTGCTCGACTGCGAGTGGACGCACCTGCCAGCCTTCGGTCTGAAGCCGAACGCCATCGAGTCGGCAGCAATCGCGGGTGACGGAGTAGCCAACGCTGCCGCCCTCGAAGTAGGCGGACGACTCGGCAAGTGATTCGAAGCTGGAGGACTCTGGCAACGCATCGCTCTCTTGGGCGCGAAGCTGAACGGCCATAAGCCCATCGCGCGCACGAACGGACATGGAGATACGGAAGCCGTCGTCGGAGAAGGTGAAATCCGCCAGATGATGCTCGCCTGGAAAGATGCGCCCGCCTGCAAAATGGTTGATCCAAGAGCCGGTATCGCGGCGAGGGATGAACACGCCCTCGCGCGACTCGCCGGAAGACTCGTCCCAAAGGACGGCGATACGGTGAGCGGCGTTCTCGCTGGAAATGCCGCAAATGCGAGGAAGCCATGCTGGGCGAATCTGCTCCAGCCGGATAAGACAGATGCCAGCGATAGCGTAACCACGGTGTAGCTTGGGGCGGAAGGGTGGTGGCAGAAAGCGTCCCATAACCTCCGCGTCCACACGGAAGTTGACGAGCAACCTGCGGCGAATCAGCCCGCTGATTATTGGAAGACGCATGGCAGAACGGCTAGTGACCCCAAGCTCAGCGACTCGCGGAGCTGGCGCGCTGGCTGCGTGGCGGGGGAAACGCGGCGGCAGGAAGCAGCCAGCGTGACAGCGGAACGAGTTCGCTGCGGCGCATGGTTCGGCGTTGCGGTCATTGGGGGAAATCGTCTGGCAACTCAGCGTCAAAAGCCATCCTCCAAGCACGACGAAATGCGGAGTGAAGCCGTCTGCTAAACGCGTCCGTGTCTGAGCCGGCAATGATGCTGACGAGAACGTCTTCGGGATAGCGCTGCATGCTGTCTGAAAGCCGCGCCATAATCGCGCTGGCGACCCTATGCTGAATCTCGTTGATGCGGCGCAGCAGTTGTGGGTCGGAGAGATGCTCCGTGCCGGCCTCATAGCCCTCGCGAGCGACCATCGTCAGCTCGTGTGAGAAGCTGGCCAAAAGAAGCGCCTGGTCATGCTCGGTCAGCGCGGAGAATGGAGAGGCGATTATCGTCATGACTGAGAGCGCGCAGCATCGCCGAACAGTGTAATTATGACAGCAAATTGCGACTGATATCTACATATCCGCCCGTCGAAAACCGTGATTTCCTCAGACAATATCACGGTGGAGAATTGCCGTCAAACCGGAAATGTTGGTGGCGCGCAGGTGATAATGCGTGAAATCGGGCCCGCAGATAATGCGTGTTTGGATCTGCGGGGCAGGGGGATTTGAAATTTGAGATTTGAGATTTGAGAGGGCTTGGTCGGAGAGCGGGCTCGCGCGAGGGGGTGAAGGGCGGGTGGGGAGAGTGGTGAAGGGCGTGGTATGCTTGATTGGGGCCGGGCCAGCGGGCTGGCACCGGGAAAGCGGCAGCAGGCTTCCGCAGTCCAAGGCCTTCGGCCGGCTGGTTCGGAGGGGGCTGGTTGGGAGAGGGGCTTGCAGGCGCACTCCGTGCGCAGGGAGAGCTGTAATTCTGACAGCAGTCCAGGGCCTTCGGCTGCTGGTTTGGAGGGGGCAATCATTGATGGAAATCCGGGGTGGGCGGGGGCAGGGGTGTCCTCGCATATCTGCGTCTTGTCAGCAAGAGAGGAATGAGAGGAGGATAGGCTGCTGGGGCAAGCTCTCGAAGGGTGATCAGGGCAACGCGCCAGACACAAAGCGCATGGATTGTCCCTCAGTGCTATTGCCGGGCTGGTTCAAGCACAGGGGCATTGGCTGGTTTGGTAATTGCAGGCATGCGACCGTGGATGTCCGGCATCGTTGGTTTTCTTTATTTCTGACTGCATTTAGGGCAATAGCATATCATTTCCGGGACTGAATCTTTGTCTTTTAAGTCAGGTAGCGTCCACCCTGCGGCTTTCGCATCGCTGGCCATCTGTTCGAAATAAGTCTTAGAGAACTGGCGATGATTCTCAGGTAATTCGAGTCCTTCTCCGCAGCCGCAGATAAACATCAAACCCCAATATGCATGGGCTTGATATTTATCGCTTAGATCAGGCACCTCGATTTGCTCATTCATATGTCTGCCGAACGTCTCGGGTCAGGCGACGGCGAGCGCAAGACGTTCCTGAACCGACAGATGGCCTTCGAGCCGTTGCCGGCATCCGTTTTCGCCCTTGGTTGATTCACAGGGTGGTTTCACGGCATGAGATAGTCTGCGAGCGCGCGACCTGAGCAGGTCACAGGATGAAACGTGGTGCAGAAAACCCAGTCCCGCACCTCCTGATCGTCGATCATAATCCGTGGCTTGGGCAGAAACGCCACGAAACAATCCGCAATATCCAACTCTGCTGCCGTCTGACGGCAATACTCAGCACCTCCGGCACTCCAAAGGTAAAGCTCGGCTCCGTCGGCTTTGAGCCGCCGGACATGCTCGATGACCGCGACCATAGGGATGCGAGTGGTGCCAACTGTGCGAACGAGTGTGTCATCGACATCAACGTAGATAATCATTGCGTGGCGGTCTCGAAGTGGCCGCGCAATTTTTATTCTGTAAAAGTTTCGGCTAGGCGCAGGGTGGCTCTATGGAGTTCATGTTGAGGTAGATTTTTCCGGTGAGCCATTCGTTGCTCAATTCGCAAAGGAGTGC
>JAIXPK010000014.1 GCA_027486335.1 Verrucomicrobiaceae bacterium | reverse complement strand
CCCGTCTTGCTCACCCGGTCCAACTCCCGGATCGCATACAACTCCCGCACCCGCTCCTCCAGCATCTCAATCCCCATGCACCCGAACGTCCCGTACTCGCACTCCAGCGTGTACCACCCCGCATAACCATCCGTCGGAGCCTGATCCCGCACCCGCCACCCCGGCCCCGACATCAACCGCCCCGGCAACACCGTCTGCACAGGCATCGCCCCCACGGTCTCGACCGGAATCCCAGGCGAAGCTACCGCCGAAGCCGCAGGCACCGCCGCAGGAACAACAGGGGTCTGCGAACCCACCGGAAGCGTGGTCGCCACAGCCATCACAAATGCAATCTGTACGTTGAGTCTCATCCCCCACGCATCCGCACATCCCTGCCCCTCAGCAAGCGCGAGTCGTCCCTCCCCGCACCCCACGCACCCGCTCCCCCAATCCCGCCATCCCCACACCGCCCGAGGCATCCAATGCTTGCGCCCCGCCCCCATGTTGCCTTAACACCAGTTCCCCCACCCCGTCCCCGCCCCGTGAACGCCGCCGCCCTCATCCCCGCCGCCCTCTTCTGCTCAGCCTCTCTCGCCTCCGCCGCCCTCACCGCCCACTGGCCACTCAACGAAGGCACCGGCACCTCCTCCGCCAATCTCGCCAACCCCGCGTTCCCAGCCTCCCTAGCCAGTTTCACCCCCGGCACCGAATGGACCCCGGGCCGCGATTCCAGCCCGTGGGCCCTCAACTTCGACGGCCTCGACGACGCCGCCAACACCCCATTCGCACCCGTCACCGGCAGCGCCCCTCGATCCCTCGCCGCGTGGATCCGCTACCCCGCTCAGTCCGATGCCGAACTCGACGCCATCTTCTCCTACGGCGCGAACACCACCAGCAGTCGCTGGACGGTCCGCATCGGCAGCACCGTCGGCTCCGACCTCAATAAGCTCCGCCTCGAGGTCTCCGGCGGCGGCATCTTCGGCAACACCGACCTCAACGACAACCAATGGCACCACATCGCCGTCGTCCAGTCCGGACCCACCCTCGGCGATGTCACCCTCTACCTCGACGGTTTCCCTCAAACCCCAGCCTTCAACGGCTCCGGCGCTCCCCTCGCCATCAACTCCACCGCCAATCCCGGCCAGGAAGCCGCCATCGGCAGCAGCCGCCACGCCATCAATTACAACTTCAAAGGGGCCATCGACGATGTCCGCTTCTACGACCACGCCCTCTCCGCTCAGGAGGTCGCCGCACTCGTCGCCCCAGCCCCGAAAATCACCACCTTCTCCGCCGTCCCAGGCAATCTCACGCTGCCCGCACAACAGGCCACGCTCTCATGGCAAGGCACCGCCCAGCCCGGTGCCACATGGTCCATCTCCCCCGCCCCCGGCAATGTCTCCAGCCTGACCACCAACGGCACCGGCTCCATCGCCGTCTCCCCATCCGCCACCACCACCTACACGCTCACCGTCACCGACACGTTCGGCACAGCCTCCGCCACCACCTCCGTCGGCGTCAACGAACCCCAGCTCCCCCTCATCCTCAATGAGGTCATGGCCGCCAATGACGGCTTCCTCGCCGACGAAAACGGCGACACTCCAGACTGGATCGAACTCCGCAACCCTAACGCGTTCTCCGTCAGCGCCGGCGGCTGGCGGCTCCGCGACAGCGGCAGCGACTGGGTCATCCCCGCAAACACCATCATCCCCGCCAATGGCTACCTCCGCATCTTCGCCTCCGGCAAGGACCGCACCGACCCCACCCGCAATCTCCATACCAATTTCAGCCTCAGCGCCGACGGCGAATCCCTCGCCCTCTTCACCCCCGGCGCCACCACCGCCAGTTCCTCCCTGCCCGCCTCGGTCATCTTCCCTGACAACATCTCATGGGGCCTCCCCGGCAACTCCGATCCTCCATCCTACCTCGCCACGCCCACACCCGGAGCCGCCAACAGCCCAGCCGGTCAGCCCGGCCCGCGCATCGACAATGTCCGCTCGGGCCTGACAAACCCAGACGGCTCGGAACGCCAGCCTGTCCTCCCCGCCCTCGAAAGCGGCACCATCGCCGCCGACAGCATCGACCAGTTCAGCGGCACTCAAGGCAAGGACGGGTGGCGCTACGGCTTCGCCGCCGCCACCACCCTAACCTACACACCCGCCGCCTTCACGCCCTTCCCCGGCGCCGAAAACTCCGGCGCATGGTCCGCCGCCTCCCAGAACTGGAACGCCGCCAACTCCCAATGGGGCCCCTCATGGGAACGCGGGCTCTCCTCCGCCCCCAATACCGATCTCGGCCGCGACTACTCGCTCCCCAGTCTCTCCGGCGGCACCAGCAGCCCAGTCCGCCGCTGGACCGCTTCCTTCTCAGGCCCAGCCGTTCTCTCAGGCTTCTTCCACGGCGTCGCCAACGCCGGTGACGGCACGCGCTGGCAGATCTTCCGCAATGGCACACCGCTCCTCGACGCGGATCCCCTCACCACCGGCTCCCAACCCATCTCCGTCCTCGGCACGCTCCGCCGATTCGCCATCCCCGTCACCCTAACCGCAGGCGACACCATCGACGTGGTCTGCGACGCTAACGCCTCTGAATCCAGCGACACGTCCCGCTCATGGCTCCGCATCTACCGGCATCCCGAATCCTTCTCCCCATCCATCCACGACGCCTCCCTCCCCGTCTCCGCTTCCCTCAACCCCACCAGCGGCCCGGTCTCCAGCGCCACACTCTTCTACACCATCGGCTTCGCCCCGGAACAATCCCTCCCCATGTCCGCCTCCGGCAACACATGGTCGGCCTCCATCCCCCTCTCTAACGTCCCCGCCGGTTCCATGATCCGCTGGCGCATCGCCGCCACCGACTCCGCCGGAGGCTCCCGCACGTCCCCTCCGTTCCCCTCACCCACCGATTCCCCGAAATACCACGGCACCGTCGCCTCCGAACGCAACCCCGCCTCCCGCCTCGGCACGCTCTCCCTCTTCATCCAGAACCAGTCCGCCTCGGAAACATCCACCGGCACCCGCGCCAGTCTCTTCTGGAACGGCCGCTTCTACGACAACGTCGACATCAATCTCCATTCTTCTAGCGCCTACGCCAAACGCAGCTGGGACGTCGACTTCAACCGCGGCCATCGCTTCAAATTCTCCAGCTCCGGCGCAGGCCACACCGACATCAATCTCCTCACCAACTGGCGCGACCGCGCCAAGCTCCGCAACCCGCAGAGCTATCACATGTTCCGTCTCGCCGGCCATCCTTCCCTCCCCTGCGAAACCGTCCGCCTCCAGCTCAACGGCATCTTCCACTCCACCTGCGACCTCACCGGCGAACTCAACGAGGGCATTCTCGAAGACGCCGGGCTCGACCCCAACGGTGCCCTCTACAAGATGCAGAACGTTTTCAATTCTTCCCCCACCCACGCCACCACCAGCGTCGAAAAACGCACCCGCAAATGGGAATCCGGCAACGCCGACCTAGCCGCTCTCCTCGCAGGTCTCGTCAATCTCTCCAACACCAACGACTCCATCGGGCTCGCCACCGCCACCAGCCCGCGCTTCCGCTTCCTCACCGATCAAGTCGACGTCGCCGCCTCCGTCAACTTCATCGCCGCCATGTTCTTCAGCTCCAGCTACGACTGGGGTCACAAGAATTACGCGCTCTACCGCGACTCCGACCGCTCCACCCGCTGGTCCCCCATCCCGTGGGACCTCGACCTCAGCTGGGGCCACTACTACGACGGCTCAGCCATCGCCAATACCTACTTCGACGACGTCATCCGCACCAACACCAATGACGGCTCCATGCACAACTTCTCCCTCAATCACAATCAGATGGAGTCGTCCCCGCCGATCCGCAATTCCCTCCTCGGCTATCTCCTCGACGACCCCACCACCAAAGCCATGATCCAGCGCCGGGTCCGCAATCTCGCCGACCAATTCCTCCTCCCCGCAGGCCCAGCCCCGGAAATCGAATCCCGCATGCTCGCCCTCACCGATAAGGTCGATCCTCCCGATGTCCCCGAAAGCGACGCCGACCTCGACCTCCGCATCTGGGGCTTCTGGAATCAGCACCAGACCGCTTCCGTCTCCTACATCCCGCGCTCCGCACGCGACGAAACCAACCGCATCCTCTCCACCTTCGTCCCCGCACGCCGCGGTCTCATCTTCCAGAACAATCCCCCCCTCGGCCCCACCTACGGCGGCCCGCTCCCACCTAGCCAATCAGCCGCCCCGCTCGTCGCCTTCGGCTCGTTCGACGCCAACCCGGCCTCCGGCAATCAGGACCACGAATTCATCGAAATCATCAACCGCTCGCCCGACTTCATCGACCTCACCGGATGGCAACTCTCCGGCGGCGTCACCTTCACGTTCCCCGCCGGCAGCGTCATCAGCCCTCCCGGCAACACACGCTTCGATGGCCGCCTCATCATCGCCAAATCCGCCACCGGCTGGCGCTCCCGCCCATCCTCTCCCAAATCCGGCGAAGGCCGTCTCGTCCTCATGGCCTACGACGGCCAGTTATCCTCCAAGGGCGACTCCGTCCAGCTCCGCAATCCCTCCGGCACCGTCGTCGACACCCTAACCGTCCCACCCGCCCCGAGCGACGCGCAGCGCTTCCTCCGCGTCACCGAACTCCACTACCGCCCAATCCCCATCTCCCCCGACGAATCCACCGCCGATCCTTTCGCCACCTCCGCCGACTTCGAATTCATCGAACTCATCAACACGTCCACCGCCCCACTCGACATCAGCGGCACTTCCTTCACAAACGGTATCACATGGGCCTTCCCGCAAGGCACCTCCCTCGCCCCCGCCCAGCGCATCGTCGTCGCCCGCCGACCTTCCGCCCTCGCCCTCCGCTCGCCTAACCTCCCCGCAGGCGCGGTCTTCGGCCCGTTCTCAGGCTCGCTCGACAACGCCGGCGAACGCATCACCCTGCGCGACGCCGCCGGGGAACAAATCCTCTCGTTCGTCTACGATAACAACGCCCCATGGCCCGCCGAACCCGACGGTACCGGCCCCAGTCTCGTCCTCATCGCCCCATCCCTCAATCCAGACCTCCCCGAAAACTGGCGCCCTAGCACCTCCATCCACGGCAACCCCACCACCTCCGACTCCATCCCGTTTACCGGCAACCCAGACGCCGACGCCGACCTCGATGGCATCCCCGCTCTCCTCGAATACGCCCTCGGCTCCAGCGATTCATCCCCCTCACCCGCCCCCACCCCGGAATACTCCCCAATCAATCGCACGCTCTCCCTCGTCCACGCCTCCGCCGCCGACGCCGCTGCCCTAACCATCGAATCCAGCCCCGACCTCACCTCATGGTCCTCCCCAGGCCCCCTCACCCGCCTCGGCTCCAACTCCCTCCCCGGCGGCCTCACCCGCACCACATGGTCCCTCACCCCCACCACCAACCCCACCCGCCTCTTCACCCGCACCCGCGCCACCCTCCGCTAACCCCCTCTCCGAACAAGCCCCCTCCGAACCAGCGCGCCGCAGGCTCTGTACTGCTGTGAGCATCACAGCTCTCCCTGCGTGCGGAGCACGCCTACCCGCCCCCTCCCAACGCGCCTTCCTCCGAACAAGCGCGCCGCAGGCTCTGGACTGCTGTGAGCCACCACAGCTCTCCCTGCGCACGGAGTGCGCCTACCAGCCCCCTCCGAACCAGCCATTCTCACTTCTCACTTCTCACTTCTCACTTCCCCGCCCGCCCGCCGCAGGCCCTGTACTGCCGTGAGCCATCACAGCTCTCTCTGCGTGCGGAGCACGCCTACCCGCTCTCCCCACAAGCCCGCCCCCACCCCACAATTGACTCCTCCCGCATATTCGGCAACAAACACACATGCCGGCACCCACCCCACGCCCACCGTGGCCACACGCCCCACCCCACTGGCTCGTTCACGAGGGCCTCTACATGGTCACCGCATCCACCTTCCGCCACCAGCGATTCCTCCACTCCCACGACCGACTCAACCTCGTCACTTCCATGCTTATCCACTCCGCCTCCCAGTTCGGCTGGACCCTGCGCGCATGGGCCGTCCTCTCCAATCACTATCATTTCATCGCACATTCCCCTCCGGATTCCGGCGTCTCCCTGAAACCATGGCTCACCGCCTTCCACCGCGACACCGCAACCATTCTCAACCGCCTCGACGCCTCACATGGCCGCCGCATCTGGAACAACTATCACGATTCCCTCATCACTCGCCAATCCGCCTTCATGGCACGACTCCGCTATGTAAACAATAACCCAGTCCACCACCAACTCGTCAACGACGCCCGCGACTACCCATGGTGCAGCGCCTCATGGTTCGCCGCCAACTCCCCGAATTCCTTCCAATCGAGCGTCGCCAGATTCAAAACAGACACCATCAACGTACCAGACGATTTCGACCACGCCTGAGCCCTCTCCCAACCAGCGCGCCGCAGGCCCTGTACTGCTGCGAGCCATCACAGCTCCCTCTGCGTGCGGAGCACGCCTACCAGCCCCCTCCGAACCAGCGCGCCGCAGGCCCTGTACTGCTGTGAGCATCACAGCTCTCCCTGCGTGCGGAGCACGCCTACCCGCCCCCTCCGAACAAGCGCGCCGCAGGCTCTGTACTGCTGTGAGCCATCACAGCTCTCCCTGCGCACGGAGTGCGCCTACCAGCCCCTCTCCGAACCAGCCCGCCGCAGGCTCTGTACTGCTGTGAGCATCACAGCTCTCTCTGCGTGCGGAGCACGCCTACCCGCCCCCTCCGAACAAGCGCGCCGCAGGCTCTGTACTGCTGTGAGAATCACAGCTCTCTCTGCGCACGGAGTGCGCCTACCAGCTCCCCTCCCAACAAGCGCGCCGCAGGCCCTGTACTGCTGTGAGCATCACAGCTCTCCCTGCGCACGGAGTGCGCCTACCAGCCCTCTCACCCACCCGCCCACTTCCCACTTCCCACTTCTCACTTCCCCCACCTTCTTCCATGCACCCAGCCTACTTCGAAACCCGCTTCCGCACCGAATCCCAGCCCGACCACTGGCCACCCACCTTCGCCAGCATCACCGCCTTCGCCACGACCGGCGAAACATGGTCGCCGAAACAAAACGCCGCTGCCGACCAAGCCCTCGAATCCCGCGTCCGCGCCACCGCCACATGGCTCCATCGCATCACCGGCTACTCCCCATCCACCACCCACGCTGAACCCGGCTGGGCCGCCGCCATCTCATGGAACGACGCCTGCAACCTCGGCCTCGAATTCCTCCAAGACGCCATCTACTGGGTCGATCACAACCAACTCAGCGTCACCGTCTGCGACTGAGGTGGTACGAAGATCAAGGTCCACCTCCCAATCGGCAGTGAGCGCGACATTCATAACCGCAACCATAACAACAAATGCGCCTCCATCAAGGCTGCCGCACACCCATTTTTGCGCTCGGATGCCGCCATCATGTCCGTATCACCACCCCCCCTGACACCCCGCGCTCTGAGACCACCCCCAACGCCCCCCCCCACAAGCCCCCTCCAATTCCCCCTTCTCACTTCTCACTTCTCACTTCACTTCCCCCCGTCCTCCTTCTTCAACTGCGGCAGCAACCCCGCCTCGCCCGCCCGCTTCGCCCACACCTCCGGCTCCTTCTTCCATTTCTCCACCGCCTCGTCATCCCAGAAGTAAATCTTCTCACCCTTGTACTCCACCGTCGGACTGTCCGGCGTCACCAGATGCGTCGGGTTCACCGGACAGAACCGCTGCGCCAGCAGCTCCACCTTCCCTAACTCCAGCTTCTCCGCCATCTCTTCGAACTGCGGCAGCAGCTCAAGACTCGCCTTGATGATGTACTTCTGATTCCGGTTCCAGATCTTCCGGCAGTGCTGACAGCAGAAATACACCTTCACCCCCTCGTACTCGATCAGCTGCTCCTCATCAATGTCCTCGCTCACCATCAGAGGACACTTCTCGTTCTTCTCGTCCGCCCTCCCCTGTACGGACATCGCCATCATCGCCGCAGCACACATCAGGAACTTCATCCCGCCACCATGCCCGGCGCAATTCACCTTGCAACCACCGGACCCGCCGCGTATCCCGCCCGCAATCTTTTCAACCCGCACCCATTCACTCGCCATGTCCGTTCTCGTCGCCGGTACTCTCGCCCTCGATTCCATCCACACCTCCTCCGAGGTCCACCACGAACTCCTCGGCGGCTCCGCCTCCTACGCCGCCCTCGCCGCTGCCTTCTCCGGCCACGTCCAGCTCTGCGGCATCGTCGGCACCGACTTCCCCCAACCCCACCGCGACCTCTTCGCCCGCCGCAGCATCGACACCGCCAACGTCGACACCGTCGAAGGCCGCACCTTCCGCTGGACCGGCCGCTACCACGACGACATGAACCACCGCGAGACGCTCGACGTCTCCATCGATGTCCT
>JAIXPK010000481.1 GCA_027486335.1 Verrucomicrobiaceae bacterium | reverse complement strand
GTCGTCTCCGGAGCCATCGCCCACAAGGACAGCATGGGCAACGGCCGCGAACTCCGCCCCGGCCAGATCCAGCTCATGAGCGCCGGCCGCGGCGTCACCCACAGCGAGTTCAACCCTTCGCCTACCGAACTCCTCCATCTCCTTCAGATCTGGATTCTCCCCCGCGAACGCAGCCTCACGCCTTCCTACACCGAGTGGCATCCCCAGCCGGAACACGATAACGCCCCCGTCGTCCTCATCATTTCCCCGGACGGCCGCGATGGTTCCGCCGTCATCAATCAGGACGCCGAAGTCTATCGCATCCGCCTCCAGCCCGCCGCCGCCGCCACCCATTCCGTCCGCCCCGGACGCGGCGTCTGGCTCCAGCTCATCAAAGGCACCCTCGACGTCAACGGCACCACCCTATCCGCCGGCGACGCTCTCTCCACCGAAGACGCCGGCAACCTCACCATCACCGCCGGTGAATCCGCCGAAGCCATCCTCATCGACCTCGCCTGATCCCTCCATCCAGCAATTGCACCACCATCACTAACACACCAAAACACCACACCATGAAACCAGCCTCCCACGCCGCCGCCGCTCTCCTCGGCCTCGCCTTCATCACCTTCGGCACCAACTTCTTCTTCCCCTTCCTCCCCGCGCAGGAATCCCCGCCTCCCGGCAGCCCTCCCGCCCTCTTCATGGGAGCCCTCTACCCCACCGGTTACCTCGGCTTCGTCAAAGCCCTCGAAATCCTCGGCGGCCTCCTCACCGCCATCCCCCGCACCCGCAGCCTCGGCCTCCTCATCCTCGGCCCCATCATCGTCAATATCCTCTGCTTCCACTCCTTCCTAACCGGCGGCGTAGGCCTCTTCTCTCCACCCATCATCGTCATCGCTGGCCTCGCCGCCTTCGTCCTCTTCACCGAACGCAAACGCTTCGCCGCCCTCATCGCCTAACCGTCTCGCAATCCTCACCCATTCGCGGCATCGGCCTCGTTCATTCGAGCCCGATGCCGCACTGGTGACAGTACCGCGCCCGCACATCGTGGTCCTCCCACCCGCACTGCGCGCACCGCCGCCGCACCCGCGTCCGCTGCAGCTCCCTTCCGATCTCCGACGTCACAATCCCCGTCGGCACCGCAATGATCGCAAACCCCGTCAGCATGATGAACGACGCCATGATCTTCCCTCCCACCGTCACCGGAGCCACGTCTCCATAACCTACCGTCGTAATCGTCACGATCGCCCAGTAAATCGCCTGCGGAATGTTCCGGAACCCCGGGTTCTCCCCATTCTCCAGCACATAGACCGCCGTCCCCTCTACTAACACCAGCGTCAGCACCGCCGTGAAGAAAATCAGAATCTTCCTCCGGCTCGCCCCTAGCGCATTCAGCAGCAGACTCGCCTCCCCCAGATACTGCGCCATCCTCAGCACCCGGAACATCCGCATCAGCCGCAGCACCCGGATCACCGTCAGAAAACGCGACCCCGGCAGCACCAGCTCCAGCCACGCCGGCAGAATCGACACCAGATCAATCACCCCCAGAAAACTTCCCGCATAACGCCCCGGACGGTCCACCACCGCCAGTCGCACCGCATACTCCACCGTGAACAATCCCGTAAACACCCACTCCAGCACCGTGAACAATCCCCGCCGCGGCCCGCTGATCTCCTCCACACTCTCAAGCATCACCGTCAGCACACTCAGCGCAATCACCACCAATAACACAATATCATAAGCCTGCCCAGCCCGCGTGTCAGACTGAAAAATCACCCGCCGCAACCACTCGCGGCACCCCTGTTTCCCCTCAGCGTCCATCACTCAACGCGTCTTCTCGATCATCTTCTCAGGGACCTTCCCCTCCGGCAGCGCCGCAGGAGCCGTCTGCTTCTCCCGCCACGCCGCCAATGCCGCCGCCGCATCCTCCGGCACCGTCCCTGCCTTCATCACCCCGGCCGGCTTGCCATCAATCCACAACTCCAGATGCAACCCCGCCAGCCCGCTCTCCGTCAGCCGCACCGCATCATTCAACCCGCTCCGGATCACCTCCCTAGCCTGCGGCACAAAACACTTCGCCGTCGCCGCCTGACCCGTCTTCCCCGGCGCAATCTCCGCCACCTCCACCGACCCAGGCACCGGCATCGCCCCCGAATTCCCCGGCGGATACACAATGTACTCCAGCCGCAATCCCGTCACCGACTCCAACCCCGTGTTCTTCACCCCTAGCGAATACCAGCAGTCATTCCCCTTCACACTGCCCGCAATCGCCTCCTTCACCTCCCGCGTGTTTCCCTTCTTCTGCGACGGCACCACCTGCACCCGATAGGGCTTGTGCGTCTTCCGCCACTCCGCAATCCACTTCCGATCCGCCTCCGACAACGTCGCCAGCGGCACCGTGAACCGCTTCCCGTCCTCCCGCCGCAACTCCGCCACCGTATCCGTGCAACCCGTGATCTCCGCCCGAATCTCTCCCCCCTTCACACTCGCAAACGTCCTCATCTGACCACACACCGGCAGCACGCTCACCAGCATCAGCACAAGACAGCTCAGCAGTTTCATGCCCCCACGATAACACCACCCCGCCCCACCGCGCATCCTCAAATCAACCGACTCTCAAATCACCGGCGGCTCTGGATCCACCGGCGGCTGCAGACTCTCCGGCCGCGGCTCCGGCACCCCCGCCAACCGCTGCCTCAGCGTCTCCGCACGCAGCACATCCCGCTCCTCAGGCCCCAGCTTCCGCTGCGAATTGATCTGCAAGTGCGCCGGCTGAATCTCCACCAGCAGCGTGTCAATCGTCCGACCCAGATCCGACGGCAGAATCCCCAGATCCGACCCTAGCCGCAGCATCGACAACTGCGTCAGCGCCTCCTTGCTCTCCAGAATGTGCGCATACCTCAGCGCCGCATACGCCCGCCCCACATGATCCAGCACCTTGTGCGGCTGATCCTCCACCAGCTTCCGCCGCGCATTCCGCTCGTGATTGATGATCTGCTCGATCACCCGCTCCAATCGCGCAATGATCTCCGGCTCCCGCTCACCCAGCGTGTGCTGATTCGAAATCTGAAACAGATTCGCCAGCGCTTCCGTCCCCTCGCCATACAACCCCCGCACCGCCAGCCCGATCTTGTTCACCGCCGCAATCACCTGGTTCACCTGCTCGCTCAGCACCAGACCCGGCAAGTGCAGCATCGCACTCGCCCGCATCCCCGTTCCCAGATTCGTCGGACACGCCGTCAGGTACCCGAATCGAGGATGAAACGCAAACTTCACCAGCCCGTCCAGCTCCTCGTCCACACGGTCCAGCGCCGCATACGCCACCCGCAGATCCAGCCCCGAACGGATACTCTGCATCCGCAGATGATCCTCCTCATTGATCATGATCGACAGCGACTGATCCCGGTTAATCACCGCCGCGCTCCCGCCCGACTTCGCCGCCTGCTCCCGCGAAATCAGATGCTTCTCCACCAGCACCTGCTTCCGGATCGCATCCAGACCCCCGAGATCCTCACTGAAACCGTCCTTCATCTCCGGCAATCCCTCCACCACCGGCTGCAACTCCTGCATCACCGTCGTCCGGTCCTCCTTCTTCGCAAACCCCGGAAATGCCGGACCATCCAGATTCCGCGCCAGCCTCACCCGGCTCGTGATCACAATGTCCCGGTGCGGTCCATCCAGCAGCATCCACTCAGGTGGCTTCCGCAGCAGTGTTGCAAACTTCATCATGGCATCTCCTTCGTTCAAACCACTTAACTCAAACCGCCGTCTCCGGCGGCGTCAGTTGCCGGATCTCATCACGCAGCCGACCCGCTTCCTCATACCGCTCCGCAGCCACCGCTTCCTCCAGTCGCACCCGCAAATCCTCCACCCGGCCATTGTCCCGCCCCACCACCTTCGCCCACGCCGGCACCCGGCCAGTATGCCGCACCCCTTTGTGCATCGCCTTCAAAAGCTGGTCCATCCCTTCCCCGAACGTCTGGTAGCACGCCCCGCACCCCAAACGCCCCGTCTTCCGGAACGTCGTCTGCGTCATCCCGCAGTTCGGACACGTCCGCTCCTGCGGCTGCGTCGCCACCTTCTCCCCGTGCCCGAACCCGTGCAGCATCTCCACCAGCGCAAATCCCTTCGGGTCCGCCACCCCCTTCGCATGGGCACACGTTTCGCACAGGTTCACCTTCTGCATCTTCCCCTTCTCAATCTGGGTAAGAAACACCGTCGCCTTGTTCTGTTTGCAGACATCGCACTGCATAAATAGGAAACGTGGAGGGGGGTTGCCGGGGACGCCAGAGAAAAGTGTCCCCTTTAATTTCTCCCCAAACCCCGCAACGCCGCCAGCCGCTCCAGCATCGGCGGATGCGAATAATGCAGAAATACATACAGCGGGTGCGGCGTCAGATTGCTCAGCGAATCCCGCGCCAGCCGCTTCAGCGCCCCCGTCATCGCCTCCGGCCCGCCCGTCACCGACGCCGCATACGCATCCGCCTCGAACTCATGCCGCCGGCTCCACACGTTCCCCGCAATCCCGATCAGCAGCTGCACCGGCTCAAACAGGATCATAAAAAACACAAACCCCAGCCACAGCGTCGGACGCTCCAGCCCGAACGCCTCTGCCAGCCCCGCGTTCGTCAGCACCAATCCCATGCACAGAAACAGCACCGCCAGCTGCACCACCGCCGCCACCAGCCGCTGCACAATATGCCGCTTCTTGAAATGACCGATCTCATGCGCCAGCACCGCTAGCAACTCCGGCTCCGGATGCTTCTCCACCAGCGTGTCATACAGCGCGATCCGCTTGTTCCTCCCGAACCCCGCAAAAAACGCGTTCCCCTTCGTCGACCGTCGGCTCCCATCGATGATGAACACATCCCGCAACGGAAACGCACACCGCTCCGCCAGCCCCAGAATCGCCCGCCGCAGCGGCCCCTCCTCCAGCGGCGTGAACTTGTTGTACAACGGCATCAGCCACCGCGGTGCCACAAACTGCAGCGCCAGCATGAACACCGTCGTCGCCACCCACGCCCACACCCACGCCTGCGGCACCCGCTGAAAAATCCACAGCAGCAGCGCCAGCAGCGGCAGCCCGATCCCCGCGGCCAGCCCCAATCCCTTCACATGGTCCGCCACAAACGTCCCCGGCGTCGTCTTGTTGAACCCGTACTTCGCCTCAATCCGGAACGTCCCGTACACCTCAAACGGCAGCGACACCAGCGTCGCCCCCGCATGCATCAGCGCAAACCCCAGCAATCCCCTCACAATTTCCCCCTCCGCCATCCCCCGCACCAGCCCGTCCAGCCACGCAAACCCTCCACCCAGCCAGAACCCCAGAAACACCACCAGCCGGAACGTCCCCGCCATCAGATCAAACCGCTCGCTCTCCCGCGCATACTCCTGGCTCTTCGCATAATCCGCCTCGCTGAACACACCCGCAAATTCCTCCGGCAACCGCGGATCCAGCCGCCGCAGATTCAACAGCGTCGCCACTGTCTCCAGCACGTGTAGCCCGATGAGCGACACCAGCAGAACAAGAAACCACGGATTGGCAGAATGCATCCCTCCCTCTCTCCTCTCACCGCCCTCCCGTCACGCGGATTTTTCTCTCACTCCGCCGCCGCCCGTCCCCTCACCTCCCGGAACTGCCGGCTCTCCACAATCATCCGCACCGCCGTCATCGCCTTCCCGTCACCACCCGCCAGCGCCGCCGTCATCTCATCAATCAGCGGCTCGTCACTCAGCATCACCGCCCGTCCCAGCGCGTACCCCAGCAGCTTCCTCGAAAACTGCCGCAGAAACGCCTCCCGCCGCGGCCCCGCCAGCCACGCCCGCAACCCAGCCATCCCCTCCACCGCCGTCCCGTCCGGCAGCACCGTCTTCGCCGTCACCGCCAGCCCCGCCGCATCCACCGTCCGCCACCGCCCGATCGCATCATATCCCTCCAGCGCATAACCATACGGGTCCATCCTCACATGACACCCGGAACACCGCGCATCCTTGCTGTGCTGCTCCGTCATCGCCCGCTCCGTCAATCCCTCCGGCGCAGCCTCCGGCAATGGCGGCACGCCCTTCGGCGGCTTCGGCAGCCGCTCGCCCAGCAGGGTCTCGCACAGCCAGTTCCCTCGCAGAATCGGACTCGTCCGCGACGCCCCGCTCTGCTTCGCCAGCACCGCCGCAAACCCTAGCAACCCTCCCCGCTCATGCCGCTTCACTCCCTCCACCCGCCGCCATTCCTCACCTTCCACTCCCCCGATCCCATAATGCCCCGCAAGGGTCCCGTTCAGCCACGTGTAATCCGCATCAATCAGATCCCCCACCGGAGCTTCCCCCCGGAACACCGCACCGAAAAACCGCACCGCCTCCTCCTTCATCGCACCCCGCACCGCCTCAAACGTCGGAAAATGCCGCTCACTCTTCTCATCCATCGTATCCACCTCACGAATGTGCAGCCACTGACACCCGAAATACTCCGCCAGCCGAGCCACCTTCCCATCCGCCAGCATCCGCTCCACCTGCGCCCCCAGCACTCCCGGCTCACGCAGCCGCCCCGACGCCGCCATCGCACTCAGCTCGCCATCCGGCATCGACGACCACAGAAAATAACTCAATCTCACCGCCAGTTCCGCATCGCTCACCGGAGCCGATTCTTTCCCCTCCGCCGCTTTCTCCCCGCGGTACAGAAACGCCGGAGATGTCAGGATCCGCGCCAGCACCAGCCGCACCGCTTCCTCATGCGGCACTTCGTCCGCCCGCAGTCTCGCATAAACCCCTCGAATCTGCTCCCCTTCCTCCGCACTCACCGCCCGACGCCACGCCCGCGGCGCAAAACTCACTAGCCAATCCACATGCCGCGGCTCCGCCGCCTTCATTTCCTCACGAAACACCGCCGCCTTCGCCCGAATCGGCTCGCGCAGCGGCTCAAACGCCGAAGGATCCGCATCCTGCGTCGCAAACTGCCACAATTGATCATACGCATCCACCGACTGCAGCGCATCCTGACTCACAAAATGCAGCTCCCGCCACAACCGGTCAATCTCCGCACTCTCCGCCTCGCTCAGCAGCAATCGCCGCAGCTGATCATCCTCACGATAGTAAAGCGTCAGGGTCACCACTTCGTCCACCGGCACAATCTTCGTATAACACAACGCCGCCGGAAACAGTTCCCGGAACGCCGCCGCCTGTCCCGCCAGCCGCTCCCGCGCCGCACTCCCCGCCGCCGTCAGCACCGGTCTCCCCGCACTCAACCGCGCCACTTCCTCCCCACCCCCCGTCAGCGCCACCTGCACACTCCCCTCACCACCCGCCGCCGCATGCAGTTTCGCCACCGTCACTAACTCCGCTCCCGCCGCCAGCACCGCCGGAATCTTCACCTCCACCACCGACGGTGCTCGCACCACAAGGCTCTCCCGCTCCGCCGTCTCCCCATCCGGCCCAATCCCGAACCTCCCCGGATCAGGCCCCACGCCTTCCCCCGCCACCACCTCACCCACCGGCCCCGTCAGCACCGCTCCCAGCAACGGCCCGCCCGGTGCTAGCAATGTCCGCCGCAGCACCGCATCCGGACCATCCCCGCTCACCTCCGGACCTGTTAGCAATCCCTGCACCGCCATCGCCAGTCCCGGCTTCTCCGCATCCGACGCCAGCAGCCACCGCGTCAGCAAACTCCCCGCAGGCAACCGCTCCGCCGCGCCCGTCGTCGGCTCACTCAGAAAGTGCCACACCGCTTCCCCGCCTCGCCCCGCATGCGGATTCGCCGCCGCCAGATCCCCCACACAGTCCTCCGTCATATCCCACGCCGCCCCTTCACCCTCAGGCGTCACCCGCAGCGTGATCTCCGTCAGATCACACGTGTGCTCGCCATCCCGAGGCCCGATCACCAGACAGACGAAATCCCCCGCCCTGACCTCCAGTCCCTTCACCGTCTCCGGCTGCACTAGCTTCCCTCCCTCCGTCACCCCCGATCCCAGCACCACTCGCGCCGCCCCGCGCCGCAACTCCAGCGCCCAGCTCACTCCGTTCCCGCAATCAAGATGCGCATCCCTAACCGTCCACGCCACCCCCACTTTCCCCGACTCCGCCGCCCGCCACGCCGCAATCGCCGCCCGCTGCGGCGCAGGGTGCATCGCAAGGCTCTTCGGTCCCATCGTCCCGGGAATCCTAACGGTCTCCCCCGACGGATTCGCAATCACACTCAACGCATCCGCCCCGCCCCACCCGCTCAGCTTCACCGCGCCCGCCTGGCTCTCCACTTTCCCCGTCATCAGTTCCGCCACCGACCCCGTCCCCGTCAGCCGCAGCCACGCGCCTAGCAATCCATCATCCACCCCGTGCTTCGCCGCCAGTTCGCCCACCGTCTTCGCCCCATCCTTCCCAGCCTCCGCCACCGCCGCAAGGCTCTTCGCCGCCGTCGGCCCCACCGCAGCTCGCGCCCGCTCATAACCCGCCATCGCCGCCCTGACATCCCGCAACGCCAGATCCGGCCGTCCCGCCGCCACCAGTCTCGGCATCGTCCAATGCACCAGATCCCCCGCCGCCCCATCCCCCGCATCCGTCGCCACCAGCCGCACCGTCACCATCCCATCCGCTCCCGCCGCCGGCAGCTTCATTCTCAATTCCTGACTCTCCGCAAACGGCTCCACCGGCACCTGCCAGGCCCGCGGACCATCCCGCTTCCCAATGTGCCCCACCGTCGTGAATTGCCACATCGTCTGCTGCCAGGGCCCCACCATCGCCGCCAGCGCCGCTCCTTCCCCAGGCTTCGCCTCCCGCCACCGCGCCCGCAACGGCCCCATCCACGGCGACCCGTCCTCAGCCCCTAACACTCCCAACAGTCGCTCCAGATAACGCTCACTCAACCCCGCCGCCGCCACCCGCATCTCCGCCCCGCCACGCACCGCAATCGCCGCCTCCATGTACTTCTCCAGCGGCAGCCGCCCACCCCCATTCGTCTCAAACTGTATCCCCTGCAGGTTCACCTTCGTCCCGCCCTCCGACCCGCAGTACTTTCCGTAAAACGCCCGGATCGCCGCCAGCTTCTCCTCCGTCCGGTCCCGCGCCGTCGTCGCCTCCGAAAACGCCAACCCATCCGGCAGCAACGCCGCATGCTGCGCCACTTCCTTCGCCGCCTCCAGATACTTCGTCACCAGCGACGGCGACATCGTCAGCGCCGCCCCCGCATTCGTAAATCCCTCGCCCGCCGCCCCGTCCGCCGGAAACTCCCGCGCCGGATCCAATCCCCGCACCCCCGTCAGATCCCGCAGGGTCCACGTGTACTCAGCATTCGATAACCGCCGCAGCACCACCGGCCCCGGATCCCCCGCATGCTCCCGCGCCGCCTCCGTCAGCATCTCCCGCACCCATCCTAACAACACATTCCGCTCCCGCTCCGCCATCGGCTCCCCATCCTCCGGCGGCATCGCCCCGTCCATCACCTGATCCCTCACCGCCTGCCACACCTCCGGCTCCTTCATCATCTCCTCCACACTCCCAAACCGCTCCAGATCCAGATCCCCCTTATGCTTCTCCGCCGAGTGACACCCAAAACACGACGCCTTCAGCAACGGCAGCACTTCCTCCCGATACTTGCCTCCATCCCCCGCCACCCCAGCCACAGGCATCGTCACCAGCATCGGCAGCACTCGGAATACAGTTCTCATACTCGTCTCAAGGTTCATCAGTTCGCAGAACTCATCCTCAACGCGCCCGCTCCACCCCTTTTTCCCCCCATTCCCGGATCCCCCAACGCCGACACGGGGAAATTTCCCGTGAAAATTCCGCCCCGCACCCGCAGTTCTGGTGTATCCTGCGCCAAATCTTACCTGTACCCACCATGGACTCCGGTTCCCGTTACGCTCGCTCCCTCTCCCGCCGCGGCTTCCTCCACGTCGGCACCTGCACCGCTCTCGGGCTCTCCCTCGGCGACTTCTTCCGCATGAAGGCCCGCGCCGACCAGAAACACTACGAGTCCGTCGAAGGGAAAGCCAAAAGCGTCATCCACATCTTCCTCCCAGGCGGCATGGCCCACCAGGAAAGCTTCGACCCGAAACCCCTCGCCCCGCCCGAATACCGCGGCCCCCTCGGCGCCATCAACTCCAACGTCGAAGGCATCCAATTCGGCGAACTCTGGAAAAACACCGCCCAGGTCGCCGACAAACTCGTCGTCGTCCGCAGCATGACCCACGGCGAAGCCGCCCACGAACGCGGCACCCACAACATGTTCACCGGCTATCGCCCGAGCCCAGCCCTCCAGTACCCCAGCTTCGGCTCCGTCATCTCCCACGAGTTCGGCTCCAAGAACAGCCTGCCGCCCTACGTCTGCATCCCCGGTCAACCCAACGAATTCGCCGGCAGCGGCTACCTCAGCAGCGCCTACGGCCCCTTCAGCCTCGGAGCCGACCCCGCAGGCGGTAACTTCAAGGTCCAGGACCTCGCCCTCCCCGGCGGCATCACCGAAGGCCGCTTCAACCGCCGCCGCTCCATCCTCGACGGCATCGACAACCACTTCAAGGCCCTCGAAAAGTCCGACGCCCTCGCCGCCATGGACACGTTCTACCAGGACGCCTACAAACTCATCTCCAGCCCTCAGGCCCGCGACGCCTTCGCCCTCGATAAGGAAGCCGATAAACTCAAAGACGAGTACGGCCGCAACGAAGCCGGCATGCGCCTCCTCATGGCCCGCCGTCTCGTCGAATCCGGCGTCCGCTTCGTCTCCGTCACCTACGGCGGCTGGGACCACCACGACAACATCCAAGGCGCCATGGGCGGCCAAGTCCCCAACTTCGACAAGGCCTACGCACGCCTCATCAACGATCTCTCCGAACGCGGTCTCCTCGACAGCACGCTCGTCATGGTCACCTCCGAATTCGGCCGTACCCCCAAAATCAACGCCACCGCCGGCCGCGACCACTGGCCAAAAGTCTTCTCCGTCCTCCTCGCAGGCGGCGGCCTCAAAAAAGGCATGGTCTACGGCTCCTCCGACGCCCTCGGCGCTGAACCGGAAAACGACCCCATGACGGTCGAAAACCTCGCCACCACCGTCTACCACCAGCTCGGCATCAACTCCGATAAGGAACTCATGGCCCCAGGCTCCCGCCCCATCGAAATCGTCGACGGCGGCAACGTCATCACCGACATCGTCGCCTGACCGCCATGCCTCCAGAACTCCCTCCCACCTTCACCGAACGTCTCGGCGAAGCCGTCGGCACCGTCAGCAAACACAGCTCCCTCCTCAGGGTCCCCTCCGCCCTCGCCGGCTTCATCCTCCTCATCCTCGCATGGGGCCAGTCCGATGACATCGGCTCACACGGTCGCGATTCCACCGACATCGGCCGCGGCATCGCCGCCGCAGGCATGGCCATCGGCGCAGGCCTCTGCCTCCTCGCCGCCGCCAGACCCTGAGCCCAACGCTCAGCACCCATCCCCCCTGGCACACCAGCCCCTACGAACCAGAGCGCCGCAGGCTCTGGACTGCTGTAAGAATTACAGCTCTCGGGGCGAACGGAGTGCGCGCGGCCCACCCCCCGAACACGCCCTCTCCCGACCCAACCTCACCCCCGAGGATGTCCGTCTCTCTATTCGCCTCCCAGTGCACCCCGAAGAGGTCCGTCTAGTTTCCACCCCCCCGCGTCCCAACGGGGCGTGAGACCCCAGCCCAGGGAAGAAGCAACGCGAAGGCCCTGGGATCACACGATCCTATATCCCCGCGTCCCAACGGGGCGCGAGAACCCGCGAGGCCCGAAGAGGTCTGTCTCATCTTTGCTCCATTCACCTCCGACCCGTGTCCCAACGGGACACCGTATACCAGCCCAGAGCATCGCTCTGGGTATCCCACCCCCCACCCCGGCGCTCTGTAGGAACGCCGCATACCATTGCATCCCTCGCGCGCCCACGAAAAGGTCCGCACCCACGAAGAGGTCTGTCTCTTTGTTCACTTCCCAACGGTGTCCGTGTTTGGTCTGGATTTGACCTGCTTGGGCGGGTGACGCCGGCGCTCTGAGCCCTGACTCGAAGGGGGCCCGAGGGTTCCCGGGTCCCTGCCCGAGGGTCGTTTTCAG
>JAIXPK010000280.1 GCA_027486335.1 Verrucomicrobiaceae bacterium | reverse complement strand
GGGGGGGGGGGGTGGGAGGGGGGGGGGGGGGGGGGGGTGGGGGGGCGGGGGGCGGTGGAGTGGGTTGAACTCCCGTGCAGGCAAGGCAACGGGAGCATGGGGCGCAAGATGGCAAAGGGTTGAAATCCTCCATGGATTCTGCTTGGTGCTTTGGATGGTTTTCATGAACCAGCTACACTCGGATTGCGTGAAGGAGAGTGTGCCATTTCATTCGCCCGGATATCCCCAGCCGCCGGCGATGGAGGAGGAATCATGATTTCTCGAAGAGTGATCAGTTGGATTGTGGCGTCAACCGCGGCACTAACATTCGCCCTGTCTATCGGGCACGTGGTCGCCGACGCCGTGGAACCATATCATTGGCGCTCAATCAAGTCAGGCGTCCAGCTTGAGGCAGCGATTGAGCAGGCGGAAGCCGAGCAGGGTGCGATTCGGACGTTGTCGCCCGCCGGAACCCTTGCCTTGGAGTGGAGTGGAGGCTTCCATGCCGCACTGGAACTTGGTACTTGTCCATCACCCCGGACAGTTTGGGGCGAGTAAACAACGTTCATGAGCGTTATGAAAGTAGTGTCTCCGGTTCGCTGCGACGAGTCCGCAATCGGTGACCTGCGCCAGTGCCCCCACCGATTCGCCGCCGCGAGCCCCGCGTGACTGAGCTTGTAGGTACGGTATCGGAGGAGCGTCTTGCGTGGTTTCGGAGTCTTGTGGCCCGCTACCAGACCTAGGCGCTGCAGCCAACGCTTTGCGAGTTGTCTCGGGTCCCCCTTACGGGACCTTTCCCCTTCGGGCAGCCTTGCGGCTGGATGTTTCCCCCCGCTCGGTCGGCTCGGTGGCGGCTTCTGTGCCTTCGGGAGGCCCCTGGCGGTGAGATTCTCGTGAGGAGAGTGCCTGCTGCGGGGTGTGGCGTGGGCGGATTGTGCTATTTCAGAGCGATGCGGCGAAGGATTCGAGGGAATCGGCGATGATGGCGGTGCGGTGGAGGGTGCGGAGTTTTTCGGGGGGGGCGATGGCGTTGAGGGAGCCGCGGAGGCCGGGGGGGATGGGGCCGAAGCGGAGATCGAGGGCTTCGAGGACGGATTGGCGGCGGGAATAGGTACGCTCTTCCATGCGGCCTTCTTGTTTGCCGGTGTTGAAGCCTTCCTGAATTCCTTCCTGGCGGAGTTGCTGGGCGAGGGTCATGGCGCTGGTGCGGAGGGCTGGGTTGCGAACGGCTTGAATTTTGCGGATGAATCGGGGCCTGTCAATTGGGTCGGTGCGGGCGAAGAGGAAGCTGATGAAGCGGTCGAAGAGGCGGCGGGAGACGTTGGCGAGAAGGTTGTTGTCCCAGACGGCGTTGCCGAGGAGACGGCCGATGGGTTCGGCTTTGAGGACGCGAAGGACAAAGATGCCGTCGGGCGTGCCGCGGATGGCGTCGAAGGGGATGGCGGCGAGCTGGATGAGGCGGAAGGCGAAGTCGGGGAGGAAGGGTCTGAGTGAATCGAGGGAGGCCGCGTTGCCGAAGAGGGTGGAGAACTGGGTGGTGAGCTTCCAGATTCTGCGGTCCTGGGCGAGGACGACGGGGAAGATGACCGGGAGGGGTTTGGAGTTGCCGAAGAGGCGGATCCATTCTTCCCAGATGCGGACCATGTAACGGAGGAGGCGGAGGGCGATGAAGGGGTCGCGGGTGGATTGGTGTTCGAAGAGGAGGTGGACGCAGACGGAGGATTCGGGGTCGGCGGCTAGAGGAGCGGAGAAGAGGAGGTCGCTGTGGGAGTGGCGGAGATCGTCATCCAGGAAGGAGCCGGGGATGAGCTTGAGTTGGTCCCATTGGATGAGTGCGGCGACTTCTGCCGGGAGGTGCTGGCGGAGGAGGGCGGAGGCGTTGGCTGGGTCCGAGAAGCCTTCTTTGAAGAGCTTGTCGTGTGGCTGGTGGAGGTCCTCGTCGGCCATGGGAGTGCGAGGATGATAGGGTGGTGGGATGCGGCGGCAAGTGGAAATGCGGCAACGACGTGTTTTGAGGTATGGCCGCATCTAGGGCTGATGTGTTTGGCGAGGTTTTGCTGACGATGTTGCGGGTGACAAGGCGGGGGCGGGAGGGCATGGTGCGGGGATGCGCTGGGTGCTGATGCTGTTTGTGGTGCTTGCTGCCGTGATGGGTGGTGAGGCGCGGGCGGTTGTGGCTGCGGGGCGGGTGGAGGTGAGCGAGAGGGTCGGGATGGCGGCGGTGGAGCGGGAGTCGGGGGGGGTGCCGAGTGTATCGCGGGGGGCGGGTCCGGAAGTTGAGGAGACGGCGGGTTTGGTGGATGGTGGGCCGTTGGCGTTGTGGTTTCCGGGTGGATTGGCGGTGGCGCGGAGTGACTGCGGTGCTGGTCAGGGCGGGGCGCGGCCGATTGAAGAGGTGGGGCTGGACAATCGGGTGGCTCGGACGGAAACGGAGGAACGCCGCGTCGCGAATTCCACGTCGTGGGTGCGCACCGCTGCTGCCGACCAGCGTTGTCTCTACCGGAATGCTGCGGGCACTGGTCCGAATGGACGCAATCAGCTCAGTCAGAGCTGGGAAACGCGCACGAGGTGGGATGCGGAGAGTGGCGCACCGCTGGAACTCAGCGAGCAGACGGTCAATTACCGTTACGACCCGCGGGGTAACCGCACGCGTCGGACGACGAGGCTCTGGAACCAGGCAAGGACAACCGGGAGCGCTGCATGGCCTGTACCTTTGGTGACGGACACGGACGAGGCGCTGGAGTGGGACGGGGAGAACCGGCTCACAGGGATGTGGCGGGGTCCATGGAAGGAGGAACTTGCGCAGGTGCCGTTTGAGTCGCTGGTGGGGGAAGCGGTGGCGGGCAGCACGGTGTGGCGCTGGGGCTACGATCACCGGTCGCGGCGGGTGCAGCGGGATGAACCGGGTTCCGGTGGCGAAAGGCTGCGGACGGTCACGGTGTTCTCGGGCGGAACGAGTGCGGCGGAATACACGGAAGCGGCGGCGGCGGGATCGGCGGCGGGATCGGAGTGGACGGTTCCGGCAGCGGCCACGGTGCAGCATGTGCGCGGCCCCGACCTCGGCGGGGGCACAAAGGGCCTGCTCTATTCGCTTCGTAACGGGCTGCCGACGTTCAATCGCTACAATGGTAGGGGAGACGTGGTGGCTCAGTCGGACATCGACGGCACGACGACATGGGCGGCGTCCTATCAAGCGGATGGTCGCCGTACGGCGGAGGCGGGAACGAATGTCGAGCGGCACCGGGCCAACACCAAAGAAGAAGACCCGACGGGCCTGCTCAACGAAGGGTTCCGCTACCGGGACATGGAGACTGGCACGTTCATCAGCCGGGATCCGCTGGGTCATGTGGACGGGCCGAATGTGTATTGCTACGTGCGGCAGAATCCGTGGACGCACTGGGATCCGGAGGGGTTGTTTGTGGGGGCGGTGGTGAAGCGGATCAACGAGCACATCATCACACCTGCGGCGGAAGGTTTGGTGGGTGCAATGGTCGATGCGCTGCCGCAGAGTGCGGTGGAGCGGCTTTCCAGCAGCCGGGGCTTCGAGTCGGCGGTGGAAGCCGGGCGCACGGTTTCCGGAGGCATCATGCACGGGAGTCAGGAGGCGCTCGGGATGCTCAGCCCGATGGATGGGGCAGCCGACAAGCTGCTCAAAGGAGACCTTAGTGGAGCCGTGAAGGAGGCCGCGATAGAGGCGGGCGGAGGGAGGGTATTCAAGGCGGCCGGGAAAGGCTTGGCCGCGGTGAAGCGTCATGCGGGCAAACTCGACGAGGCGGTCGGTGCACTGAGCCACGCCGACGATGCCGCGACTGCTACGGCCACCGGGGTCCGGGAGTCGATCGAGGAAGCGTCTTCCGTGCTGGCGAAGGAGGGTGGCGGGGCCGCAAATAATGCAGACGAACTGGTAGACGTGTATCGGGGCGTTGCCGTCGATCATCCCGGCCTGCCTGCAGCTCTTGAAGGAAGGGCAATACCGAGAGGGGGGCACTCTGATCCAGGGTTTCATAATGCAGGTAACACACAGAGCGAGTTTACCTCATGGTCTACGAGACAATCTGTCGCTGACGAGTTCGCAACCTCTGGTGGGCCGGGTGGGGTAACGCTCCATCAACGAGTGCCTAGAAGCCAACTGATCCGTTCGCCCGATGGTTCAGGAGAGTCAGAAGTTCTTAGATTGGGGCCCGTGGAAGGAGCTACTCCGTTGCAACCCGTAACCATCCCAGATTGGTTCCAATATTTTAAATGAACCCCGATCAGCTCAAATCCAGTGTTGTAGAGATGCTGCGGAGTGTCCCTGACGATAATCCGGTGAAAGAACTCTGCGCGCTCTTGTTGAATGATATCAACGATGACCGGAATGTTGAGTTCACGCTGATTCGAAGTGATACGTCAGGCTCTCAACTGATCGAAGGATTGAAAAGTCGACTTCGAGCTCACGGAATGGCTGGTGGGATTCGAAGTGGATTATTTCAAACCGTGCAACAATTGGAAATTAACAATGAAATCTTGCAGATCGTGCTGGTTCTTACCTCCTCCAAAAGTGCGACCATTTACGCATCCATTCCCGAAGGGAAAGTCATTGGAGTGACACTATTTGCCAGAACCCCCGATTCGCCGTCTTCAACCCCGCGTGGCTGAGCTAGTAGGTCTGGTATCGGGGGAGCGTCTGGCGTGTTTGTCGGAGTCCTGTGGCCCGCTACCAGACCTAGGCGCTGCAGCCAACGACCCCTGCGTTGCCTCACCCGCCGCCTCACGGCGGGTTCGCCCTTCGGGCAGCCTCGCGGCTGGCGATCTCGCTCCGCTCGGTTCTGATCTACCCAAGATGTTGCGGAGCATTGGAGATTGGAGCAAGGCCCCGACTTTGTTCTGGATCGGCGCAATGGCTTCCTTCATGGAGCGCGGGTCGTAGTTCTCGTGATGAGAATCACGCGTCGACTTAAGCCTGGAGAGTGGCAGCTGTATCGGGCGGTGCGATTGGAGTCGCTCCGGGAGTCGCTCCGGGAGTCGCCGGGGGCGTTCCTTTCGCGCTATGAGGATGCGTTAGGGCGGAGTGATGAAAGCTGGGCGGAGCAGGCGGATTCGGGTGCCGAGGGATCGGATCGTGCGACGTTCGTGACGATTGCGGACAGGGCGGTGGGGGTGGTGTCGCTTTATCGTGATGAGGATGAGGCGGAGATTGGTGAGTTGCTGCAGATGTGGGTGGCGCCGGAGGTTCGTGGCGGGACGGTGGCGGGGGAGTTGCTGATGGCGGTGTTGGGGTGGGCGGAAGGGCATGGATTTGCCTTGGTGAGGGCGGAAGTGATGGAGAGGAATGCGAGGGCGTTGAGGTTCTATCAGAAGTTCGGGTTTGCGCTTTGTTCTGGTGACCGTGGGGGAGGCGGTGTGTTTCTTTCGAGGCCTGTGAGAGCGGGCTGCGGCGGAGGGGCTGCGCCGGAAGGTGGTTCCAACGGAGAGTGAGAAGGGGAGGGCGGGGGCGTGTGGGGAGAGGGGGCTTGACCGGAGTGGGGTTTCACGCGGAGGTGCGAAGGTTTGGGGGTTGTGAGGGGGCGCCCCTGCCGGGGCGGTGTCTTGTTTGTGTGTTAGACCTGGGGCGATGCCCCATATGCGTTAACCTAGTAATTATAATTTTCTTGAATGTTGGGCGGAGTGGCTGCACCATTCCGGGATGACTCTGTCCGAACTTGAGGCTGACTGGAATGTGATCCTCCGATGGCTGCCCGACTTGCAGGCCAGCGCCCGGGAGTCCGGCCTGATCAAGGCCCAGCGGGGCATCAAGGATGCCGAGATCTGGTTGCGCCTCCTGCTCATGCACATTGCCGGGGGGCTTTCCCTCAAACAGACTGCGGGGCGCGCCAGGGAACAGAGCTTGGCTACCCTCAGCCCGGTTGCGTTGCACAAACGCCTCGTACTTGCCCAACCCTGGCTCCACCGGCTCTGCAGCCACCTGCTCAAGGATCAGAATCAGTACCCGGGCTCATCCGACTGGCCGCAACAGTGGAAGTTCCGTCTGGTTGACGCCACTGACATCAATGAACCAGGAGCCACCGGTACAGACTGGCGTATTCACTATTCACTGCGCCTGCCGGAGATGCTTTGCGACCATTACCAGATCACCGACAAACACGGAGGGGAAAAGCTAGCACGCTTCGTGTTTGCCCCCGGCGAGATCATCCTCGCGGATCGGGGCTACAATCATCGCGAGGGTGCCGCCAGAGTCCTGCAGGCGGGCGCCCATTTGGTTATGCGCCTGAGCCTGCACAACTTTCCCCTGGAGGACGAGTCCGGTGAGGTCATCCGCCCGCTTGAGTCACTCCAGAGCCTTGCAGCGGGTGAGACCTGGGAACGTGCGGTACGCTTTGTCTGGCGTAAAAAGACCTATACCGCACGGCTCTGCGTCCTTCGGAAGTCGGAGGCCGCCACTGAACAGGCATTGCGCAAAATCCGCCGCAAGGCCGGTAAATCAAGCCTTAAGGCGGGACCTGCGGCGCTCTCCAGCGCCCCATTCGTCATGGTGCTCACCACTCTGCCGCCAGCGCTATGGAGCACGGCGCAGGTGCTGGAAATCTATCGCTGCCGCTGGCAGGTGGAACTGGCTTTCAAGCGGATGAAATCGCTGATGCAACTCGGATGCCTGCCCAAAACCAGTGACGCCTCAGCACGAAGTTGGGTGCAGGGCAAAGTGCTCTTCGCTTTGCTGATCGAACGCTTGCTCTGGGAGAGCAAGTGCGTTTCCCCCTGGGGATACCGCCTATGACGAAGAGAGTCGCTGGTATCTGTGGAAGGAGGCCCAGGACTGCCTCTGGGGGTTGCTGGCCATGCCC
>JAIXPK010000228.1 GCA_027486335.1 Verrucomicrobiaceae bacterium | reverse complement strand
GGGTGAAACAAGCTGGGGAGGATCGGGAATGAGGGGGAGATGAAACGATTTGTATTTCTGTTGGTGCTGGCTGCGCGGCAGCTGGTTGGGGCGGCTCCGTTTGATGCGTTGGCCGATCGAGTGCTGGGGCAGCCGAGTTTGAGTGCGAAGGAGAGGGGGCATAGTGCGTCGCGATTTGATGGGCCGGGGGCGGTGGCGGTGGATGGGCGGTCGCGGCGGATCTTTGTGGCGACGGGAGGGCACCGTGTGTTGTCGTGGCCTGATGCGGCGGCGTTCAGTGACGGTGCGGCGGCGGATCTGGTGCTGGGGCAGGGGGATTTCGTGTCGAGTGAGTTGCCGGCGCTTGATGCGCGGCGGTTGAATTCGCCGAATGATTTGGCGGTGGATCCGGCGGGGAATCTGTATGTGGCGAGTGTAGCGGACAACCGGGTGCTGGTGTTCCGGCCGCCGTTCAGCAACGGGATGGCAGCGGTGATGGTAATCGGGCAGTTGGATTTCGGCAGCATTGGCGCCGGAGCGGGAGCGGATCGGATGGCACGGCCGGCTGGGATAGCGTGTGATGCGGCGGGGAATCTGTGGGTGGCGGACAGAAATAACAGCCGGGTCCTGCGGTTTCCGGCTCCTGCGCTGACTGGGCGGAGGAGTGCGGACCTTGTGATCGGGCAGCCTGACATGAACAGCGGGGCGGATGCTGCGGGACCAAGTGCGGGAGTGGTGCACTTTCCGTTTGATGTGGTGGTGGGCAAGGGAGGGGAGGTGTGGGTGGCGGACAGTTACAATCGGGTATTGAGGTTTCCGACGCCTGTGACGGGGGCGGAGGCGGATCTGGTGCTAGGGCAGGGGGATTTTGTGTCCGGGGCGGTGAACCGAGGCGGGGCGACGGCGGCGGATGGGTTTGATTCTGTGCACGCTCTGGAGATGGATGCGCAGGGGCGGCTGTGGTGTTCTGATGAAGGCAACCGGCGGGTGGTGGGGTATGAGCCGCCGTTTGTGACGGGGATGGCGGCGACGCTGCTGATGGGGCAGGTGGATTTTGTGTCGAGTGTGTTCCCGGCTCCGCCGGCTGCTGGGGTGTTGTCGCGAACGACTGGATTGGCGGTGGATGGTGAAGGGGATGTGTATGTGGCGGATCTGGATGCTGACCGGGTGGTGGTGTATGACACGCGTGGGGAGTTGAGGCGACCGGTGATTGGGGGATTGGTGCCTGAGGTGCAGACGGTGAATGCGGGGGCTGGGCAGCTGGTGGTGAGTGGGGGGAATTTTGTGACGTCGTCGGTGGTGCAGGTGAATGGGGTGGCGAGGCCGACTGAGTGGATTCATGGGGGGAGACTGGTGGCGACGCTGGTGGCGGAGGATACGGGAGTGGTGGGGTCGGTGATGGTGACGGTGCGGACGCCTGGGGTGGCTGGTGGGGCGGAGACGAGTGATGCGGTGGCGCTGCCGGTGGTGGCGCAGATCAGTCAGGATGTGATCGCGGACCGGGTGCTGGGACAGGGTGGATTTGGGGGGGGCGAGGCGAATGCGGCGGGGTTGGGGCCGGTGGCGGTGACGGCGGCGAGCGGGGTGGGGCTGGCTAGTGCGGCGTCGCTGCGTGAGCCGGGAGGGATTGTGGTGAGCTGGGTGACTGGTCAGGTGTTTGTGGCGGACCGAGGTAACAACCGGGTGCTGGTGTGGAGCAATGCGTCGAGTTTTTCGAATGCGCAGCCTGCGGACGTGGTGATCGGGCAGGAGGATTTTCTGCGGACGGCGGCGAATGGAGGTCGGGGGAGTGCGGGGAACGATGTGTTGAGCGGGCCGGTGGGGGTGGCGCTGCGGGCGGGTGGGGAATTGCTGGTGAGTGATACGGGGAACAACCGGATCATGGTGTACAGTCCGCCATTCACGAGTGGGATGTCAGGGCGGGCGGTGGTGCTGAAGGGAGGTGGGCCGATTGGGCCTGGGGCGGTGGCAGCGGCAGTGGATTCGGGGCGGTTTGCGGTGGCGTTTCCGATGAGTGGCGAGGTGTGGGTGTTGGATGCGGATTTCGGGGGGGAGAAAGTCAGCATGGTGGCGACGCTTGGGGTGATGGTGGGGAGTGAGTACAGGCTGGATGGGCCGGGGGGTTTGGCATTGATGCCGGATGGGGGGTTAGTGGTGGCGGACACGGGGCATCACCGGGTGCTGGTGTACGGGGCGGGGGTGCTAGATGCGGGGACGCCAGGGGTGGTGCCGGAGCGGGTGCTGGGGCAGGTGGATTTTCTGGGGACGGTGGCGAATGCGGGCGGGCGGAATGCGCGAGGGTTGAGTGCGCCGGGAGCGCTGGTGTGTGATCCGGTGGGGAACCTGTGGGTGGCGGATCAGGGGAACGGGCGGGTGTTGAGGTATGCGGACATTGGCGGGCTGACGGCGAACCGGCCGGCGGCGGTGCAGGTGCTGGGTACGCCTAACTTTACGAGTTCGGGTGCGGGGAGTGCTGCGGGAGCGGGGACGGTTGGGGTGGTGAGTGGGCTGGCGTTGAATTTCAATGCGAACCTGTTTGTGTCGGATGCGGGTTTTCACCGGGTGGTGAGGTATGCAAATCCGCTGGCGGAGGACTGGCCGTTCATTGAGTGGCGGGGGACGCGGTTTACGGCGGCGGAGCGGCGGGATCCGCTGGTGAGCGGAGCGGAGGCGGACCCTGACGGGGACGGGCGGGGGAATGCGCTGGAGTATCTGGCGCTGACGAATCCGAAGGTTGCTGACGGGGTTGGGGATCTGGTGGCGGTGACGGCGATGAGGGAGGGAGAAGGGGATGTGCGACTGGGGGTGACGATCCGATTGAACCGTGATGCGGTGGATGTGCCGGCGTGGGTGGAGGCTAGCACGGATCTGGGGAGATGGTCGGTGGCGGCGGAGTTGCGCGGTGGGGAGTTAGTGGAGACCCGGGCATTCTTTGACAGCGGGATGCTGGTGGCGTCACCGGGGTCGCCGTTGCTGCAGCCGAACCGGGCGACGCATCAACTGACAGGGGTGCTGAACACAGGGCGGGTGTTTGTGAGACTGAGCACGAAGGCGCGGGATGGGGGCAACGGAGTCATCGGAAACAACGGAGATAACTGAGGGCAATGCGATGAGACGAACGATACTGATTGTCCTGACAATCGTGTGCGGTGGGTTGCTAGTGTCAGGAGGGGTTACTGGGAACGGGCGATGATGCCGAGGAGGTAGCGGACCTCGTCGTCGGTGTCTGAGGGGTGTTCGACGGTGGAGGCGACGGTGGCGCGGAGGGAATCCGCGAGGCGTTGTCTGGCGCGATGGACGGCGAGGCGGACCTGGCTTTCGGAGATGGCGAGCTGGGCGGCGACATCGGCTGGGTTACCGAGACCGCCTGGGCGGAGGAGCCCGTGTTTGATGGCGGCGAAGAGGGCGCTGCGGCCGCGGGAGGCGTAGCTGGCTTCGAGAGATGTGAGGGCCTGGTCGAGAGTGGTGCGGGCCCAGTCTTCGTCGTAGGAGGCGGCGGCTTCGTCGGCGGCTGGGGAGGGGAGGGAATCGGCGTGGAGGTCGAGGGGGTCGGAGAGGCGGTTGGTGGAGCGGCGCTGGGCGTAGGATTTGCGCCAGTGGTTCTGGAGGTGGCGGGTGGCGGCGTGTTTGATGAAGGTGCGGAGACGGGCGATGCCTGGGTTGGCGCGGTGGAAGCCGCCGGAGCGGAGGAAGGAGGCGAAGAAGTCCTGAGTGACGTCCGGGGCGTCGGCTGGAGGGCAGCCGAGGGCGATGAGGTAGCGGTGGACGGGATCCCAGTAGGTGCGGCAGAGGGAGTCGAGGGCGGCGGTGCCGAGGGGGAGATCGCTGCCGCCCTGAACGCGGCGGACGAGAGTCCATGCGGTGGCTGGGAAGAGAGGCTGGGCGGGTGGCGGCTCCATGGTTCTGGTGAGGGGAACGTCAGGGTGCCGGAAGCGGGCGCATGGTGGGATCGTAGTGCGGGAGGGAGTGAAGGGAAAGAAATTTTCTGGTGGGTGAAACAAGCTGGGGAGGATCGGGAATGAGGGGGAGATGAAACGATTTGTATTTCTGTTGGTGCTGGCTGCGCGGCAGCTGGTTGGGGCGGCTCCGTTTGATGCGTTGGCCGATCG
>JAIXPK010000352.1 GCA_027486335.1 Verrucomicrobiaceae bacterium | reverse complement strand
ACGGTTGAAGCGGTTGAAGCCTGGGGCGGCGGGGTCGGTGATGGGGGCGATGCGCCATTGGATGGCGGAGAAGGCTGCGCCGTTGCGGCCGGAGAATGGGGAGGAGGAGAAGGCCAGGGCGTTGACTGGAATGGGGTTGGTGCCGGGGATGGAGCGGGAGATGACCGGGGTGGCGGGGACGAGGTTTTCCTCGGTGGCGGTGAGGATTTGAGAGGTGATGACCGAGCGGCGGGTGTTGATGTAGTTTTTGAGAGTGGTGATCATGCCGGAGAAGGAACCTGCGGGGGAGCCTGCGGCGGAGTTAGCGATGCCGTCGGGGGAGTCGGCGGCGCGCTGGTAGAAGCGGCCGTGGCCGGCTTTGGAGGGATTGACGGCGGAGGAGACGAGGATGGGGTGATAGTCCCAAAGGGCGCGGTCGGCGTCGACGAAGGAAGGCTGGCCAGGCTGGTAGATGACCGAGGCCATTTCGTCGATGAGGAGGCCGGTTTGTTCCTGATTCCAGAGGAGGTCGAGGATTTCGCGGGTGCGGTTACGGAGTTCGGAGCGGATGGCGGGGATGCCAGAGGAGGAGCCGTTGCCGAAGATGGGGGCGAAGAACGGTTCGGTCGAATTGCCGCTAGGGGCGAGCCCGGCGATGCCGGAATCGGCGCGGTACATGTTGTCGGCCCATGTGAGGTCGAGGTCCCATGGGACTGGCTGCCAGAGGGAGGTGAGCGGGTTGCGGTAGAAGCAGTAGTTTTTGCCGTCGCCGATGTCGTAGTGGTGGATGCAGTCGATGATGGCGCGGTAATTGAAGTAGGCGGGGAGATTGCAGTTGGCGCGCCACCATGATTCGGAAGGGGTGAAGGCCTGGAAGGCGACGAGGTCGGATTTATCGTCAGGCTGGCCGGCGCCCTTATTGTTGAGTTCGCCGGTGCCGTTTTCCATTTTGTAGAGATTGCCGTCGGGGAGGTCATGTTCGTCGAGGAACTGGCCGTCTGGCTGTTCGACGGCGAGGTAGAGCCCCTGGAAGTCGTCATCGAACTGGGAGGCGGAGTTATTGGATTCGGAGGGCCGTTCGATGATGCGGAAGTGAGCGAAGTTGGTGTGGGCGGCGGGAATGCCGGAGAGCTGGAAGAGGCGGAAGCCGACGCTTTCGAAGAGCCCTTGTTCGCCGCGGTGGAGGAAGTCGCCCTGCTGGATGCAGGAGGAGAAGTTGAGTTTCCGCCATTTCTGGGAGTAGGGGCGGCCGTAGTTGTCGTAGGCGGCGAAGTCGTGGCCGCGATTGAAGTCGAATTTCCACATGTTTTTGCCCATGGCGAAGCGCCAGACCCCGCCGCGGGCGCGGTAGCGGATGTGGTCGTAGACGTGGCCGCGGTGGCAGAGAGCGCCTTTCCAGTTGTAGAGACTGTGGGTGTAGGGAGCGCCGGCGGGAGTGGAGGATCCGTTGGGATTGGTGACGGGGACGGATTGGGCGGCGGCGTGATCGGTGGTGGTCGTGACGAGGTGGAAGGGCGGGACGGATTCGAGGAGAGCGGGTTGATAGGCGACTGGGGTGGTGGTGCCGGGGCGGGCTGCGCCGGACCATGCGGGGATACTGTCGTAGACGAAGTAGGCGAAGTTCTGCTGCGGGTCGTCGGCGTAGGGAGTGCGGATGGAGGAGTTGGTGGAGTCGGTGGCGGAGATGCGGTAGCGGATGAGACGGCGGTGCTGCTGGACGGTGGCGGGGATGAGGGCGGAGAACGTGCCGTCGGCGGCGGTGAGATCGCCGTTGGTGCCGTCATCGGACATGGGGAGGGAAGTCCATGAGGCCGGGAGATTGTAGCGAGGGTCGGAGTCGGAGATGTAGGTGCCGGGTTCGACGATTTGGTAGGAGAGAGAGACGCTGGTGACGCCCTCGGGGTCGGTGATGCGGGCGGAGATGCGGACGGGATTGGCGGAGCGAGGCCATTCGGCTGGAGGGTTGGTGGAGACCTCGGCGTGGTCGACCTGACGGACGGCTGGCGGGCAGGGAGTGGAGAGCGAGCGGTTGGGAGCGAGGGGAGTGGGCGTGCCGCTGCTGTTGCGCCAGTGGCCGCCGAGATTGTTGTCGAGGGCCGGGTGGATGAGTTCGATGGAATTGTAGGGCAGGTCGCCGACGGTGGGCCATGGGAAGCCGAGTTGGTAATCGACGACATCGATGACGGCTCCTGAGGGGTCGCGGAGACGGATGGTTTCGCCGTTGTTGGAGAGGAGGTTCCAGCTAGGCGTGGGTTTGTCCTGCCATGAGATGACGGATGGTCCGGAGCGTCCCCATCTTCTGAGGATGGTGTCCGGGTCTTCGCAGACGATGAGGAAGCCGCCTGGTGGGATGGTGGTGGCGACGGGGAGGGTGAAGTTGATGCCGGCGTCGAAGAAGGCCCCTGCGAGATCGGCGGGGGAGTTGCCTGGGTTATGGAGTTCGATGAATTCGCTGTGACCTGCGGGGTCGTCGTCGTTGAAGTGGATTTCGTTGTTGACGACGGTGGGAGGGGACCATGCGGTGGTGGAGAAGGAGATGGAGGCGGGGGCCCATGAGGTTCCTGCGGAGTTGGTGGCGGCGGCGCGGCAGAAGTAGGTGGT
>JAIXPK010000180.1 GCA_027486335.1 Verrucomicrobiaceae bacterium | reverse complement strand
GTCTTACAGATGGTGTCTTATGGACGAGGGATTTTTTCCGAGTCCACGGCGCGAGGAGGGCGCGAATCAGCATTCGCAACCGACGAGCAACACAGGAATCGGGAAAAAGACCCGTCCCCGCCAACTCCGCAGAGCGGCTGTGTCCTCCTTCCTTCCCACATAATCAGAAGATACCATCTGTAAGACGGGCTTGCCCTAGTGTAGAGCCCTTCACCTTAGAAGGCCCAGAAACAAAGATAGGCGTTCAGCACCAGATAAAACAGCGCCGGTACCGTCTGCGGCAGGGAGTCCTTGATCCGGATCCGGACCAGCACCGCGACGAGCATCATTAGGGCCAGCCCGCCTGCCGCCGCCCGGCCCATCCATGGCTGACTCATTCCCGCCAAAAGGCCAAGCCCCGCCACCACTTGCAGCATGCCGACCACCACGCGCTGCGCACCTAGGCGGTAGCGATTGAATTCCTGCTTCATGTAGCTGGAAAAAAAGCAGGCCGACCCATGTCCAAGAAAGGAGCAGGACGAGAACAAGATGAGGGTGGTTGCCAAGACAGAGCGGTGGAAGCGGCGTGGGCCGCGCGCGACCCACCTTGCCAAAGCATACGTATGCCACGACGGGATTGAGGCAACCCGTTCCGTGCCCCGAGCGGAATCCCGGTGAGGAACCCGAAATCCACTGCTCCTTCCGATCCATGCCGGAAACGCCGCAATTGGACAGACCTCTTCGCAGGGACACGGCAACCTGAACCCGTCGCCCCCCGATCAGGCTGGTTTTGCCGCGTAGAAAACCATCTCGATGCCGAGGGAGAGCTGGAGCACGCCGAAGACGGAACCCAGCACTCGAAGCGTGGTGGGACCAAGCACTCGGAGGATTTGGCTGGCGAACGTCATCGCGAGCCAGTTGAGCAGCATCATCGCCATGGCGAGTCCCGCCATTTGCAGCAGGGAGACCGCCTGACTGAAGTTTGCCGCAAACAGCACCAGCACTCCCACGGCATACGGCGGCACGAGGGTGGGGAAGGCGAGGGGGGAAATAGCCAAATCGCGCTCACCCGCTTCCTGTGCCGGGGCAGACGGAGTTCCCAGAATGCCCTGAAGAGAGGCGATCGCTAGCAGCAGACCAGCTGCGGCAGAGACGGCCTGTTGCGAGGCCCCCCACGATTTCATGAGGCCGGGACCGACGAAGATCGCCACGCAGAGCGCGGCCATGGCAATGAAAACAGCCTTCCGCGCGATGGGTCCTTTCTCGTCGGCGGGGAGTTTCGCCGTGATCCCAGCAAACGTGGGAGCGACTTTCAAAGGCCCCGTCATCATGAACAGAAGGCCGCCGATCTGTTGCAAGGGTAGATTGGGTGTGTCCATGAAGGTGTGTTAGAAATTCCAGAACAGGGAGACCTGGGCAGTCGTCCAATTGTCCAGATCGCCGCCCGCCTGCTCTTTCAGGTTGTCACCGGGAAAGGCGATCCCGGCCACGCCGAGAAAGAAGAGATTCCGTGACATCGACCAGCGGACCCCGAGATTCAGCTCCTGCGCATAGGCATCGCTGCCAGCCGCCTCATCGGCGAACAGCCAGAAGTAATCGAACGTCAGCGATAGCTTTGGCGTAGGCACGACATTGAGCCGGAGGCGATGGCTGTTGAGGTTGCTGTTGCTGACAACCTTCTTGGAATTGATGCCCTGCACCCAGTGATCGAGCCCGCTGGACAGCTGAGCGTCGAAGCGCTCATACGTTTCTGTGTCTGGATCATCCCCGCTGAAGCTGGCATAGCGGTAGCTGAGATTCGGTGTCCAACGAAGGGAAGAAAAGGTGTAGCCGGTGCGCAGATACCAGGCACGCGCGTCCCAATCGACGTCGCGGTGCATCTGCCACGCATATTCCCCGAAAAGTTCCCAGCCTTTAATGCCGAACATGTTGGTCGAACCGAGGCGTCCATCAATCACTTGAAGGCCATCGCGCGGGACGGTGCCGCCACTGGCAGGGTTCGGAAAGACCGTGTTGGATTGGGTGGATTCGTAATAGAGCACCGAGGCGGCAGGACCTTGCGGCGAGGTGTAGGACAGGTTCGCACCGGTGTAGGCGGTCCCGCTGTCGAGATAGTCGATCTCGGCTGGATCCACATGAAAGCCTTCGAGTTGGAGATTCTTCCACTTCACTTTCCCGAGCACGGTCATCTCGTATGCCGTGCGGGGATTGAGGTAGAGCGCGGGATAAGGCCCTGCGTTTGCCCCGGCGGCGAAGCGCGAGAAGAGGAATCCATCGTTGAGCTGCCAGTTCTGCCTGCCTGCGGAAAAGTTCGCACTCCACTCGGAGCCGGGCGAGCCGATGACAAAACCAGCGTAGAGGTCTTCCAACCGGGTCATCTCCCGTGTGTCGGAACGGAACAAATCCTGACCGGTGGAAAAGGACGTGAGAAACGTCCCCGAGCCATAGACCCAGATGGGCGAGCGACCCAGCCGGGTGATGCCAGCAAGGCCGTACTCGGCACTCATCTCATACCATGAGGCACTGTCGCCGCGCGCAGCATCAAGGGCGATGGGACTGCGGCTGGTGAACGCGGAAGCATCACTGAACCAGGGATTGAAGTCGTTGTAAAAACCAAGTCCGCCGTCGAGCTGAAGCCGGAGCAGGGTGCGTTCATCCTGATAAAGCACCGGAAAGTCTTCGCTGTGCCCAGAGAGCATGCCTTTCGGGCCTGCGGTGCGGTCTTTTGCCCCCATCACAACCGAAACCGCAAGCACTACATGCCCGAAACGCTCGGATTCGAACAGTTGATAGCCGGCGGAGCGGACGAAGTCGAGACCGCGGACTCTTTGCAGGCCCACTTCGGTGGTCTGCACACTGAAGGAGGAGCCTGCGCTGAGGCCCAGGGCCTTTTCAATCTTGGAGCGGGCTTCGGCGTCACCGCCGGTGATGCCCGACAATCCCTTAAGGTCGTAGAAGACAAGGGTGATGGGCATCCCTTCGTTCTCATACGGAGGCAGGGGAGGGCGCAGGACGCCCGCTCGCGGCGTGTCCGAGGCGGAGGAACGCACGGGTTCCTCTGCTTTTGCTGCCGTGACCATGACCAACGAAGTCAGTGTCAGGGACCGCAGCAGCGAGATGACAAGTGAGCCTGACATGAATGAGTTTAGTAAGCCTGCGCAGGGTCGATCTCTTGAATGCTCGTGGAAATGTCAGTCCTCGGTGGGCATCTTGCTTTTGTAGCTGCCGCCGCCATTCACGTCGAGCTGCACGCCGGTGACCCATGAGGCGGCGGGAGAGAGCAGGAAGTTGAACGCGTAAGCGATGTCGTAAGGAGCGCCCCGGCGCTTCAAGACGAAGGACTCCGCCAGACGGCGCAGCATTTCGGGATCGTAGCCCGCGTTCAATGTGGCCTCTCCATTGTCCACGGAGCCGATCACGATGGAGTTCGCGCGCACGTGCGGGCCGCTCATGGCAGCGATGCTTTTGCACATGTGGAGCAGGGCGGCCTTCGCATTGCTGTAGGAGATGAACTCCGGCGAGGGCGTGGTGCCGACCGCTGAGCCGGAGAAGGTGACGGAGGCGTTCTCCTCCTTCTTCAGATGCGGCATGCAGAGTTTGGTGAGGTTATAGGCACTGACGGTGTTGAGCAGGTAGGACTTCATCATGTAGTCCATGCTCACATCCCAGAGCGGTGTGTATTCTCCCCAGCCGACATTGTTGATCAGCGCAGTGAGCTTGCCGAATTTCCGGATGGTGGCATCCACAAGGGCTTGTTGCTCGGCTTCGCTGGTGACATCAGTCTTCACCGCCAGCGTCTCGCGGCCGGTTTCCTGCGCGACTTTTTCAGCGACGGCGGTGGCGGTGTCGAGGTTGAGGTCGGAGATGACGACATTGGCCCCTGCGGCCGCGAGCACTTCAGCGGTGGCACCGCCGATGGCTCCACCCGCGCCGGTGATGAGAACGACGTAGCCGTCGAGTGAGAAAGGAGACTGCAGTCTTTGATAGGGATCGTGTGGCATGAGGTGAGCTGATTGAAGTTGCGGTGTGCGGGTTGTGAATCATCAGTCGAGTTCCTGCACGCCGCCGCCGGAGACGGTGAGGACCTGGCCGCTGACCCATTGAGCGGCAGGTGAACACAGGAAGAGCGCGGCATTGGCGATGTCGGAGGGTTCGCCGAGACGACCCATCGGGGTGTGCTTGAGCATGGCCTTCTCGATCTCCGGAGTGAGCACGGAGGCGAGGGCCTGCGTCTTGATCGCACCCGGAGCGATGGCATTGACCCGGATGCCCTTGGGACCGAGATCAAAAGCCATGTTGCGGACAAGATGATTCTCGGCGGCTTTGGATGAGCCGTAGGAAGTCATGCGCTGGTTCTTGTTTTCACCTGCCATGGAACTGATCATCAGGACGGCACCGCCGCCCGCCTTTTCGATGTGGGGCGCGCAGAGCTGGCTGAGGCGGAAGACAGAGAAGACGTTGAGCTGATAAGCCCAGACAAAGTCGTTCATGGGCATGTCGAAGGGCTTGGGTCCGCCGCCTCCCGCGTTGTTGACGAGGACGGTGACCTTGCCGAATGCCCTCACGGTTTCATTCACGAGAGTTTCCAGTGCCTCGTCTTTGGTGACATCACACGCGGTACTGGCTGCCTGACCTCCGGAGGTCCTGATGCCCTCCGCGACGATCGCGGCGCTCTCGGCGGTGCGGTCACTCACCATCACGCAAGCACCGGCGGCGGCAAAGGTTTCGGCGATGGCGCGACCAATGCCCGCTCCGGCTCCGGTGACGATGGCCACATGGCCGCTGAGGTTGATCATGTCTTTGAATGTGCTGCTCATGACTTTTTGTTTTTGGTGCGGGTTCGGGCTTTACCGACTGACGGTGGCTTTCTGGTTTCCGACTTGATCGGCGATTTGGAGGCGGCTTTGGTTTCGGGGTTCCTCTTCTCTTCACCCGCCAGCAGTGCCTCGATCTTTCGTGAGGCACGAAGCAGGCCGTTCAGAAAGCGTGGTGTATAGTCTACTCCAAAGTGATCGGCGCAGGCTTTGGTGATGCGTAGGCCGTGGCCGGGGTCGTCCTCGATCCAGCCCTTCTTCTTCAACACACTCACCTTTCGACGCACGGTCTCTCTCGGGATGCCGGTCGCGCAACTGATGGAGTAGGCATTGCAGCCTTCCATGGTGCGCCACAGGGCAGGATCATCCTGGATCCGATGCATCGTCTCGTTGGCTTCATGCTGAGGGGAAAAAAGCCGGGCAGTGTTATGGTGAGATATTTCCCCCAGAATGATGGTCGTGGCCAGGTCCCCCTCAAACGCCTGATAGATATCGGTGAGATACTTCAGAAAGAAGTAGGACATGTGGAGCCGGATCTCCCCCCGCCTTTCTTCGTAGCGCTGGCGGGAAAACAAATCAGGCGGTTCGGAGGCAGGTTTCACGGGATTGGCGGGTGAGGACGGCGGTCCCCCCAGGACTTAACTCATCACCAGGCCATTACTCAATTTCCAAGTTACCCAACTTGGGTAGTCCCGTGCCGTTCCCGATAAACCTCCTGCCAGCAGGCCCGCCCCCGGCAACGCCACAGTTGCTAACGTCTCTTCCGCCGGGTGCCTCCGCACAGCGCTTTCGGTCCACCCTTCACTGCACCGGTGCCATCAGGCGGCAGACGCGGCTGTGGTCCTGATCGCCCCGCTAGCGCTAAAATGCCGCAATGCGTTCGACGACCCAGAACATCGCGAGGGCCCCGATGGCTTACGGTGGAATCAGTGGAGCACAGCGCGGAAGCAGCATTGGCCCCCGGCGGGCGAGTGCGGTAATGGTGAGGACGACAGCGATGAAGGCAAGCTGGCCGAGTTCGACGCCGACATTGAAGAAGCGTTTCGCAATTGGACAGACCTCTTCGCTGTGACCCAAAGCCGTCATCCCCCGGACCTCCTCGGAACCTCGTCGAGAGGTCTGGCCACCTATTCCGACTCGGGTCATAGTGCACCACCCCCCCGGCAAAGTGACCACCGTGCACAGAGACCTTTGGCCACCTGAACGATCCGCCCCCTCATCCCATAGGGATGACGGCATGAAGCCGGTGGTCGAGCTCGGCACGAGCGACACCACCGGAAAACGCACCCATTCAATTCGCACCCCGGCAGGCGTGCCGCCCTGTACCAGATGGACCACCGATCGCGCCGCCATTGGACAGACCTCTTCGCTGACCCCTTTGGGACCCCAAGAGACCTCTTCGGGACTGTCTCAATTGGGACCTCATCAAGAGGTCTGGCCACCTGTCCGATCCGTTTCAAAGTGCACCACCCCCCCGCAAAGTGACCACCGGGTCCCAGAGTTCGGAGACCTCTTCGAAAGGTCTGGTCACTTGGGCTACGAGGGACCTTCAGGGGATCCCAAGGCCTTCCGCAATCGGACAGGCCTCTTCTCAGAGACCGCCGCGTTTCAAAGTGCACCACCCCCCGGCAAAGTGACCACCGGGTTGTGGCGTTCGTACCCCCACCCGATCCCGGCAGCTCCCGACCCCGTGTCACCCCTCCCGCCACCTCACTGCTTCCGCTGCTGATCCCGGAACGCACTCCCGCCGCCGCCGCCGGTCCGCGGACCCTTGCCCTTCTTGGCCGCTTCCTGCTGCTGCCGCGCCGCCATCGCCATTTCCATGAACGACGCCCGCGGTGCCTGCTTCACCAGCTCAGGTTCCGGCTGACGCTTCATCAGCCACGTCTGGAAGATCGAAATCACGTTCTGCACCGTCCAGTAGAGCGCCAGCGCACTCGCGAAGTTATAGCAGAAGAACATGAACATGAACGGCATGAACTTGAACAGCTTCTGCTGCATCTGCATCTGCGCGTTGTCCGTCATCGTCGGCGTCGGAGACACCTTCATCTGGATGTACATCGACACCGTCATCAGAATCGGCAGCGGATTCACCGGAATCCCGCCAGCCACTGGAATCGTGAAGATCGTGTCCGGCATCGAAAGATCCTTCACCCACAGGAACGAGTGCCCGCGCATCTCCACCGCACTCTTCATCATGTTATAGTAGCCAAGGAAGATCGGAAACTGAAACACCAGCGGCAGACACCCACCCACCGGATTGACCCGGTAATCCCGGTACAGCTTCATCACCTCCATGTTCATCCGCTGCGGGTCATCCTTGTACTTCTCGCGGATCTCCGTCATCTGCGGCGCCAGCTTGCTCATCCGCTTCATCGCACGCGTCGCCTTGATGTGCAGCGGCCAGATCACAATCCGCACGCACAGCGTCAGCAGCATGATCGCGATCCCGTAATTGTGAATCCAACGGTGAAACGTGTTCAGCGCCCCGAGGAACAACCGGCTCAGCACCCGGAACCACCCGTAATGCATCACCTGATTCCGGTCCCCGCCCAGCCGGTTCAGCACCGTCCCCGACCGAGGCCCCGCATACACCTCGCCACTCCACACAAACGTCTCGTTAGGCTGGGTAAACCCCACCGTCCCGATCCCCAGCGCCGCTCCCACTCCCCACGCTTCCACCCGCTTCCGGCCCGGATCGTCAAACACCACCTTGTGCCGCGTCGACCACAACGTCGTCTCCCCGGCCTTCACCTCGGACGGACTCATCAGCACCGCATAATACTGATTGTGTACCCCGCCGAACGTCACCTTCTCCAAACGGTTCGGAATCACTTCCCGTTCCGGCCGCCGCTCCGACAACCCGAAAAACGTCGCCCGCTCGAACTGCGTCCCGTCCTGTTCCTCCGCATTGTCGTCCGCATACCACGTCGCCGCAGGCATGATCCAGTCGTTGTCATGCAGCTTTCCTAACATCCCGGAAAACACCGCGTACGGCACCGGCGTCTTCGCACCACCGCCCGCATTCGTCAGCGTCACCTTCAGATTCCACAGATAACCCCATCCCTCCAGCGCCGGTCCCTTGTCCGACAGCACCCACTCCTTCGTGATCCTAACACCGTCCCGCTCGCCCGTGAACGTCACCGCCCGGTCGCTCTTCGCCTGCACCGTGTACACCAGATCCTCAAACTTCCCGGGCTCGTTCCCCAAGGCCCCGATCACCGCCGGCGACTCATGATCGTTCAGCACCTGCTCGGTCTCCCCCGCATACGGCCCCTTCAGAATCCGCACCTGCTTGATCCCGCCGCCCAGACTCGAAAACGTGTACACCGCCGCCTCGCCCGCCACATCAAACGTCTCCGCCGCCACCGCGGCCGGACCCGGCGTCGGCGCCACCGGCTTCACCGCCGCATCCCCTGCCCCGGGCGTCCCCGCCACCACCGTCGGCACTTCCTTCTTCTCCACCGGCTTCACCGGCGGCTTCTGCGTGAACAACGTGTAGCTCAGCCCAAGGCTGCACAGGATCACCACGATCCACTCAGTGCGATTCAATTTCATAAATGAGGAAAAGAAAAAATTGGCGCGGTCAATCCCTGCGGCGCTGCGGGAGGTCCGGAACCGGGTCATATCCGCACCCACCCCAAGGATGGCAACGGCAGATGCGCCGAATTCCCAGCCACAATCCCCGCACCACGCCATGCTTCTCAACCGCTTCCAGACAATACTGCGAACACGTCGGCTCGTACCGGCATCCCCCGGCAGGCCCCGCCAGCCGATGCAGCCCCGGCGACAGAAACCGCTGATAAAACCGGATCAGCCCGCGAATCACCGACTTCATGGCGTCGCCTCCGGTGGCAGCAACCCAGCCCGCCGCATCGTCCGCACCCAGTCCCCCTCCAATTCCGCCGCGCTCACCGTCGCCGCCACCGGCCGCGGAATCGTCACCACCAGAAAATTCCCGCGCAGCAACGGCAGCCAGCGCGCCAGCACCATCTGCAAACGCCGCCGCGTCCGGTTCCGCACCACCGCATTCCCAACCTTCCGCGTCACCGCAAACCCCGCCCGACTCGGACCCTCCGCCATCGCCAGCAACCCGATCGTCACCAGCTTCCCCCGGCACGTCCGTCCCTTCGCACGCACCAAACCAAACTCCCCCGTGCGGCGGATGCGCTGCGGCCTCGGAAGCGCCATGGACAAAAGAAAGCGCGCGCCGTGCCGGAACACGCCGCGCGCCGAATTGAATCTCAGACCCAGATCTCAGCCACTCTCAGGCAGCCTCCATCCAAGTCTCACCTCCGTCAGGATTGCGTGTGACGCGCGAAGTGAATCTCGGCACCCTTCGGCAACAGGCGCTTGCGGCCCTTCTGACGGCGGCGGGCCAGCGTCATCCGGCCACCTTTAGAAGCCATGCGGGCGCGGAATCCATGCTGCTGCTTGCGGGTCCGCTTGGAGGGCTGATAAGTGCGTTTCGACATATGCGTGAAAGAAAATAGGAACTCGCCGGAACCCGCCACGGCAGGCGACCAGTTCCAGCAAAAGGGCCGCGATCCTACCTTCCTCCTCCAGCTTGTCAACGGACAATCCACACTTGCCCATCCCAAAAAACAAAGGAGGCCGCAGGCCACGCCTCTTAAGCGCCTCCCGCGGCCTCCCATTCACAATCTCAACTCAGGCCGGCTTCTGCTCGTCCCCGCCCATGCTCGACAGCAGCGACGGCAGCAGCGCCGCCAGACCTTCCGATGCATCCGCCCCACCCTCGACCTGCCCCGATGGCGTCAGCTTGTCGATGATCTTCGGCAGATACGTCGCCAGAAATCCGGACGCCTTCGCCGGATCAATCCCCAGCTGCGACGCCAAAGCCGAAATCTGCTCCGAGCCCAGCGCACTGTGCACCTGATCCGCAGACACCGACTTGTTCTCCCCCATCCCCACCCACGACGAAAAGATATCGCCCAGCCCGTTCGCCGAAAACTTGCTCATCAGGCCCTCGAGCCCGCCACTCTGGCTGAGCAGGCCGGAAAGTGCCGTCTGAAGCGTCGACGCCTGGCCATCCGCAGGCTTGCCAGTAACCAGTCCAAGAAGTGTATCGAGAAGTGACATGAGATTTTTTGGGTTCCGGCAGCCAATCGCTGCCTAACGCGACCTGACACGATTCCCCCCGCCCCTGTCAATCCCGGACCAGCGGATGTCTCACCGCCTTTCCACCCCTCAATTTCCCGTCACTCCCCGCCCGAAAACACCCCGAACCGCCGGAACTTCGCATACCGCCCCGCCCGCAGCGCCGGAGCCTCCAGCGGCGTCAGCTCGTCCAGATGCCGGATCACCGCCGCCCGCAACGCCGCCGCACTCGCCTCCGGATCATAATGCGCTCCCCCCAGCGGCTCAGGCACCACCTCATCAATGATCCCCAGCTCGCTCAGATCCTTCGCCGTAATATGCAGCGCCTCCGCCGCCTCCGGCGCATGCTTCCGATCCTTCCACAGAATCGCCGCGCATCCCTCAGGACTGATCACCGAATAATACGCGTTCTCCATCATCAGCACCCGGTCCGCCACCCCGATGCCAAGGGCCCCGCCACTGCCGCCCTCCCCGATCACCACCGCCACCACCGGCACCTTCAGCGTCATCATCTCCCGGAGGTTGAACGCAATGCTCTCCGCAATGTTCCGCTCCTCCGCCTGAATCCCCGGATACGCCCCCGGCGTGTCAATCAGACTCACCACCGGCAACCCGAACTTGTCCGCCAGCCGCATCAGCCGCAACGCCTTACGGTACCCCTCAGGGTGCGCACACCCGAAATTCCGCATCAGATTCTCCTTCGTGTCCCGCCCCTTCTGATGCCCGATCACCACCACCCGCCGACCCCCGATCCTCGCAAACCCGCCAGGCATCGCATGGTCATCCCCAATGTGCCGGTCCCCGTGCAGCTCCACAAAATCCGTGAAACACCGCTCGATGTAATCCAGCATGTACGGCCGCGCCGGATGCCGCGCAATCTGCACCCGCTGCCATGGTGTCAGTTGCCGGTACGTCGTCTCCCGCAATTCCTCCAGCTTCGCACGAATCGCTCCCGCTTCCCCAGTTAGATTGATGTCCTGCGCAGAACTCTTCTGCAGCAATTCGTCCAGCTGCTCCTGGAGCGCAAAGATCGGCTTCTCAAATTCAAGCGGGACGTGCTTCATGGGGTTCGGGGGACTGTTGGTTTCAGAAATCGCAGCGCGCAACCGGGCCGCACCACCGTCGTCAGTTCATCAAGATCTGCTTCACTCAGGTAAATCCCCGGCTCCGCCGTCGCCCCGCCCGCCACCGCCGGCTCCGCCACCACGCCCTCAGGCACCGCCCGGAACACAATCCCGCTCCGCTGCCCCCGCGGCGGCGTCACCAACCGCTTCGCCGCCCCCGCATACCGGTCGTCATCCGGCCGGATCCGCTGGCTCCCCTCCCAACCCGCCGACTCCGCCACCGTCGTCTCCGCCGGCAGCGACGGAAACGGCAGATGATAGGACACAATCCCGTACTCCTTGAAATACCGCCCGTCCTTCACCAGCAGCAGCCGCTTCCTCTCCAGATCCACCCCCAGCTCGAAATCCAGCGGATAAAGCACCAGCCGGTCCCCCGGATGAATCACATTCCCCAGCAGGTTGTTCACCCGCTTGATGAACGGCACCGTCGTCCGGAACCGCGTCGCAATCGAATGCAGATTGTCCTGCTTCGTCTTCCCCACCGAATACTCCAGCTTCCCGGGCATCGGCACCCGCGCAAACAACCGATCCATGTTCATCTCCCCGAGCACCCGCCGCGCATCCCCGCTCCGCTCGCTGTCAGGATACAGCTCGATCACCTCCGCCAGCCGCCCCCGCGCCTTCTCCAGATCCCCCCCGCGGATGCTCTCCAGCGCCTCATCGTAAATCCTCCGCCCTGGATCCGCCTTCGGCCCCGGCGTCTTCAGCATCGCCGAAATCGCCTCCTTCCGCTGCTGCTCCGGCACCACCGAATGCTCGTAATACCACACCGCCCCAGCCACAGCGCCGCCCAGCACCAGCAAGGCACCGAGCGCAGCAAAAGCGCGGAAGGAAAATCGGCTCATCAGATTGCGTCCACAGGAAACCAGCACGCTGCCCGCGGTTCCCACTCCCGTCAACCCTCCGGCCACTCCCGATACCGGAGGCGCGGACTTGCGGCCATCCCCGTCTCCCCGCGATCCTTCCCCCCTCCCATGCCCGCTCCCTCCCCATCCCTCCCGCGGGCCGCCTTCTCCCTCTTCCTCGCCGCCGCTCTCCTCTCCCACACCCGCGCCGCCATCAAACCACCCCCAGACGCCCTCCAGCACTGGGCCTTCCAACCTACCTCCAACCCCGATCCCCCCGCCTCTCCCGACCCCACCCTCCAACCCATCGACCGCTTCCTCCGCGCCTCCCTCGCCAACGCAGGCCTCTCCCCCGCCGCACCCGCTGATTCCCGGTCCCTCATCCGCCGCATCACCTTCGACCTCACCGGCCTCCCGCCCTCCGCAGCCGATACCGACGCCTTCTCCACAGCCGACGCCGCCAACCGCCCCGCCGCCGTCGCCGCCCTCACAAACCGCCTCCTCGCCAGCCCGCATTTCGGCGAACGCTGGGGCCGCCACTGGCTCGACCTCGCCCGCTACTCCGACACCAAAGGCTACGTCTACGCCCGCGAGGAACGCCGCTTCGCCCACGCCCCCACCTACCGCCGCTGGGTCATCAGCGCCCTCAATAACGACCTCCCCTACAACCGCTTCCTCCTCCTCCAGATCGCCGGCGACCAACTCCTCCCACCCGACTCCCCCGATCTCGCCGCCATGGGCTTCCTCACCGGCGGCCGCCGCTTCATCGGCGTCACCCACGACATCATCGACGACCGCATCGACGTCGTCATGCGCTCCACCATGGCCCTAACTGTCCAGTGCGCCCGCTGCCACGACCACAAATACGACCCCGTCCCCACCGCCGATTACTACTCGCTCTACGGCGTCTTCCAAAGCAGCACCGACCAGCTCATCCCCCTTAACACCACAGACGACGCGGAACTCAAAAAACGTCAGGACGCCCTCGCCAGCGCCATGGCCTCCCACCGCGCCGATGCCGCCCAGCGCCTCCGCTCCCGCCTCGCCGACTACCTCAACGCCCAGCGCGAACTAGCCAAATATCCCGAAGAGGGCTTCGACCAGATCCTCTCGCCCGGCGACCTCATCCCCGCATCCGTCCGCCGCTGGCGCGACTGGCTCCACACCCACGCCAGCCCCGCCCACCCGATCTTCGGCCCGTGGCTGACCCTCGCCACCGTCCCCGCCGACCGATTCCCCGATCTCGCCGCCGCCGCCCTCGCCCCGCTCCTCGCCAGCGGCTCTCTCCACCCCGCCATCGCCGCCGCCTTCCAATCCGCGCCCGATTCCCCCGCCACCGTTGCTAGCCGCTATTCCGAGGTCTTCAACGCCGCCGCCGCCCACCCCGATGCACCCGGCAGCGCCGCCCTCCTCGCCCTCCTCAACGACCCGTCCGGTCCCTTCCAGGTCCCCGCCACCGGGATCGTGAACAACGAACTCTTCTTCCCCTCCGACACCGTCACCGCCCTCTGGAAACTCCAGGGCGACGTCGACCGACGTCTCATCGAACTCAACGCCCCGGCCGCCCTCATCCTAACCGACCTCTCCCCCGCCGCCAACCCCCGCATCTTCGAACGCGGCAGTCCCGCCCGACTCGGCCCCGAAGTCCCCCGCCGTCTCCCGCTCATCCTCGCACCGCACGACCGCCAGCCGTTCCAATCCGGCAGCGGCCGCCTCGAACTCGCGAACGCCATCGCCTCACCCGAGAACCCCCTCACCGCCCGGGTCTTCGTCAATCGCGTCTGGCAGCACCTCTTCGGCGCAGGCCTCGTCCGCACCCCTAGCGACTTCGGCCTCCGCGCCGGTTCCCCCAGCCACCCCGCCCTCCTCGACTGGCTCGCCCGCGACTTCATCCACTCCGGCTGGAGTCTCAAATCCCTCCTCCGCAATCTCATCGCCTCCCGCGCCTATCAGCAATCCCACACCCCGGCCAATCCCGACGACTCCGCCGTCCTCGATCCTGACAACCGTCTGCTCTCCCGCGCCCCCGTCCGCCGTCTCGACTTCGAAGCCGTCCGCGACGCCATGCTCGCCGTCTCCGGTGATCTCGACAACGTCAGCGACGGCCCGCCCATGGAAATCACCGATCCCGCCAACCGGCGCCGCACGGTCCACGCATGGATCGACCGCCAGTTCGTCCCCGGCACACTCCGTTCCTTCGACTTCGCCAACCCTGACATCCACGTCGCCACGCGCCACGAAACCACCGTCCCTCAACAAGCCCTTTTCTTCCTCAACGGTCCCTTCGCCGCCGCCCGCGCCCGTAGCCTAGCCGCCGCTTCCGCCTCGTTCCCCGATCCCGATCGCATCCAATTCCTCCACCGCCAGCTCTATCAACGCCCCGCTTCCGCCACGGAATCCGCTAGCGCCCTCGCCTTCCTCGCCGCCGCCAAAGCCGACGCGGCCGCCCAATCTCCACATCCCCCTCCTTCCCCGTGGTCCTGCGGAACCGGCGCCTTCGACGAATCCTCACAACGCACCGCCTCGTTCACTCCCCTCCCTTACTTCACCGGCTCCGCCTACCAGGGCGCTGCCGCGTGGCCCGGCGGCCCCACCGGCTGGGCCCAGCTCACCGCCACCGGCGGCCACCCCGGAGACTCCCGCCAGCACGCCGTGATCCGCCGCTGGACCGCTCCCGCCGCCGCCACCATCACCATCACCGGAACCCTCCGCCACGAACCCACCCAGGGCGACGGCATCCGCGCCTTCATCATCTCCAGTCGCCACGGCACACTCCTCACCGCCGACATCCACCACCGCGACGCTCCCATGGCCGTCTCCTCCCTAACGGTCTCCAGGGGCGACACCATCGACTTCCTCGTCGATATCCGCAACGAACTGAACAGCGACCAGTTCCTCTGGAGTCCTCACATCTCTAACTCAAACGCGACATGGCGCGCCGACCTCGACTTCTCCGGCCCCGCCACCCCGCCGCCGGACTTCCTCGAACCATGGGCCCAGTACGCCCAGGTCCTCCTCCTCGCTAACGAATTCTCCTTCACCGACTGATTTCCCCATCCCATGCCCCCGCCCGACCCCTCACTCCTCAGCCGCCGCGCCTTCCTCGCCCGCGCCGGCATGGGCATGGGTGCCCTCTCCCTCGCCCCGCTCGTCTCCGCCGACTCCCCGCGCCCCCACTTCGCCCCGCGCGTCAAACGCGTCATCCACTTCTTCCTCAACGGCGGACCCTCACACGTCGATACCTTCGACCCCAAACCCCTCCTCTCGAAATTCGCCGGCCAGCCGCTCCCAGATTCCCTCCGCACCGAACGCAAAACCGGCACCGCCTTCCCCTCGCCCTTCAAATTCCAGCGCTACGGCCAGAGCGGCCTCGAAATCAGCGAACTCTTCGCCAAAACCGCCGCCCACGCCGATGACATCGCCGTCATCCGCTCCATGCACGCCCTCGTCCCCAATCACGAGCCCTCACTCATGCTCATGAACTGCGG
>JAIXPK010000384.1 GCA_027486335.1 Verrucomicrobiaceae bacterium | reverse complement strand
TTGCTGTCGCGGCGTTTGACGCGTTCGTATTTACCGGAGGCTTTGGCGGCGGCCCATGCGTTGAAGATTTCGGGGTTATCGAAGCCGATGACGCGGTCGTGGTAGGCGTGGGCGAGTTCGTGGAGTGCGAAGTTGGGCATGCGGCGGGTTTCCGCGGCGAAGGAAGGGATGTTGGTGAACTCGATGCCCTTGGCCATGGCTGGGTCGCGGCCGTTGTCGCGGAGCCAGTCGGCGCCGGGGTGGTATTCGGCGCGTTGGCCGAAGCCCTTGTAGGCGGGTGAGAACCAGAGCGGGACCTCGCGGAGCTTGGGGATGACGGAGGGAGGGAGGTCTTTGACGATGGCGCGGAGCTGGACTTCGAGGAGGGAGAGGGCTTCCTCGGTGGCGGCGGTCTGGGTGGTGGCGAGGGAGGGGTGGATGCTGACGGACCAGCCGGCGACCTCGCGGATGGAGTGGCGAGCGGGTTCCGGGTCAGCGGCGCTGGCGAAGGGGATGGGGAGGCAGAGGGAGAGAGCGAACAGCGAAGGGAGAGAGCGGCGCAGCATGCTGAAGGGATGGCATGGGGCGGGGTCTGGCGGAAGCGGGAAAGCGGGCGTGACCAGGGCAGAAACTGTCGCGCATGGGACAGTGGGCGAGGGTTGGAAGGGCGGGCCTTTCCGGGAGAACGGCCCGGAAAGGCCCGCTGGGTGATCCGTCCGGCGACCAGACCGGGGGATCGTTCCTCGTTACCAACAAATTGATGGGAGGGAGGCCTCCTGGGCCGCGCAGGGACTGCGTGGTGTTATGGAAGGTAGGTGAGAACGCGGGGCGGGGCAAGATAAAGTTTTTAAACAAGCCGGAATAGTTTCAAATTTTAAGAAAACTTCCCTTGGAATGCGTGCGATGTCCCCCGGAACGCGTGAGATGAAAGAGTTGGCGAGGGGATGGGGAGGTGCTTGGGTTGGGGGATGAAGCGCAAAGAATTCTGTCGGGTTTTCGGGTTGGGATTGGCTGCTGGAGTTTTTCCGGCGACTGGGTGGGCGGAGACGCCTGGGGAGGTGGTGTTGTTCAACGGGAAGGATCTGACGGGATGGAAGGTGCCGACGCCGAATCCATTCTGGAAGGTGGTGGATGGGGTGCTGGTGGGGGAGAATGATCCTGCGAAGAAGGGGTCGATGCTTTACACGGAGAAGGAGTATGGGGATTTCGAGTTGGAGGCGGAAGCGAAGTGGGAGGGGGAGATTGATAGTGGGTTCATGATGCGGAAGAAGACGGTGGATGAGAAGATTCCTGGGGATCTGCAGCTTCAGATCGGGGTATCGCGGAGCTTGAAGAAGGACATGACGGGGTCATTTTATGTGGGCGGGTATCCTGAGGCTGGGCAGGCGAAGGAAGCGGGGAAGGTGTTGAAGGTGGGGGATTGGAATGCGTTTCGGCTGGTGGTGAAGGGGGACACGGTGACGGTGTATCTGAATGGGACGAAGGTGAGCGAGTACCGTGATGGGCGGTATGGGGCGGCGGGGCCGATCGGGTTGCAGATTCATGGCGGGCTGGCGATGAAGATTGAGTTCCGGAATCTGAAGCTGAGGGTGCTTTGAGGTTATGGAGTTTGATCTTGAGGGGGAGCATGAGGAGCGTGCGTACACGATTCTGGCGGGACTGGTGGTGCCGCGGCCGATTGCGCTGGTGACGACGGTGGATCTGGAGGGGCGGGTGAATGCGGCTCCGTTCAGTTTTTTCAATGTGATCGGGGATGATCCGCCGGCGGTGGTGTTAGCGCCTGGGAATCGCGGGCCGGGGGTGCCGAAGGACACGGCGAGGAACGTGCGGCTGACTGGGGAGTTTGTAGTTCATCTGATTGATGAGCCGATGGGGGCGGCGATGAATGCGTGTGCGGCGTCGTTGCCGCCTGGGGAGAACGAGCTGGAGGCGGCGGGGCTGACGGCGGTGGCGTCGTCGGTGGTGAAGCCGCCGCGGATTGCGGAGGCACCGGTGGCGTTAGAGTGCCGGGAGTGGACGACGATGGAGTTCGGGGGGAACCGGCTGGTGATTGGGCGGGTGCTGCGGGTGCATGTGCGTGACGGCATCATGGATCCGGAGACCCTGCTGATACCGCCCGGGGTTTATGCGCCGGTGGGACGGATGCAGAGTCCTAACTGGTATTGCAGGACTGGGGATGTGTTTGCGATGGCGCGGCCGCGGTGAGGGGCCGGGTGAGGGGCGATCACCATTCGCAGAGGGCGGCGACGGCGGCTGCGGAGCCATCGCGGAGCCAGCCATCGAGCTGGGACTGATCCTTGAGCTGCTGGCCGCGGGAGCGCGGGACGACGGGGAAGCGGCAGACGACGTCTGGGAGGGCGGACATGTCGCCCCAGAGTTTTTCGAACTGGATGACAGGGAAGATGTCTTCCTGGCCGTGGCCCCAGCGTTTTTTGACGTCCTTGAGAGTGATGTAGGCGGGCATGCGTGCGGCGAGATTGCGGACCGCCTGGGTGACCTTGTCTTTGTCTTCGAGGTCGGCGCGAACGAGGCCGAAGACGGCGAGGAGTTTATCGAGATGGATCCATGTGGTCATGGAGTTGTAGAAGGAGAGACGGAATTCGTCTTCTTCGCGTGCCATGGCGAGGCCTTCGACGAGACGAGGGCGGCCGTTGACGCGGGCGAGGCCGCCGCCGCGGTCTTCGAGCCTGCGGGTGATGACTTCGAAGGAGAGACAGGCCTCTGACTGAATGTGCCAGCCGAGGATGCCCGGGTCGAGGTCAGCGCCGAGGGTGTCGACGTTATGGAGGAGGAGGTACTGGAGCTGCGGCCGCTTGCGGACGAGGGCGGCGAGTTCGCCGTTGCGGAGGAGGTTAGGGAACTCGTACCAGTGGCCGGTGGGGTGGAGGCACTGGAGGGGGAGATTGTCTGTGTAGTCGGAGGCTTCACCGGCTTCGGTGGCCCAGCGGATGAGGGCGCTGCGGAGACTGTCGCGGACCTTCTGCTGCTGCTGATCGAGGACCTGCTGGGGCATTTCTTCCCATGCGAAGCGGAGGTCGCGGACGGTGGGGACCATGCGGAGACCGATGGAGCGGCCCTGGGAGAGGATGAGGTCGCCTTGATAGTTGTAGTTGTGGTGGCGAGCGAGGAAGTCGGCGGTGGGTTGATGGGTTAGGTAGCTGGTGGTGAAGAGGTGAGGGATGGTGGTGCCTGAGAGACGGCTGCGGCGGCGGCTTTTGGCGAGATGGACCTCGATGAACGTGCGGTGGCGGCCGTCGAATTTGCAGAATGGGTGGAGGGCCTTGCAGACGCCGGCTCCTTGGGTCCAGCGGGAGCCAGCGCCGCCCGCGAGGGTGATGACGGCGGCTTCGCCGCGAGCGAGGGCGGCTTCGCCGAGGGCGACGCATTCTGGTGAGGGAGGTGCGAGGTCGAATCTGGCGACATCTTCCGGGCGGACGTCTTCGACGGTGGCGCTGGCGGGGAGACGGTTCTGGGCGAGGCCGATGCGGGCGTCGCGGAGGTCGCTGCGGATTTGTTCGTGCTGAGCGCGGTCGAAGCCATTGGCGTCGAGCATGGCGAGGAGACCGGATGTGCCGGAGCCCTGGTCGGCGCGGCGGCGCGGGAGCATGACATCGAAGAGCGACTGGACCATGCCGCTGAGTTCCGGGCGGGAGCGGCAGGCGGCACCGAGGCGGTCGAGTTCGGCGCGGCGGAGGAGAGAGAGCGAGCGGATTTCCTGACGGAGGAGGCGAGGGACGGTGAGGACGTAATAGCCTTCCGGCATGAGGGCGCTGTCGCCGGAGAGGAGGGTTGCGAAGGTGCCGTTTTCGTTGATGGCGAAGTCGTAGACCACGGGTTCCATGGCGAACGGGAGGGCGGAAGCGAGTTCCTTTTTGAGCCCTGACATGATTTCCTGGAGCTTCTGCTGGGCTTCGGCTTTGCGGTGAGGGGAGACCATGAAGCCCATGCCGCCGCCGGACATGCCGCCGAGCATCCAGAAGCCGAGGAAGTCATCGGCGAAGGCGGCGCGGGTGCGTTCGATGAGTTGTTCGGTGTAATAGGTGGAGGCCCATGGGATGATGGTCTGGATGGGGCCAGTGAAGTTGCGGGTGGTGGCGGTGCCGATGGCGCGGACGTCACCTTCGTGGAGAGCGGAGGTGATTTCGTCGAGGATGGCCAGGGCGTCCTTGCGGGCGAGCCATTCGGGGCCTGAGCGCAGGAGGTATTTTTCGGTGACCATCTCGAGGATGGGGCCGACATTCTGGGCCATGCCGCCGTGGACGAGGACGAGGGAGTCCTGGAGCTTCTGGCGGGCTTCCGGGGAGACAGCGTTAGAGTCGAGGACCGTGTGCTGGGGCATGAGACGGCCGCGGCTGATGCCTGATTCCGGGTCGGTGGGGCCAGCGGGGACGCCGGAGATGAGTTTGATGCCTGGCCAGACCCCGCCGGAGTCCTGCCAGCCGCCGCCGGAGCCGCCGAGCCATTCGCCGAGGATGGCGCGGGCGAGGACGACGCGGCGTTCGGATTCCTCGAGTGGGCC
>JAIXPK010000470.1 GCA_027486335.1 Verrucomicrobiaceae bacterium | reverse complement strand
GAGGCTGGGGTGGATGCGATCGGGATCAATTTTTTTCCCGGGTCGAAGCGGTATCATGGGATTGAGGAGGCGCGGGAGTGGTTGCCTGAGGTGCCTGCGGGGTTGTTGCGGATCGGGTTGTTTGTGAATGCGGCGATTGCGGAGATTGAGCGGGTGGCGGGGAGCGGGCTGCTGGAGGGGATCCAGTTGCATGGGGATGAGCCTGTGGAGTTTACGGAGGCGGTGCAGCAGATCGGGTTGCCGGTGTTGCGTGCGGTGGCGTTGCGGGAGGAGCGTGATCTGGAGCGGATTGCGGTGGATCCTGCGGAGGCGTTTATTCTGGATGCGTATGCGCCGGGGGTTTACGGGGGGACGGGGCATCGGTGCGATTGGCCGCTGGCGGCGAGGGCGGTGCGGGAGTTTCCGGAGAAGGTGCTGATACTTGCGGGTGGGTTGACGCCTGGGAATGCTGGGGAGGCGGTGCGTGCGGTGAGGCCGGCGGGGATTGACACGGCGAGTGGAGTGGAGGTGCGGCCGGGGGTGAAGGATGGGGGGATGATTTGGGGGTTTGCGGGTGCGGCGCGCGCCAAACCCGACTATTCCGATATGGAATAGGGGATTTTTTCCGTTGCGGGAGAGGAGGGGTGGAATTAGTGGGGAGGTAACAACGAACGATCAAATATGAGCAAAGCGAGTGTTGAAGAGATCAAGCTGCAGTCTGACGGGTTGCGTGGGGTGATTGGTGAAGTGGTTGGGGATGCTGGGTTGACGCATGTGGAGGAAGACCAGGCGATCTTGATGAAGTTTCACGGGACGTATCAGCAGGACGACCGTGACAAGCGTGCGGCATTGACGAAGGAGAAGAAGGAGAAGGCGTGGAGTTTCATGGTGCGGAGCAAGATGCCTGGCGGGCGGATTTCGGCGGAGCAGTGGTTGATCCATGATCAATTGTGCCGGTTGTCGGAGGGATCGTTGCGATTGACGAATCGTCAGGGGATTCAGCTGCACGGGGTGTTGAAGGGGAATCTGAAGGAAGTGATTGCGGGGATTTGCCGGAGCGGGTTGACGACGATGGGGGCGTGCGGGGATGTGGTGCGGAACACGATGGGGCCTGCGGCACCGGTGAAGAGCGCAGTGCATGGGGATGCGCAGGCGCTGACGGAGGAGATCAGCCAGCGGTTTCTGTGGCGGAGCCAGGCGTATGCGGACATCTGGCTGGACGGTGAGAAGCTGAGTCCTGAGTGGCTGGCGGCGCCGGAGGTGGATCCTGCGGTGCGGGAGAAGACGGCGTCCGGGGAGGAAGATCCGATTTACGGGAAGGCATATTTGCCGCGGAAGTTCAAGATGGCGGTGGCGATTGAGCCGGTGAACGACACGGATGTTTACAGTCAGGACGTGGGGTTTGTGCCGCACGTGGTGGATGGGGTGGTGGCTGGGTATACGATTCTGGTGGGTGGTGGATTTGGGATGAGTCACGGGCAGCTTTCGACGCGGCCGTTTCTGGCGCAGCCGCTGGCGTATGTGCCGCGGGCGCATGTGGTGGATGCGACGGAAGCGATTGTGACGGTGCAGCGGGACCATGGGAACCGGACCGAGCGGAAGAATGCGCGGATGAAGTACACGGTGCAGACGATGGGATTGGAGGCGTTTCGCGCGGCGGTGCAGGACCGGTTGCCGACGGTGCGGCTGGAAGAGCCGAAGCCGGTGTTTTTTGATAGTGTCGAGGATTCGCTGGGGTGGTATGAGCAGGGGGATGGGCGGTGGTATTGTGCGGTGCATGTGAGCATGGGTCGGGTGACGGACCGGGACGGAGGGCCGCAGTATCTGAGTGCGTTCAATGAGATTGCGGCGGAGTTAGGGTTGCCGTTTGTGATCACGCCGAACACGAATGTGGTGGTGGCGGAGGTGTTGCCGGAGCAGCGTGCAATGGTGGATGCGATTCTTGCGAAGCATGGGGTGCCGCATGCGGACGGGATGACGCGGACGCGTCGGGTGGCGCATGCGTGTGTGGCGTTGCCGACGTGCGGGTTGAGTCTTTCCGAGTCGGAGCGGGCGCTTCCGGGGGTGCTGGACGAAGTGGACGGCGTGCTGCGGGAGCTTGGGTTGGAGGATGATCCGGTGCTGATCCGGATGACGGGATGCCCGAACGGATGCGGGCGTCCTTACAATGCGGACTTTGGATTTGTGGGTCGGGCACCGAACAAGTACGCGATGTTTGTGGGCGGGAGCATTGCTGGCGACCGGCTGGCAGGGTTGGAGCAGAAGACGGTGCTGCTGGCGGACATTCCCGGGGCGATCCGGGGATTCCTTGAGGCGTACAAGGGTGAGAGGACGTCAGGTGAGACCTTCAGTGCGTGGTTTGGGCGGACGCGGCCGGTGGGTCCGGCTCCTGATCCGGAGCAGTTTCACGTGGAGCTGGCGGCTCGGGCGGAGAAGCTGGCTGGTGAAAAGGTGGCGGCGGAGGGCTGACGGCTGACGGCTGAAGGTTGGAAAATCGGCGCTGGTTTTCGTGACTGGGTTGGTGCAGGGGATTCCGATGGAATTCAGGGCGACAACTGACGCGGAGGGTTCGGTGCGACTGGACAAGTGGCTGTGGTCGGTGCGGCTTTACAAGACGCGGGTGCTGGCGACGGACGCGTGTCGGTTGCAGCGCGTGCGGATGGGAGGGAGCGAGGCGAAGGCTTCGCGGCTGGTGCGTGCTGGTGACGTGATTGAAGTGCGGCAGGAGGATGTGACGCGGACGGTGCGGGTGAAGGAAGTGCTGGAGCAGCGGGTGGGTGCGCCGCTGGTGGGGCGGTATCTGGAAGATCTGACGCCGCCAGAGGAATTGGAGGCGGCGCGGCGACGGCGGGAGGAACGGCGATTGAATTCTGCGATCAGTCCTGCGGCGAAGCCGTCGAAGCGGGATCGGCGGGCATTGGAGACCTTTCTGGATTCGGTACGGACGGGGAAGCTGGCGGAGGAAGGCGGGGATTTCGGAGATTGAGGGGGTGATGGGAGGTGATGGAGATGGGGCGGGCGCGAGGTGACCGAATGCCGTGAGGCGGTTGAATTCCGGAAAAGAAAAAGGCGCGCCGGAGGACCGGCGCGCCAAAAGGGGAGAAGGGCGTTGAAGAGGAGGATCAGCGGTTGCTGATGGCTTCCTTGACTTGGACGGCTTCCTTGCCGACGCGGTCGCGGAGATAGTGGAGACGGGCGCGGCGGACGCGGCCGCGTTTCACGACTTCGACCTTGGAGATCTTTGGAGTGTGGACTGGGAAGACCCGTTCGACGCCTTCGCCGTAGCTGATTTTGCGGACGGTGAAGGATTGGCCGACGCCCTGGCCTTTACGGGCGATGACGATGCCTGCGAAGAGCTGGATACGTTCTTTGCCGCCTTCGAGGACTCGGGTGTGGACCTTGACGGTGTCACCGACGCTGAAGTCGGCGACGTCGGTCTTCATCTGTTCGCGTTGAATCTGTTCAAGCTTGTTCATAAAAGGTCGTTAGGAGAAAGGGATTGGAATCCGCGCGGGACTTGGAAGCAATGCACGCCAGCGTTCCAACGGGCCCGGGAGGGAGGGTGGAGCTAAGCGTGGTTGCTGGGGGCCGCAACGGAAATTTTCCCCTGGTTGGGAGGTGGGGTCAGGCGTGCGCGGCGATGGCTGCGGCGACGAGTTTTTCGAGTTTGACGATATCTGCGGCGAACTTGCGGATGCCTTCGGCGGTTTTTTCGGTGGCCATGGCGTCCTCGTTGAGTTCGAAGCGGAAGGATTTTTCATCATAGGACCGCTTAGCGATGTCCATGGTGGCGGAGGTGGCTGGGTCGAGTTTCCGGGCGAGCGGTTCGGAGCTGGCCTGGAGTTCGGCGAGGAGTGCGGGGGAGATGGTGAGGAGGTCGCAGCCGGCGAGTTCGGTGATTTCGCCGACGTTACGGAAGCTGGCGCCCATGACTTCGGTGGAGTGGCCGAATTTCTTGTAGTAGTGGTAGATGGCGGTGACGGAGACGACGCCTGGGTCTTCGCTTGGGGCGTAGTCTTTTTTGGTGGCAGCCTTGTACCAGTCGAGGATGCGGCCGACGAATGGGGAGATGAGTTTGACGCCGGCTTCGGCGCAGGCGATGGCCTGGGCGAGGGAGAAGAGGAGGGTGAGGTTGCAGTTGATGCCTTCCTTCTGAAGAGTGGCGGCGGCCTGGATGCCTTCCCATGTGGAGGCGATTTTGATGAGGATGCGATCGCGGGGGATGCCGTCCTTTTCGTACATCGCGATGAGCTGGCGGGCTTTGGCGACGGTGCCGGCGGTATCGAAGGAGAGGCGGGCGTCGACTTCTGTGGAGACGCGGCCTGGGACGATTTTGAGGATTTCCTTACCGAAGAGGATGAGGATGCGGTCGATGACGCTTTCGACGAGGGCGTCGGCGGAGAGGGAGGAACCTTTGAGTTCGGCGACGGCCTGATCGATGAGGGGGCGGTACTGGGGTTTTTCCGCGGCCTGGAGGATGAGGGATGGGTTGGTGGTGGCGTCCTGGGGGAGGAAGGCGCGCATGGATTCGAAGTCACCGGT
>JAIXPK010000008.1 GCA_027486335.1 Verrucomicrobiaceae bacterium | reverse complement strand
GTGTTCATGGGGATGGGGGAACCGCTGGCGAATTTCACGCGGCTGACGAAGGCGCTGAGGATTCTGAATGCGCACTGGGGATTGAACATCGGGGCGCGGCACATGACGGTGTCGACGAGTGGGTTGGCTCCGCAGATCCGGAAGCTGGCGGATTTCGAGATTCCGGTGCGGCTGGCGATCAGCCTGCATGGAGCGACGGATGAGGTGCGGGAGCGGATCATGCCGGTGAACCGGAAGTATCCGTTAGCGGAATTGTTCGGGGCGCTGGAGTATTTCGGGTCGCGGCGGAAGCAGAAGGTGACGCTGGAGTATATTCTGATCGAGGGGGTGAATGATGCGCCGGAGCATGCGGCGGCGCTGGTGCGGCGGGCGCGGGCGGTGGGAGCGAAGGTGAATCTGATTCCTTATAACACAGTGGAGGGATTGCCGTGGGTGCGGCCGACGGAGGCGGTGCAGGAGGCGTTTCTGGGGGTGCTGGCGCGTGCGGGGGTGCCGGCGACGCTGCGGCGGGAGAAGGGGCACGACATTGACGCGGCGTGCGGACAGCTGCGGCTGCAGCAGGAGGTGGCTGAGGGGACGGTGGTGATGTGAGGGGTCAGGCCGGAAGGCTGGCGATGAAGGATTTGAATTCGGGGGTGTCGCGGATGGGGGCGAAGTCGGGGTCGCTTGCCATCCGAGATTGCGTTATCGGTTCCCCCGCGAGGATTGCTTTCTGGAGGGATTCCAGTGCGGCGGCGGTGTTGTTTTGGAGCGAGTAGACGGCTGCCAACTCAAAGAGTGCTGCGCGATCATCCGGCTTGATAGCGAGGGCTGCGTCATACCGCATTGTCGCTGCGGTATAAAGGGCGTCGCGGAGTGAACCGGCTTTCCGCTTTGCTTGGTTGGCGAGGTCGGCACCCCAATTGACGAGTGCGTCGTGTTTATCAGGATTGAGCTTCAATGCGTCGGCATATCTCTGGGCGGCGAGGTAATACAGGGTGTCGGCGTCGGCGTCGGACGCGAGAGCAGCCTGTCCTGAGAGGGTGACTCCAAAGTTATTCAGGGCGTCGAAACTATCGGGTTTGATTTTCAGGGCGACCTGATACACCATTGAGGCTAACTTGTACAGGTCATCGGCTTCCTTGCGACTTTTCTGGCGAGCCTGAGCGGCGAGCGTGTTCGCCCAATTGATGTATGCGTCAGGACTGTTGGGCGTGGCGTTGACGGCTGCCTGAAACCTATTCACTGCGGCTGCAAAAAGCTTGTCTGCTTCTGATCCGGTCTTTCTCTGGGCGTGGCCGGCAAGAGCCAAGCCCCAGTAGTTCAGGGCAATTTGACTGCCTGGCTTTAAGGCGAGTGCGGATTGGTACCTGAGCTCTGCCTCGGAGATGAGGGCGTCGGATTCTGCGCCTGTCTTCAGTGCCGCGCGTTTGGTGAGGGAGATGCCCCAGTTGATTAGGGCTTCGAACTTGTCCGGCTTTATGGCGAGGGCGGCGTGATACTTCTGATTGGCTTCAGCGAGAAGCGAGTCGGCTTCATCGCCTGCTTTCCAGTTTGCCTGATCAGCGAGGGCATTCCCCCAACTGTTGAGTGCCTGATGGTTGTTAGGATTCAGGTTGAGCGCGGCCTCGTACTTCCTCCCGGATTCCGAAAGGATGGTCTCTGCTGCTGCGCCTGCCTTATTCCGGGCTTGGTCGTGAAGGGCGACGCCCCAATTGAAGAATGCTTTATCCGCTCCTTGTTTCAGAACGATTGCTGCTTGGTATTTGCGTCCAGCCTCGGAGAACAGGTCGTCGGCCACTTGTCCTCGTTTCTGCTTTGCCTGATCGGCGAGCGCGTTGCCCCAGTTGGTAAGGATCTCGTGATCGTCTGGTTTGATGGCAATTGCGGCCCGATACTTTTCATCGGCTGCGGCGAAAAGGGTGTCGGCTTCCTTGCCGGACAGTTCGGCTGCTTCGGTCGACAATCCATCTGCGACGTAGCGCAACTGAGAGGCGAATTGCGTCACGCCGGCTTCATCGAGCATCGCTGTATAGCGGAGCAGAATGAAAGGCTCCGCATCTGCCGATGGCGCATCTGAGCGCGGGGCTGGCATTACCTTGGATTCAAGCTGGCGCGGGTGGTCGCTGACGACGCTCAGGATCGAATCGGTGAGGTCATTGTATTCCCGTGTGATGATTTCGCGCGGGAAGTCGCGGAGGAAGACGGTTTCGAAGAGGGATAGCCGTGGGTGGTAGGAAATGGCGTGGTCGGGACGAACGTGGAGGGTGCGCTCCATGGCGCTGAAGCGTTCTTCCTTCTTTTCCATGTCGCCGGTGGGGACGGGAGTGGCGACGAGGAGGGATGGCTTTTTGCCGAGTCGGGCAGAGTGGGCCGTATCGGAGATGTCGTCGTCGTCGTCCCACTGCTCGGTACGGGGGCCTGGCTTGAGGCCGACGACCTTGAGGAATTCTGCGGTGCCACTGATGTTCTGGTCGTTGAGGCCGCAGAAGATGACGAGGCGGTCCGCGAGGGGGCCGATGCAGAGGCCGCTGGTTTCGGTGAAGCCGGTGCGGCTGTCGATGAGGATGTAGTCGTAGGGAGTAGGCTGGGGATCTCCGTCGAGTTCCCTTGCCCACTGGAACTCGTGCCGGAGGAAGATTTCGCGGAGGACATTGCCTGTTTCGGCGAGGTCGTCTGCGGAGAGGCTGGCGATGTCGAGGGCAGCGAGGCGGGCGGTGTAATCCCGTTCGTCGCTGGCGCAGAGGACATCCAGGCGGGTGCGTTGGAAGCGGGGATTGCGGGGCGGGGCGAACTTTTCTGACTTAACGGCACGAAGGTATTTGGCGAGGACGGGCACTTCCGGGCTGGTGGGACTGCCGGGCTGCCAGCGTGCGAGCGGGAGCACGTCCGTGAGAAGGTCCAAGACATCGGGTTGGTCGTCGGGGTGCGGCTCGAGTTCGTCATTCCGGCGGAGGAAGCCGCTGACGCCGGGGGCTTCGAGGTCAAGGTCGACGATGAGGACGTGACGCCCCATGGTGTGCAGCGTGTACGCGACGTTGAGGAGGGCCATGCTGCGGCCCACGCCACCCTTGTAAGAGTAGAAGGTGAAGGTGTGCGGGCGAGGGGTCATGCGACGAGAAGTTCCCGGCTGGCCAAATCGGCGAAGCACCGTGGTGTGCTCGGACGAGTCATCGTGGCGTTGGTGAGCTTGCTGGATTCTGGAAGTGCGGCGTTTGCCACCTCTTGGTACAGCTTCCGGAAGGCATTGGGAGGCCATGTTTTCGAGGCGAGCGCCTCGGTGAATTCCAGTTCGATTTGTGCGTCCGGGTACTTGACCGGGTGTTTTGCCATGAGGAACTCGGCGGCGGCGCGCAGCACGAGGCGATGAGGGTGCTGAGGATGGGCGGCATCAGCGATTAGGGCGTGTTCGCGAGCTGCGGAGTAATCCTTGGCGGCGATTTGTTTGCGTGCGGCCTGCAAGTGCTTTTCGGAAATGTCTGCGAGGTTGCGCGTGATGTGGCTGAGAGGGCTGTAGTGGACGTCACCCGAGTCATCCAGCCACAAGGCCCAGCGGGTCTTTGCCTGCTGCGGTTCGAAGCGGCTGATTTCCTCTAGGTCGGCGCGTTCTTCGAAATCAGTCATTTCCGCCGTGACGGGACTGATCAGGTTTTCTCCGTTGAGCAGATACGGGGGGTAAAGCACCTTTTTCGACTCTTGATCCCAGAAGATGGCAGAGAGGACGCGAGGGAGGGGCGGATCATTGGCGGGCACCTCGGTGAATCCTATGACATCAAGGGTGCTGACGAGATACGTTTTCATTCAGGAGAGGTACTGCTGCATGATGAAGGTGGTCGCCGCTTCGCGCAAAGCGTGAGTTCTGGCTGGGTCGTCCACGGTCGGCGTTCGGTAACTCTCGATTTTCACACCAGCATTGTAAAGCTTCGCCAGTACTTGGGTAGCCATGCCGTCCGGAACCAGCACGGCACAGAGGTGGGGCGAGAGGTCGACGTGACCTTGAATGCGGACCTCGTGGATGCGGTCCAATCCGTGATCTTGAGTTTTGGCGGGACCGAGGCCATGAGGGTCCGGAAGTTCGGCGTTGCAGGCAGGGCACGTGTAGTAGCGGTCGCCCGAGAGGTAGGACTCGATGCTGTGGAAGCATTTGGCGAGCAGGTCTCCGAGATATTCGCGGCAAGCCGGAACGGGCAACTCGTGGTCGCGGACGAACTGGACTCGATCAGTGCCCTCGGGCAACGAAAACCATGCCATGCAGCCTCCCGAGTCGAAAGGAGTGGCGACGGCGGTGTTTTGTGAGGAAGTGGTCAGTTCGGCTTTGAAAATGAAGGCGACCTCTTGGTTGGGGAAGGCCGCGGCGCCGAGGTAGAGAAAGACATCGTTGGTTGATCCGATGGCCTGGTCGGCCTTGCTTAACTCCCGCTTTCCCGCGTCGCAGGACAAAAGCGCTCCGGCGGCGATGATCCCACGGAAGGCTTTGTCATTGGTGGAGTGCGTGAGAGGCATCCGGGTGGCGGCGGCGGTGGCGGCGGCAGCCGAGGTGGGATCCTGGGTACAATGCTTGGCGAGATTACCCCGCAGGCGGGCGAGGTTCTGATTTTGCTGTTGGGGGGTGGCAGCCATCGCGTTCAGGGCAAGGGGAGGGAAGCGATAGAGTGGTGGCAGCCGGTGGGCAAGAGACTTTGCCTGACGTTGCGAACTGCGGTGAGAGGGGTCAGGTGAGGGAGATGCCGTCGAGGAAGGGTTGGTGGTTGGCGAGGTGGGAGATGTTGGTGGCGGTGACGCGGGCGATTTCTGAGAGGGCTTCGTGGGTGAGGAAGGCCTGATGGGAGGTGATGAGGACGTTAGGGAAGTTGAGGAGGAGGGAGAGTTCGTCGTCGACGAGGAATTGGCCGGAGAGGTCCTCGAAGAAAACGCCTTCTTCTTCTTCGTAGACGTCGAGGGCGACGCCGCCGATGCGGCCGGATTTGAGGGCGGCGATGAGGGCGGTGGTTTCGATGAGTTTGCCGCGGCTGGTATTGACGATGAAGGCGCCTTTTTTGAGGCGGTTCATGGAGTCGGAGTTGAGGAGGAAGCGGGTGTCGGGGAGGAG
>JAIXPK010000089.1 GCA_027486335.1 Verrucomicrobiaceae bacterium | reverse complement strand
GGGGCCATGCGTTTCCAGAACGAGTAGAGACTGCGGCGGTAGAGGTTTTCGCCTTTGTCCTGCTGGTAGATGCGGGTGTTGCCTTCGACCATGCCGACCTTGTCCCAGATGCCTTCCGGTTGATAGGGTTTGACGCTTGGGCCGCCGATTTTCGGGACGAGGAGACCGCTGGCGGCGAGGGCGCTGTCGCGGATGACCTCGGCGTCCATGCGGAAGCGGGGGCCGCGGCTGACGAGCCGGTTGGCGAGGTCTTTCTCGAGTTTATCCGGGGTGGTGGTGGCTTCCTGGCGGTAGGTGGAGGAAGAGACGATGAGGGCGAAGAGGTGTTTGACGTTCCAGCCGCTATCGCGGAATTCGACGGCGAGCCAGTCGAGGAGAGCCTGATTGCTAGGGGCGTCGCCGACGATGCCGAAGTCTTCGGCGGTTTTGACGAGACCGGTGCCGAAGATTTCCTGCCAGAAGCGATTGACGGTGACGCGGGCGGTCAGGGGGTTGTCAGGGGACGTGAGCCATGCGGCGAGCCCGAGCCGGTTTTTGGGGGCGTCGGCGGGCATGGGGTTGAGGGCCTTGAAGGTGGCGGCTTCGACTTTTTCGCGAGGCTGATCGTAGTTGCCGCGGAAGAGGATGTTAGCGGTGGCCGGGGTGTCGCGTTTTTCCTCCTGGATGTGGGTGACGGGGCTGCGGTCGCGGATGGCGATGCGTTCCTGTTCGAGAGCGGCGAGGGATTTGCGGAGGTCGAGGGACGGGGCGTCGAGAGTGGTGAGGTAGAAGTCGTAGAGGGCCTGCTGCTGTTCCGGGGTGCGTTTGTCAGGATCGACGCCGAGCATGGCGCGGAGCGGGCCGTTTTTGAAGAGGTTTTCGACTTCGGTGGCTTCGAGGCGGCGAGAGTAGACGCGGACGTCCTGGAGACTACCGTTTTCGAAGAACTGGCCGGCGCTGCGCTGACCGAGTTTGAGAGGGACGGAGGTGCGGATGGAAGCGGAGAGGGAGTCTGACTCGACGCGGGTTTTGACCTGTTTCCCGTTGATGAAGAGTCGGATACCGCCGGCCTTGCCGGAGCCGTCATAGGTCATGAAGACGTGCTGCCATTCGCCGGGTTTGACGGAGGGTTCGCTGGTCTGGACCTTGATGGCGTTGCCTGGCCATGAATTGACGAGATGGACGGCGAAGCGGTCGCCGTTCTGCCAGAGGTCCCAGCCTTGGTAGGCGGTGGCTTCGTCCATGCGGGCGATGAGACTGGAGTAGGCGTTGTTGCCGGCGGCGCGGGCCCATGTGCCGTAGCTGAAGGCCTGATCGCGTTCGAAGTCGCCCTGGTTGCCGAGGTCGAAGGTGGTGGAGGCGTTGAGGACCGGGGCTGGGCCGATGCGGCCGTCAGGTTTCCAGAGGACCTTGCCGGAGGCTTTGAATCGCATGGGCTGGCCGCAGACGGCTCCGATTTCGTCGCCGACGCCTTCGGTTAGGGGAGCGTGGGCGATGAGGCCGTCGGTTTTGACGCCGTCGCCGAGGTCAGCGGATTTGACGGAGGCGAGCCACGAGGTGAATTCGGGGCGGGCGGCCTCCTTGCGAGCGGCAAGTTCCTGCTGGCGGGCGGCGATTTCGGTGGGGATGGCGGCCCAGCGGGTGCGGTCTTCCGGGGATTGGGGGACGACGATGGAGGGAGCGGAGTCCTTGACGTTGCCGTCGAGGCCTGGCTGGGTGGTGTTGCGGAAGAACGCGGCCATCGAGTAGAAGTCGCGCGTGCTGATAGGGTCGAATTTGTGGTCGTGGCAGACGGCGCAGTTTGCGGTGAGGCCTAGCCAGACCCACGAGGTGGTTTCGACACGGTCGCGGGCGTAGTTGGCGAGGTTTTCCTCGACGATGGTACCGCCTTCGTTGGTGGTGATGTTGCAGCGGTGGAAGCCGGTGGCGACGAGTTGATCGAGGGTAGGGGAGGGGAGGAGATCGCCGGCGATTTGTTCGGTGGTGAACTGGTCGAACGGCTGGTTGCGATTGAAGGCGGCGATGACCCAGTCGCGATAGGGCCACATTTCGCGGTAGTTGTCGAAGTGCATGCCGTGGGTGTCGGCGTAGCGGGCGGCGTCGAGCCAGTAGCGGCCGCGGTGTTCGCCGTAGTGCGGGGAATCGAGGAGCTTGCGGACGAATTTCTCGTAATAGTCCGGGGATTGATCGGCGACGAAGGCGGCGACGTCTTCGGGGGAAGGGGTGAGGCCGGTGAGGTCGAGGGAGAGACGTCGGGCGAGGGTGGCGCGATTGGCTTCCTTGTTGGGTTGAAGGCCGACTTCCTGGAGTTTGGCGAAGACGAAGGCGTCGATGGGGTTGCGGACTGGCTGGGCGGTGGCGGCGGGTTGTGGAGGGGTGGGGCGTTCGGGTTTGATGAAGGCCCAGTGTGGTTGCCATGGGGCACCTTCGGCGATCCAGCGTTTGAGGAGGTCCTTCTGTTCCGGTTTGAGTTCCTTGTGGGATTCCGGCGGAGGCATGATGTCGTCCTCGTCGGTAGTGGTGATGCGCTGGTAGAGCGGGCTTTCGTCGGGGTTTCCTGCGATGACGGTGGGGCCGCGTTTTTCGGTGCGTTCGAAGAAGCCTTCCTTGGTGTCGAGGCGGAGGCCTGCTTTGCGGGTGCCGGGGTCCGGGCCGTGGCAGTGGAAGCAGTTTTCGGAGAGGAGCGGACGGATGTCGCGATTGAACTGGATGTCTGCGAGGGCTGGGAGGCCTGTGAGGGCGACGGCTGGCAGCGAGAGGAGGAGGACTTTCATGAAGGCTTTTGGGATGCCGCGGGGGCACGGCGCGTTGAACAGACGCAAGAGGGAACGTCTCCCGGTTGGCGGATTTTGCGGTGAATTTGCCGTGGATGGGGGAGGGAGGGGGATGATGAGGGAGAATCCCGGGTTGCCAAACGGCTGCGGGCCGCGTTTCTCGGGGAAGCCATGATTACCGAAGCGATTGTTCTAGAAGCCCTGCGTAGTGTGAAGTGGCCCGGATTCAGCCGGGACATTGTGGCCTTCGGGCTGGTGAAGGGGATTCGGGTGGATGGGGCGGATGTGACGGTGCGGCTGGAGCTGGCGACGAAGGATGCGAACAT
>JAIXPK010000167.1 GCA_027486335.1 Verrucomicrobiaceae bacterium | reverse complement strand
GGTTTCCGTTTGAGGCTGGAGTGGACCTTGGGCGAGCGTTTCGGGCGGTTCTGGCTGTGGCCGATGGGGACCCCGTTTTTGGTGCCGATGACGGAGACGGGAGTGCCGAGGGGGACATTCTGGAAGAACCAGTCGGCCATTTTGGCGGGGAGGCGGATGCAGCCGTGGGAGGCAGGGTAGCCTGGGAGTTTACCGGCGTGGAAGCCCATGGCGGTGGAGGAACCGTTGTGGTGGAGGCGCATGAAGTATTTCATGAGCGCACCTTCGAAGCGAGCGCCTGCGGGCGTGGGGTCGAAGCCTGCCTGGACATCGCTCATGACGGTGCCGCCGCCGCGGGAGACGAAGTTTCCGTAGGTGGTGGAGCGGTGGTTGAGGTCTTTCTGGCCGATGGTGTAGTCGCCGGTTTCGGTGCGGTAGTATTTCTGGCCGCTGGAGATGGCGGAGTAGGCGGCGAGGCGGTTGCCTTGGTAGAGGTAGGCCTGTTGGGAGTCGAGGTCGACGATGAAGGAGGCGTTCTGGGCGGTGAGTGGGCCGTTGAGTTGGTCAGGGGCGAGATGGAAGCCGCCGATGCCGCCATTTTTGTAGAAGGCGTCGACGGCGGCGCGGTCATCGGCGCGGATGGCGGTTGGGGTGACGTTGGACCATTTGGCGGGAGCGCCTGGGGTGGCGGGAGCGTCCGGGCGGGTGCTGCGGCACGCGGGCAGGAAGAGGACGAGGAAAGCGGCGGGGAGAGCGAGGAGGGAACGCATGATGAGCGGAGACGGTGTCATGGTGGGAAAGTGGGGGCAACCGGAAGGTGGCGAGGAAAGTTGGGGGATTGGTGGAGAGGGATGAGGAGCGGGATGAGAGGGGAGCGGCAAAACTCCGTTGCGGAGGCGTCGGCTGCGGCCTAGGCAGCGGGAGACCCGTATTTCTATTCAAGATGACTGCTGCTGAATCTGTGAAAGCCCTGAAGGATAAGTTTCCTGCCGCTGTGACTGGAGAGACCGAGTTTCGGGGGGAGCAGACCGTGGTGGTGACGGCCGAGAGTCTGGTGGCGGTGATGGGTTGGTTGCGGGATGAGCTGGCGTTCGATCTGCTGCTTGATATCAGCAGTGTGGATCATCTCGGGGTGGAGCCGAGGTTTGAGATGGTGTATGAGTTGTATTCGATTGCCGCGAAGATGCATTTGAGAGTGAAGGTGGTGGTGCCGGATGAGGAAGTGGCGACGGTTTCGCACATCTGGCCGACGGCGGACTGGCATGAGCGTGAGGTTTACGACATGATGGGGATTCGGTTTGCCGGGCATCCTGATTTGAGGCGGATTCTGATGTGGGACGGGTATCCGCACTTTCCGCTGAGGAAGGATTTTCCGCTGGCTGGGAAGTCGACGGATGTTCCGGACGTGGCGTTTACGGGGGTGGCACCGCTGGCTGGCGGGCCGTTTGTGACGAGTTCCGGGGCGGCGGACCGGGTGGCGGCGGAGCCTCGGGCGAAGGGTGAGTCGGGAACAGGCGACCGGGGTTGAGATGATGAACGGCCTCCTGAGCATCAACCGGGGGGTGGCGCGGCGGACATGAGCCGGGTCATGAAGTCAGGATTTCTGGAGAAGCTGATCTCGCGGATCGACCGGCTGCCGCAGGAGGAGATGCAGGGGATTCTGCTGCGGTTGCTGCGGGAGAAGGGGTTTTTCGAGCAGGTGTTCGAGGCGATGGAGGAAGGGGTGATTGTGTGTGATGCGGACGGGAGGGTGTCGTTCATCAATCGGGCGGCGTGCGGGTTTTTCGGGTTGGATGCGGAGCAGACGTCGGGGAAGCTGCTGGAGGAAGTGATTCGTGGGTTCCGGTGGCCTGCGGCGGGGCGTCGCGGGGGGACGGTGTCGCGGGACATGGAGATATTCTATCCTGAGAACCGTTATCTGAATTTCTATCTGCGGCCGATTGATGACGGGGAGGCGGGAGGGCCGGAGTTAGGGAGTGTGATGCTGATTCGGGATATCACACAGACGAGGAAGATGGCGGAGGAGCAGATTGAGAGCGAGCGGTTGAATGCGCTGACGATGATGGCGGCGGGGGTGGCGCATGAGATCGGGAACCCGCTGAATTCGCTGAACATTCATCTCCAGCTGATGGAGCGGAAGCTGAAGAAGGCGGATCCGGCGGTGTATGCGCAGGTGAAGACGCAGCTGGACGTGGCGCGGGGGGAGATTCAGCGCCTTGATTTCATCATTGAGCAGTTTCTGCGGGCGATCCGGCCGACGAAGCCTGCGTTTGAGATGACGGATCTGAACAAAGTGATTGAGGGTGCGGTGAATTTTCTGGCACCGGAATTGAAGGACCGGAGGATCAAGGTGCATTTGAGGCTGCATGCGGGGCTGCCGCTGCTGCGGATGGATCCTAACCAGATGAAGCAGGCGTTCTACAACCTGATCAAGAATGCGCTGCAGGCGATGGGGACGGGGGGATCGCTGACGATTGTGAGTGACCTGACGGAGTATGATGCGCTGATCAGTTTCGAGGATACGGGGAAGGGGATGTCACCGGAGACGGTGGCGGCGATGCATGATCCGTGGTTTACGACGAAGAAGAGCGGGACGGGGCTGGGGATGCTGATTGTGCGGCGGATTGTGAGAGACCACGGCGGGGAGTTGACGATTGAGAGTGAGGAAGGGAAGGGGACGCGGGTGGCGATAACGTTGCCGCGGGGCCCTCGGCCGGGGAGGTATCTGGAGGCGCCGGAAGATGCGCCGCGGCGGAAGCCGGTGCTGCCGGATGTGATTGATGTGTGAGGGGAGTGCGGGTCAGTGGGCGTGTTCCTTGTAATCGACGCCGTTCTTCATGATGACGGACAGGTTGTTAGCGGGGTCGGTGAAGAGCTGGATGTTTTCGAGCGGGTTGCCATTGACGAGGAGGAGGTCGGCGAGGGCTCCTTCGGTGACGACGCCGAGTTTGCCAGGGTAGGGATTGCGCGGGCCGGAGAGGGCGAGGAGTTCGGCGTTTCCTGAGGTGGCCATGGTGAGGATTTCGGCAGTGGAGTACCACTTGGTGAGGCGGGCGAGCTGACTGCCCTGAGTGGAGGCGTTGGCGGGGCTGAAGAGCATGTCGGTGCCGAAGGCCGTTTTGATGTTATGCTTTCGGGCGAGGCCGTAGGCGATTTCGGTGCCCTTGTGGACTAGTTCCTGTTTGAGAGTAACCGTGTCAGCAACCCATCACCCTGCCGTGACGACTGGCGCGCGGGCGGCCTGCCAGCGGCTCGGCGTCAGGGTCTTCGCCAGCTCTGCAACCTTGTCGGGGTGCGCCGCGGCGAG
>JAIXPK010000213.1 GCA_027486335.1 Verrucomicrobiaceae bacterium | reverse complement strand
GAAGTCGCCAAAGGCCTCGCCGATGTCATGGAAAACCGGCTCGCCAAACTCTCCCCCGCCGATCTCCAGACGGTCATGAAATCCGTCCAGGACGACCTCAAGGCCAAGGCCCTCGCCAAACGCGCCGAAGACCTCAAGGCCGCCTCCGACGCCGCCACCGCCTTCCTCGCCAAAAACATCACCAACCAAGGCGTCACCGCCACCAAATCGGGTCTCCAGTACATCATCCAGAAACCCGGCGACGGCCCACAACCCCAGGAAGGCGATGTCGTCACCGTCGCCCTCCGCGGCACGCTCCTCGACGGCACCGAATTCGAAAAAACGCCGGAAGGTGCCCCCGCTCGCAAAGCCGTCCGCGCCCTCCCCCTAGGCCTCCAGGAAGGCATCCGTCTCCTCAAATCAGGCACCAAAGCCACGTTCTTCGTCCCCCCTGCCCTCGGCTTCGGCGAATCCGGCCGCCCCCCGCTCATCCGCGGCAACTCGCTCCTCCAATACGAGGTCGAACTCATCAGCACCGCCAAAGCCCCTCAGCCGGTCATCGACCCTAACGCCCCAAAACGCGAACCCATCACCGCCGTCACCCCGCCAGTCTCCGTCGAGGTCCCCCCAGCGCCGCCCGCCCCCGCCCCAGCGCCTACCCCAGCCCCGGCCACCCCGCAAAAGCCGTAATCCCCGGCCCCGCATGCGCTCGTTCGAATCGGAACTCGCCGCCCTCGAACAGGTCTCTCTCCGCCGTTCCCTCTCGGTCTTCCAACCGCTAGGCTCGTCATCCCTCACATCCCCTCTCGGCCAGCCTCTCCTCAACTTCGCCTCCAACGACTACCTCGGCTTCGCCTCCTCACCAGAACTCCGCGACTTCCTCCTCGAAGCCGTCGCCTCCCACGGCGCTGGTTCCGGTGCCTCCCGACTCGTCTGCGGCACGTCCCAGCCACACGCCGATCTCGAATCCGCCCTCGCCGACTTCAAGCACTCGGAAGCCGCTCTCGCCTTCTCCTCCGGCTACGCCACCGCCGTCGGCACCCTAACCGCCATCGCCTCGCGCGACGACATCCTCATCCTCGACAAGCTCTGCCACGCTTCCCTCATCGACGGCGCTAGACTCAGCGGCGCAACCCTCCGCATCTTCCCTCACAACGACACCGCCAGACTCGAATCCCTCCTCCTCTGGGCCCGCCGCTCCGCCAATCCCAACGCCCGCATCGTCGTCGTCACCGAAAGCATCTTCAGCATGGACGGCGACGCCGCTCCCCTCGCCGAAATCATCCGCCTCAAAGACGAACACGGCGCTCTCCTCCTCCTCGACGAAGCCCACGGCTTCGGCATCTTCGGCCCAGGCGGCCGCGGTCTCGCCCACGCCCTCGGTCTCGCCCACCGCGTCGACCTCCACATGGGCACTCTCAGCAAAGCCGCCGGCCTCCACGGCGGCTTCGTCTGCGGCCCCCGCGCCTTCGCAGACCTCCTCATCAACCGCGCCCGATCCTTCATCTACTCCACCGCCCCTCCCCCAGCCATCGCCGCCGCCGCCACAAGGGTCATCACCTCCCTCCTCCCAGGCCCACTCGGCGAATCCGCACGCGCACGTCTCCTCGAAAATCTCTCGCTCTTCTCCTCCCTCTCCAGCCTCCCGCTCCCCGCCAGCCCCATCGTCCCCATCATCCTCGGCCCCGAATCCGCTGCCCTCGACGCCGCCACCGCTCTCCGCGCCGCCGGTATCCTCGCCCCAGCCATCCGCTTCCCCACGGTCGCCAAAGGCAAAGCCCGACTCCGCCTCACCTTCACCGCCTCCCACTCCCCAGACGACATCCACCACCTCGTCACCTCACTCCGCCACCTCCCGGCACAATCCACCCACGCAGTCGACGTCCCCGCCAATCCCTGACTCGCCTTGCTGACAAAACCCGCCCTCAAGAGGCCACCAACCCTAACTCCTCCTCACAGAATCCGCGGCGCGTCGTTCCACATGTCCTCAATCCCGTAAAACGCGCGCTTCTCCGCGTGAAAGATGTGCACCACCACATCTCCGAAATCAATCAGCATCCACCCGCTGTCCGGCGTCCCGTGACTCGAATACGCCTTCTGCCCGTGCTCCTGACGCATCCGCCCGGCCACGTCACTCTGAATCGCTCTCAAGTGCGGCAGCGCCGCCCCGTCGCAGATCACAATGAAGTCAGTCACCGGCGACAATCCGCGCACATCCAGAATCATGATGTTCTCCGCCTTCTTGTCGTCCGCAAAACGCGCCGCTTCCCGCGCCAGCGCCTCTCCCTCAAATACCCCGGAATCCGGTGACACCCCACCCGCACGCTTCCGCTTCATCGTCTTCCCAGCCTTCACCGTCGGCTCAACCTCCACCACTCCCTCAACGTCACTCATCACCTCCTCCACTTTCTTCGCCGCCACTTTCTTCGCAGCAACCTTCTTGGCCACCACTTTCTTCGCCGCCGCCTTCTTCGCAACCTTCACCGCTCGCACCTCTGCCACCTCCTCCACCACAGGCTCAACAGGCAACGCCACCTCGCGGGCAGCACTCTTCTTCTTGGATACGGACGATTCGGCTTTCTTTTTAACTGGCATCTGACCGCCCCCTTACCCCCACCCCTCCCTCCCCGCCAGCGAATTTTCCACCCCTCTCCCACCCCTCTCCGACCAAGCCCGGGATCGCGAGGCTCCGCACTCGCGCCACCCAACGAGCCCCTCTCCGACCAAGCCCGGGATCGCGAGGCTCCGTACTCGCGCCACCCAACAAGCCCCTCTCACTTCTCACTTCACACTTCCCCCCTCCTTTCCCCCTAGCGCCCACCGCTTTCCCGGCTCACCATCACGCTCCCAAAATGGAACCCGACCCCATTCCCTGCCCCAACTGCCGGCTCCCCATGCCGCCCGACACCAAAGCCTGCAAGGCGTGCGGCGAACCCCTCCCGTCTCCCCCCTCAACTCCCCTCGCCTACTCGTCCCCGACCGGATCCCCCGACGCCCCCCCACCACCCTCCACCAGCCAGGTCGCCCGCATCGGCTGGATCTCGCTCATCGTCCTCGCCGCCGTCTTCAATCTCCTCTACCGACTCCTCGTCTTCAAAAAACTTGAGCAAACCGCCGCCCTCTTCATCGGCCTCCCCCTCCTCATCTCCCTCGCCATCGTCCTCGCCCCCTCCCCGCGCAGCGTCACCGGCCTCATCATGAAGGTCATCACGCTCGCCCTCTG
>JAIXPK010000118.1 GCA_027486335.1 Verrucomicrobiaceae bacterium | reverse complement strand
CTCCTCAACCACATCCTCGCCAACCGCCAGAACCTCAAAGTCGCCGTCATCGTCAACGACATGAGCGAGGTCAATATCGACGCCTCCCTCGTCTCCTCAGGCCACGCCGCTCTCAGCCGCACCGACGAAAAACTCGTCGAACTCTCCAACGGCTGCATCTGCTGCACTCTCCGCGAAGACCTCCTCGTCGAAATCCGCAACCTCGCCGCAGAAAACCGCTTCGACTACCTCCTCATCGAATCCACCGGCATCAGCGAGCCCCTCCCAGTCGCAGAAACCTTCACCTTCGCAGACTCCAACGGCACCCGCCTCGGCGACCTCGCTCGCCTCGACACCATGGTCACCGTCGTCGATGCCCTCAACTTCCCAGACGACTTCAACCACGCCGACTACCTCTCCGACCGCGGCCAATCCCTCGGCGACGCCGACTCCCGCACCGTCACCGACCTCCTCATCGACCAGATCGAATTCTGCGACGTCATCGTCCTCAATAAATCCGACCTCGTCACCCCCTCACACCTCGCCTCCCTCAAAGCCTCCCTCGCCCATCTTAACCCCCGCGCCGAGATCATCACCGCCTCCCACGGCAACATCCCCCTCCACTCCATCCTCGGCACCGGCCGCTTCAACTTCGATCACGCCGCCTCAGCCCCTGGCTGGCTCGCCGTCATGCGCGGCGACGAACTCCCCGAATCCGACGAATACGGCATCTCCTCCTTCGTCTTCCGCTCCTCCACCCCGTTCCACCCCCAGCGCTTCTGGGACTTCCTCCACTCCGACTGGCCCGGCCTCCTCCGCAGCAAGGGCTGGTTCTACCTAGCCTCCCGCCCGTCCCTCGGCGGTCTCTGGAGTCAGGCCGGCGGCAGCGGCATCCACCAGTGCGCAGGCTATTGGTCCGAATCCCCTCGCCAGGAACTCGTCTTCATCGGCCAGCACATGGACAAAACCCTCATGCTCGCCGCCCTCAATGACGCCCTCCTCTCCCCTGACGAGCTCACCATAGCACCCGCCTCCCTCCCCGACCCCTTCCCGGAATGGCGCGACTCCTCCACCCCGGAACCCGCCCTCGCCTGACATGAACCCGTCCCTCACCGCAATCGTCGGCCTCTCCCTCGCCGTCCTCGCCCTCACCTCCTCGCCCTCCCGTGCCGACGAGGGAAATTCCACCGTAAACCACCTCCACATCGGCCACGGCCACATCGACCTAACCTTCTGCCTCGAAAACGGTTCATGGAAAACCGGCCTCGTCTGGGACGGCACTCCTAACCCTCTCGACCCTAAACCCGCCGTCGGCTCGCTCCGCTCCCCACTCACCGCCACCATCCTCGCCAAAGATCAGCCCTTCTCCACCGGCAACCGCGTCCGCCGCCCCGCCGACCCCTCATGGGACTTCACCGGCGTCGGCCCTGGCGACCCCTTCTGGTGGTTCCCCCAGGCCAGCACCCCGGAATCCCCATGGACAGGCTTCAGCTCCTGCTCCGCAGCCTGCGCCTCCTACCGCGAAACAGACCCGCGCATCAATGCCGCCGCCTCATGGACCACCATCAGCCTAACCTCCGTCCGCTACGTCGGTAAAGGCTCCGGCCACTTCTTCATGTGGAGCTCAGGCACCTTCGGCGAAATCATCCCATGGATGTCCTCCGCCGACGGCATCACCCCCGACGACCGCTACTTCATCGGCAATTCCGGCCACGCCCACCCAGCCATGGGCTTCTCCTCCCTCGGCCTCTACGAAATCTCCTTCACCTCCACCTGCTACACCGGCCCGGGCAAAACCAACCCCAACTCCAGCCCCCCAGTCTCCTTCTACTTCGCCGTCGGCACCTACTGGGAATGGATCTCCAGAAACTTCAGCCCCGCACGCTGGTTCTCAGGCGAATACGCCTCCGCTCTCGCCGACCCCGATAACGACGGCATCTCCAATCTCATGGAATTCTCCTGCGGCCTCAACCCCCGCTCCCCCGACGTCTCCTACACCCAGGGAGAAGGCCTCCCAGGCCTCCCCTCCCTCATCAACAACGGCACCCGTCCGCTCCTCCGCTTCGCCATGCGCGACCCAGCCTCCAACCCTCAGGTCGAGCTCGCCGTCCGCTCCATCGGTTCCGCCCCCCAGCCCCTGACTCTCGAACCCCGTCTCTCCGAAGGCATCCCCGGATGGCTCGAAGCCGTCTGCTCCCTCCCAACCTCCTCCCCTAGCCGCTTCTTCCGCCTCGAAGCCACTCTCCTCCCCGAAATCCCCTACTCCGACTGACCTCCTCACACTAACACCATCACCGCACCGAACAGTTCTCCGCTTTCCCTATCCTCAAATCCGACAACACCATGAAATCCTCCGCCCTCCTCCTCCTCGCCCTCTCCTCCGCCGTCTCCCACGCCGCCTCCATCTACTCCGCTGACCACGGCGACTTCGGCATCGCCTACGACGGCGGTGCCCTCGACCTCCACTACCACCTCGGCCCCGACGCCATCGTCGACGGCATCCCCGTCGGCAATGACCCCGATGGAGCCGAATTCGCCCCCGACGCCATCCTCACCCTCGTCCCGGAACCGGCAGCCTCCCGCCCCGCAGGCGCCGCATGGGACTTCCTCGGCTCCCCCGCCAACGCTCCTATCTGGTTCCTCCCCCAGTCAGAAGACCCCCAGAAACCGTTCTTCGGCATCGGCTCCGAAGAACTCGACCCAGCCGACTGGTCCTCCCTCTCCCTCCGCCTCACCGCCATGTCCGCACCCGCCAGCGGCAACTTCTCCCTCTACCAGACCAACGGCTTCGGTTCCCCCATCGTCCAAATCACCACCGCCAACGGCATCGACGGCTCCGACTCCTTCAACCTCTCCATCGGCGGCCACGCCCACCACAACTGGGCCTTCACCGCCCCAGGCCGCTACGATCTCTCCTTCACCGCCTCAGGCCTCCACCTCACCGACGGCCCAGTCTCAGGCAGCGGCACCTTCTCCTTCATCGTCATCCCGGAACCCGCTGCCGCGTCCCTCTCCCTAGCCACCTCCGCTCTCCTCCTCTTCCGCCGCCGCCGCAACTGACGCCTCTCCGTCCCCATGCAAGGCTCGTCCTCCCCAGCTCTCCCGCGCCTGCTCAACAAGGACTCCGCTCGCATCTCCCCCAGACTCCATCCTCTCCACCGCAACCCCGCCTTCACCTCCATCAACGCCGCCAAACTCCTCGAACAACAAATGTACTTCTGGGGAGCCGACGTCCTCTTCCCTTCCGAAAACCTCCTCGCCTCATGGGGCTGCCGGAAATTCCACCAGCCCACCCGCCCTCACGCCGTCCACTGCTACCAACTCTCCTCACCTCTCTTCTCCCTCCTCCTCCACAGCTCCGGAGCACTCTTCCACCACACCATCGACCCATCCCTCTCCATCGCCTACCTCAGACCTCACCACCGGCTCTTCTCCTCCCCTTCCCTCGACCCAGCCATCCTCCCAGCCTCACACAAACCCCCACCCCCTCCCCTCCGCTCCCTCCGCCCCTCCGAAGTCCCCCCAACCCTCGTCGCCCTCCTCCATCTCGTCCGCGACTACGAATCATGGGCCGCCCCACGCCTCCCCCATGACCACCGCACAGCCCTCTACCGCGAATTCCGCAAAGTCCCCCACGCCATCCGCTGGCTCCCCCCTCAAGAATCCTCCGCATGGCTCACCGCCTTCCTCCACCACCACGCCTCCCCATCCCCGGTCCTGACTCCCACAACCGGCCCGCACCACGCCATCGACCTCAACGTCAATCACTTCTGACAAAAACAACTTTTAACCACATAGCATCCGGCCGCACATTCATCCTCCGCAGCGCCCCGTTTCAACACACTCAGGGAAACTCGCAAATTTGTGGCTCCGCCACACTCCTTTTTGAATCGCTGTTTGTTGTTGCTTAACTCTAGCGCGGACCCCATGGTCTTCGGGTATGAAGATCCCTCTCACCCTCATCTTCTTGTTGCCGCTTGCCCTCACCGCTGCACCGCCAGTCATCAGCAACGTCACCGCAAGCCAGCGCCCCGGAACCAAACTTGTCGACATCCGCTATAACGTCGCCGATCCCGACAGCACTTCCCTCACCATCCAGATCGAACTCTCCGCCAACGGCGGCCAGACCTACGAACTTCCCGTCAAAAGCCTCTCCGGTGCTGTCGGCCCAGGCGTCGCCCCAGGCACCAACCGCCTCATCACATGGAATGCCGGCACAGACTGGAACGGCAACTGGTCCCCCAACTGCAAAGCCAGAATCTGGGCCCACGACGGCTCCACACCCGTTCCTCCGCTCGGCATGGTGTACATCCCATCCGGAACCTTCGACATGGGCAGCAGCCCCACAACCATCGGCGTTTCCGTCACACTTACTAATAGCTACTTCATGGACCGCACCGAGGTCAGCGCCGAACTTTGGGCGACCGTGAGCAATTGGGCCATCGCGAATGGCTATCAAGACCTTGGAACAGGAGGCTACCGAGCACCCGGACACCCGGTGCAAACCGTAGGGTGGTTTACTGCTGTTCGCTGGTGCAATGCACGCAGTGAGATGAATGGTTTGAAGCCATGCTACTACACTGATTCAACTAAGTCCACAGTTTATCGAACTGGACAGATCGACTTCGATAAAAATTCTGTCGACTGGAATTCGGGGGGGTTTCGCCTCCCCACCGAGGCGGAGTGGGAACGCGCCGCGAGAGGAGGGCTTTACAGGAACCGCTATCCATGGGGAAACACGTTCGATCAAACCAAATTGAATTTCAACGGTAGCGGGGATCCATTTGAGAATCCATTATGGTATCAGAATTATATTGCAGCGACCACGCCGTGCGGATTTTACAATGGAACCCAGTCTCCAGCGGGACTCGATTCGGCGAACGGGTTTGGCTTGTACGATGTTCTTGGCAACGTTGCGGAAATGGTTTGGAGCTCCTCAGTAGTTAACGGCACCACGAATCCTGTCGATGAATACCCCGGAGGACCCCTCGGGCGATCCTCTAGAATGGCCAGAGGAGGATGGTGGGCATTCGATCCAAATAACTTTGAGGGTGATCTGTTCGGTGGAATGAGGTCCGATTTCCGAGCCCTTCATGGTGATGCCCGCGAGATCATATACATTGGTCTCCGCACCATGCGCAATCTTTGACGCAATTCCCGATCCATGAATCCGTCCCAGTCGCCAGCGCCGCGGGAACGTGGTGCGGCTGTCCCAGCCGCATCCCATCCTCAGCAGTCCAAGGCCCTTGCGCCGGGGACACGCGCACCACGCTTCAAGCCATTCGACAAGGAAGCCCCCATCCAGAAAACGCGGCGACTGTTTCCGCACTGGGAGCAGGATGGCTGCACTTGCTTCATCACATGGCGCATAGCCGACGCCATGCCCGCCGCGAAGCGCCGCCAGTGGCGGGCTGAGCTGGACGCATGGCTGGAGCAGCATCCCAAGCCGTGGGACGCGGCAGTGCGGCAGGAGTACCACAACACCTTCGAGGGCCCCGTGCAGGAATGGCTGGATGCTGGCCATGGCTCGTGCGCCCTCAGGGACCCGGCCCTGCGCGACATCATCGCCTCCTCCTTCCACCATTACGATGCTCGGCGCTATCACATTGGCGACTACATCATTATGCCGAATCACGTCCATGTCCTCGTCACGCCACTGCCGGGATTCACGCATCGCGAGATCACCGCCGCATGGAAGCGCTATACGGGCCACGAGATCCTGAAGCGCACCGGCGGCGAAGCCCCGTTCTGGCTGGAGGAAAGCTTCGACGATATCGTGCGCAGCCCCGCCCAGTTGGATCACTATCGCCGCTACATCCGAGAGAACCCGGCAAAGGCATTTCTCAAGCCTGGGCAGTGGACTCATTGGGCGCACCCGGCGACCACAGCGCAACTCTGCGGTTTCCACGAGCCGACCGGACGCAACTACGCCGAACCCAAACGTGGTGCGGCTGTCCCAGCCGCAACCCCTGCCAAAGCGGCTGTCCCAGCCGCACCACTGTTTGTTGCCACCCTGTTGCTTCTCCTCACCCTCTTCGGCGCCCTCCCGTCCCAAGCCCAGACCGATTTCGCCCGCCCTGCCGAAAGCCCCGTCTTCGAGCTGAACACGAAAGCCCAGACCGATCTCGCCCGCCCCGCCGAAAGTCCGATCTTCGAGCTCGACACGACCACGCAGCCCCCGCCCCCGCCTGCCATCAGCACCGGTGAGTTCAATCTCGACACCCGCGCCCCGACGCCGGAACTGACGGGCAATGGAACCAACCCGTTCTCGGTAGACACAAGAAGTGGCGCGCAATCTTCTCTAGTCGTCTCCGCACCCACGCAAGTCGCCGCAGGGACCATATCCCCATTCGACTGTCACCTCACACGCCCAAACGAGGCCCCCGTTCGCGTTTCCGAGCAGGCAAATTGGAGTTTTGCCGTCCCGCCACCTCCGGGAATCCAACTGCTCAAGAACTCACTGACGTTGACATCGACCGTTACACCCGGGACCCAAGTCCAAGTCCGCGCCTCCTATACCTTTCTCAGCGTCGGAATCACGTCTCAAGTCCACACGATTACCGTCTCGGGTGCCGCCCTCGGCGCGTCCGCGTCCGCCGAACTGGTGGCACCTCACACCGCTGCGCAGGCAGTAAACCTCAAAGGCCGAGCATGGGGAGGTCAAAGTCCCTACGCGATGCGTTGGGATGTCGACGGTGATGGAGCTTTCACCGACGGTACCGGGTCCGCGATCTCGATTCCATTCGCCCGACCGGCAGGCACTTACCGCCTCGCCCTCGAGGTGACAGACGCGACCGGAGTCAAGAAACGTACGCCTGTCGATATCGCTCTCGACAAACCCCCAGTAATAGGACAACCCGTTCGCCTTCGCCCCGTCGCCAGCGCCGGCCCGGGTGAGGTCTACGGCAGCGACGGCAGTTTGCTTAAATTCGATGCCAACAAGATCAAAAACGGCTGCGTTATAATAACACACGGGCTGCGTTCAGATCGCTTGGAACCATGGATTAAAGACATGGCGAGCCGCATCGATTCGAGGCTGGGTGACAAGGGGCCGAACGTTATTGTCTACGACTGGGGAGTGAATTCCGACCCTGGTGGGCAAATTGCTCCGTGGAAGCTGGACGCCCTCAAGAAACTCTGGTTCATTCGCAGCCTCTTAAAAAATGTCAAAAAGAAAGGACTAGACGCCGCCGTTGAGGAACTTGCGGCTGAAGAATTCCTCAGACAAGTGGACAAGAAGCTGCTCGGTGAATACACCCGCTTTTTGACGGACCTTGATGAATTGACTGATCTGGAGAATCTCGCGCACGTCCTTGACTTCATGATAGACACCATATTTGTGAAGGCGGTCGCGCAGAGTCACGGAATCTCCCTGTCATCGTGGATCTGGCTCAATGCTCGCGGACCTCGTCCACTCATTGACCCCACGAAACCACTACATTTAATCGGGCACAGTGCGGGTGGATTTGTCATGGGTGAAGCGGCTCTTTATCTAAAGCGAATTCCTCTCACGGGAGACTCGCTGGCAACACGAGTCAACGTAGCGCGTGTCACGATGTTGGACACTCCGGTTCCCATCTTCGAGCACCTCGTCGAAGTACCGAACCCGACTCACGTCGAACAGGTGATCTCCAGCTTCTACGGTAGACTTGAATCGCCAGCTACCTGGGGTCTGCAGCCACATGCTTATCACTCTGTAATTCGGCTTCCGGGATCTGCTTACCGCTTTCAACAAGGCGATGCGGGTCACGGTCTCGCCTACCGGTGGTACTCGCGGACAATTCGTCCACAGGGCGAACCTGATGGCGAAACCCTAGACGCATTGGGGCGAGGAGGTTTTAACCTTTCGCCCATTTTAGGCACACCACAGTTAAATGCTCCGCGTACACCGCGTGGCGGAAGTAGCTACGGACCGCCCGTTCATAGCGTGCCCGTGACCGGATGGGACACCTTTGGGCAAGTGACCGATGAAGGTACCTTATGGAAGCTCACTGAAGTCGCGAACGCAGGCTTGAAGGTCAATGTCACTCTGCCGGTGGGTGCCGTTTCGCTTCGACTCAAAGCGAAATTCAGTAGTGCAACCGAGGGCGATTTTCTCTGCGTGCGGTTTGGTGACCAGCAAGACCTGTATCATGTGATCAACACCGAAATCACGCGTGATGGTTTAGTAGACGTGTCCGTGCCCGTTACGGGCTACGGGGGACAGACCGGCCTGCTGGTGATCGAACTCATCAGCAGGGGTCCCTCTGATGCTGCGGTCAGTATCGGAAAGCAAATCACCATCACAGTGCTCGATGATGCCGATTCCGACGATTTAACGACCGAGCAGGAAGTTGCCATGGGACTGTCGCCAGACGATCCAGACACCGATGGCGATGAATTACCCGATGGAATGGAAGTGAACGAATTGGGAACCGATCCTCTACTCCCTGATTCAGATGGAGACGGAGCCAATGATGGGGCGGAACTTGCCGCACAGACGGACCCTCTGGCAAACGGATCATTTTTCCGAATCACAGGAATTTCGCGCACTGCCCCCTACCATCTATCCCTACAATGGAAATCCATCGCAGGAGTAAACTACCGGGTTCACCGATCACCAAACCTGGATCGTGAAGAATCCGAGATCCTCAGTCCGGAGCTGCAGGCTACTGGAGACGTAACGGAGTGGAGCTGGATTGAAGGACTCCAAGATCCTAAAGCCTTTTTCTGGGTCGAAGTGTTGCCTCCTCCCAGATAAGTCGTCGGATCCCCATCCAATCCCCCCTTCTCTTCTCCTCCCCCTACCCAGACCCCGCCATCCTCCCAGCCTCTCACAAACCTCCCCCACCCCCTCTCCGCTCCCTCCGCCCTTCAGAAGTCCCCCCAACCCTCGTCGCCCTCCTCCATCTCGTCCGCGACTACGAATCATGGGCCGCCCCACGCCTCCCCCATGACCATCGCCACGCCCTCTACCGCGAATTCCGCAAGGTCCCCCACGCCGTCCGCTGGCTCCCCCCTCACGAGTCCTCCGCATGGCTCACCGCCTTCCTCCAACACCATCACCCCATTTCCCATTTCCCTCACGCCAGCATCAGCGTAACCTGAGTCATGTCCCCCGCAGCACTCCATGGCGAAGTCGTCCACCTCTTCGCCTGCGACATCGCCTACGACATGCAGCGCATCCCCATGGCATCCCTCCTCGGCTGCCCGCTCCTCCCCTTCCTCCCGGACAACCGCAAACACTCCCCGCGCGGCCGCACGCTCTACCGCCCGCTGACCGCGAAACTCCCAGACACTTCATGGGATTCCCTCTCCGGCCCCATCACCCTCCAGTGCTCCATCAAGGTCCTCCCAGTCGGCGCACTCAGCGTCACCATCCGCACTCCTTTCGCCGTCAATTCCCTCTCCGATCTCACCAACCCTCTCCGCTTCCAGCGCTCCGACGGTCTCTCCATCGCCGCTCACGCCGCCGCTCTCATGGAGCAAGCCCGCTCGGAACTCGCCTCCTGCTCCATCCGCCCTCACCCCTCACTCCCACCAGGCGAAGCCTACACCGTCTTCTGCATCGATTCCTCCTCACCTGCCATCAGCGTCCCAGCCCTCACATGGCTCGAGCAGAACCGCCGCGACGTCGCCGCTCTCCTCACCAGCGAACCCGACCCCTCAGTCCTCTCCGATCAGGAAGTCGCCGAATCCACCAGCCGCCCACTCAGCTACTACCACCACGACCTCATCGCCGGTGACTGGGACGCCGCCCTCATCATCGACCGCCCAGCCGACTTCGACGAATCCCTCTACGTCATCGAACTCGCCAACGTCCAACTCGAAGAACTCGACGCCTACGACACCTACCTCGACGACGCCCTCGAACGCGCCTACCGCGACCTCTCCAAACGCTTCCGCCGCGCAGGCATCCTCACCGAACTCCACGAACTCAGAATCGACCTCGCTCGCTTCAGCGACGAACTCTCCAATATCACTAAGTTCTTCGGCGAATGGCACCTCGCACGCGTCTACGAAAACTCCGCCCGCCTCTTCCATCTCGCCGACTGGCACCGCGCCATCGACGAAAAACTCCGCACCCTCGACAGTCTCTACGAAATGCTCAAGCAGGACCGGAATCACAAGGTCATGCTCTGGCTCGAAGCCGGAATCGTCCTCCTCTTCGTCATCGACCTCGTCATGATCTTCTCAGGCACCCACAAATAGTCATCTTCCCTCAATCATTCCTTTTTCCGAAAATATTCAGACAAATTCTTAACTCATGGCACAACCCCTGCTGTGAAGTGACGTACCCTTTCCGGTCCCTCAAGCCCTTCAAACGGCCCGCGGAACCGGAAAGGTGTCGCCCATGGTCTCACAGCCATTACGGCGGGCAGCAAACCATCGGCCTGTCTCCCCGGAGCCCAGTCCACAACCAAACCACCAATGACCAAACTCACGTTCCGTTCCCTCGCAGCCGGCGCCGCCGGTTCCCTGAT
>JAIXPK010000094.1 GCA_027486335.1 Verrucomicrobiaceae bacterium | reverse complement strand
TTGGAAGGTGAGTAGTCGTCGATCCAGCCGAGGTAGCTGGCGTGGTAGCGGCGGATTTTGTCAGTGATGAAGCGGCGGAAGGCCGGGGATGTGAGGGTTTCGTCCGGGGTGCGGCCGAAAGTTTGATCCGGCAGGGCGTTGGGGCGCTGCTGCTGCCAGTGGTATTCGACCTCGCCTTCGATGGGGGCGCGTTTCCAGATGTGGGGGTAGACGTGAGTGGCCTGCCATGGGAACTGGTCGTGCGGGCCGTCCGGGGGTTCGCGGGTGATGTTAGCGAAGGTATCGTAATAGATGCCGAAGCCTGCGGCGATGAATTCGGGGTCGGTGTGGCGGACGAGGACGGGTTTGTTTTTGAAGGCTTTCTGGAAGGCGTCGGCGAGGAGCTGGCGCTGGGCGGGAGTGGGAGCTGGGTGGTGGTGTTCGCCGAAGTGGCCGATGAGGCCCATCTGGACGGCGAAGATGCGTGGGTCGTGGTCCCATGCCTTGCCGAGTTTGGCGATGAGGGCCTGGAGGCGGGACTGGAAGGCGGGGCTGTCGTAGTCGAAGGTGTGGAGGTCGGCGGGCCAGTGCTGGTTAGGTTTTCCGGGGGTGCCCGGGGTGCCGTCCCAGTCGAGGAAGACGCGGGGGATGAGTTTGATGTTAAGGTTTTCGAAGGGGACGCCGGAGCTGGTGGTGGTGATGGAGTTGGTGTGGGCGATGATGCGGTCGACGGAGTCGCCGGCGGCGAGTTCGATGGCATTCCACGGGATGTACTGGCGGACGAGGAGGCCGAAGCCGCCGGGTTTGTGATTGCGGAAGCCCTTGAGGGGATTGTTGATGGCTCCGGGGAATTCTGTGAGGGTGACGGTGACGGTGCCGTTGGCGGAGGATGTGGGGAGAGTGGCGGGCTGATCGGCGGCGAGGAGGCAGGAAGAGAGGATTGAGAGTGAGAGGAAGAGGAGGCGCGGCATGGGGAGAGCGGGGTGGCGGGTGGTGGGGAGGCGCTGGACGGGCTCGAGCTGAGAGTGATGGGGCGGGGGAGGTGGGGTTCAAGGGGGGTTCCGGCTGGTCAGCGAGGCAGCGTTGATGAGGCGGAATGCAGTGGGGGCGCGTGAGACAGGACAGGGGTCTGCGGTTTCGGGACAGTCGGAAAACGTTGCTTTGACGCCGCAGGTTGGCGGTGGTCTCATCGGAGAAGCGGTTCTTCGGATCCGCAGAGCGGGGCCATGCCATCGGGGAAAAACCGGGACTATTAGCGGAAGGAGAGATGTTGGTCTGGAAGCATGCGGCTGCGCCGGTTTGATTCGAGGGAGTCCCCTCCGGGCGGCGGCCCTTTTTCTCAACGGCTTCGTTGTGCCTTGCCGTGAGGGAAAATGGCTCGCCGCGCTAACGGTCCGGGTTTTGAGCAGGCTTGCGGTGGGCGACCTGGTCGGCGCTCTTCACGATGGCGATGCGGTAGGAAATGAACGAGTGGCGCAGGATGTTTCGCGGCCACGGGATGCCGAGGGATTTCGCGAGGGCGGTGATTTCGCGGTGCTGGGGGCAGGAGGGAACGACTCGGTCGCGGCGGCGGAGAGGCGCGATGATGGACGGGATGGACGGGATGGACGGGCGGGGAAATGCTAACGAGAAGCCGGTGGTGTCGCGTTGCTCAACCACTGGCTAGGGGCTGTCATCCCTGCGGGATGGGGGGTATGCGATGGTGCGGGTAGAGGGAATGTTCAGGGAGGCTGCATTAGTGGTCACAGGCAGGATGCCCGTGCCACTTTGGTGGGGGTTAGACGGGGCGGGCGCGTTCGCCTTCTTCGATGAGTTTCCAGAAGTTCTTGCTTTTGGAGAGGATTTCGTCTTCTGGGCCGGCGATTTTGCTGCCGTTGCGGAAGAGGAAGTCGGAGAGGGAGTTTTTGTGGAGGACGCGGTGGATGCGGACGCCTGAGTCGACGACTTCGAAGTAGATGCGGTAGCCTTTGGCGCGGAAGCGGTGGAGTTTTTTGCCGCTGCTGGAGATGAGGCCGAAGCGTTCGCCGTCTGGTTTCTGGAGGTCGTCTGGGGAGACTTTGAATTCGGAGAGGAGGTCGAGTTGGAGCAGCGTGTCGAGCTGGCTCATTTCTGCGGCGCTGATTTCGTTGAAGATGACCTGGAACACGATGGGGAGTGGTGGGAGTGCTAGGCTGGTGCGTGGTGTCAGGCTTCGATGCGTTCTGAGGCGGATCGTTCGGCGAGGGCTTCGCGTTCGCGGGATTCGGAGTCGCGGGTGCGGCGGTCTTTGAGGAGATGGGCGAGGCGTTCGCGGAAGATGGCTGGGGAGAGAGCCTGGTGGATTTCGCCGTCGGCGCAGAGGGAGATCTGGCCGGTTTCTTCGGAGACGACGACGGCGATGGCGTCGGTTTGTTCGGTGATGCCCATGGCGGCGCGGTGGCGGAGGCCGATGGAGCGGTCTGAGAGTTCGCGCTGGCTGACTGGGAAGACGCAGCCAGCGGCGGCGATGCGGCCCTGGCGGAGGATGATGCCGCCGTCGTGGAGGGAGGTTTTGGGGTTGAAGATGGTGAAGACGAGTTCGGGAGCGAATTTGCTATCGATTTCGACGCCGGTTTCGACGAACTGGTCGAGGTCCATGCCGCGTTCGAAGGCGAAGAGAGCGCCGAAGCGTTTGGCGGAGAGTTGTGAGGTGGATTCCTCGATGGCTTCGACGAGTTGGAGGTTTTCGCGGGAGGTGGAGAAGAAGCGGGTGCTGCCGAGGGAGACGAAGGCGCGGCGGACTTCTGGTTGGAAGACGACGACGAGGACGACGCCTGCGAAGAAGGCGACGCTGCGGATGAGTTCCATGCCGAGGAGGTGGGCGGCGATGAGGAGGGAGAGGACGAGGACGGTGATCTGGGCGGGGACCTGGGAGCTGTTGGAGCTGCGGAGGTAGCGCCACAGGAGCAGGAGGAGGCCTCCCATGAGGAAAACCTCAAGGATGGGCCGCCAGTGCTGTGTGAAAAAGTGTCCCATGCGCGCGGCGTGCAGTTTACGGCGTGGTTGCGGATGCGCCAGAGCAACATGCCGCGTGGGGAGGATTTCCGGGAGGGGTCAGGCTGGGAGGACGCGCTGACGCCATGTTTCGGCCCAGCCGGAGGCGTTGTGGTGGGCGAGCTGGAGTTCGCCGCTGGCGAGGCGGATGACGAGGAAGCCTTTGGGGGTGCGGGGGGTGTCCGGGGATTTGGGGTCGCGGTCTTTCTGTGGGGAGGGGCACATGAAGACCGGGTAGGATTCCCATGTGTACTGGGCGAAGGCGTGTTCGTGGCCGTGGAGGATCAGGGCGATATGATAGGGTGCGAGGACGGTTCTGAGGGCGGCGAGGTCTGCGGGTTGCCACCATTTTTCGAGGCCCCAGCCGCGGAGGCCGTAGTGCCACATGAGGATGACGGGGCGGCCGGAGTTGCCGACGGAGGTGCGAAGGTCGTCGCGGAGGAAGTCGAGACTGCGGCGGGGGTTATTCCATGGGACGGGGCGGTCGTAGACTGGGCGGGGTTCGTTGCCCGGGAAGAGGTTGAGATTGACGAGATGGAGGGGGCCCCAGTCCCATGAGTAGTGGTAGCCGTCGGCGTCGTAGTGGAATTTTTCGGGTCCGGAGCGGGATTTGGAGCGGGCGATGAAGGCTTCCTGGACATTGCTGAAGCCGGTGGCGGAGGCAGGGGAGAGGTCGTGATTGCCGATGCATTCGAAGGCCGGGAATTTGAGGAGGGCCTTGCCGTTGGGGTCGAAGAACCGGCGATAGGTTTCCCAGTGGCGGGGGTCGTCGGTGACGTCGACGAGGTCGCCGGCGACGAGGACGGCGCGGGGGTTGCCGACTTTGCCGCCGAGTGGGAAGTCCTTGTCCGGGAGGGAGTTGAGCGTGTGGATGGTGGCTTCGGTGCCTGCGGTGCCCCATTTATCGAGATGGATCTGGGGGTCGGCGACGACGAAGAACGTGAAGTTGGCGTCGTCGTCGGGTGGGGAGGCTAGAGAGGGGAGGGAGGCGGCGGCGACGGCGCCTGTGAGCTGGCGGCAGAGGGAGCGTCGGGAGGTTGAGAAAGGCGTCATGGGGCGGGGCGATGAGGAGGAAGAAACGGGGAGGGAGCGGGGGATCTTCCGGGGGTGCGGATGATGAAATCCGAGACTTTTGAAAAGACGCGTGGCGGAAAGGCAAAAATCGGCTTAGGGTTCGTGTTCATGCAAAAAAGACTATTTTCAGAGCTCGGGCTGTCCGAGCCAATTCTTAAGGCCGTGGAGAAGCTCGGCTTTGAACAGACATCCCCGATTCAGTCGGCAGCGATCCCTGTGCTGATGGAGGGGAAGGATGTGGTGGGCCAGTCAGCGACTGGGAGTGGTAAGACGGCGGCGTTTGCGATTCCTGCGATTGAGCGGATTGATGATGCCGGGCGGAGGGTGGAGATTCTGGTGATGGTGCCGACGCGTGAGCTGGCGGTGCAGGTGGCGGAGGAATTTGCTCGACTGGCGGCGTTTCGGCCGAAGGTGCATACGGTGCCGATTTTTGGCGGGGCGAGTTATGAGCGACAGTTTTCGGAATTGAGGAAGGGGCCGCAGGTGGTGATTGGGACGCCTGGGCGGATTATTGATCACCTGCAGCGGAACACGCTGGATTTGTCGCACATCAAGATGGTGGTGCTGGACGAGTGTGACCGGATGCTGGACATGGGTTTCCGTGAGGACATGGAGCGGATTCTGTCAGGGACGCCAAGGGAGCGGCAGACGGTGTTTTTCAGTGCGACGCTGCCGCCGGCGATCCGGCGGTTGATTGACGATTTCTCGTCGAATCCGCAGCATATCCGGATTGAGGCGCAGACGATGACGGTGCCGACGGTGGAGCAGATTTATTATGATGTACCGCCGCGTGCGAAGCTGGATGCGCTGACGCGATTGGTGGACATGCATGATGCGCGCCTTGGGATTATTTTCTGCAACACGCAGCGGACGGTGGATGATGTGGCGGATGCGCTGATTGCGCGCGGGTATTCGGCGGACCGGCTGCATGGTGGATTGAGTCAGGTGATGCGGACGCGGACGCTGGCAAAGTTCAAGAGCAGCGGGTTTGATCTGCTAGTGGCGACGGATGTGGCCGGGCGGGGGATTGACGTGGATGATCTGGATCTGGTGGTGAATTTTGACATGCCGTATGACCCTGAGGATTACGTGCACCGGATTGGGCGGACTGGTCGGGCCGGGCGGAAGGGCGTGGCGCTGACGCTGATCAGCGGGCGTGAATTGTACCGGTTGCAGGGGGTGGAGCGGTTTACGAGGCAGCGGATGCAGCGCGGGAAAGTGCCGACATGGGATCAGGTGGAAGAGAAGCGGTTGTCCGGGGTGCTGGACAAGGTGCGGGCGACCCTGGAGGCGGGGCGGCATACGGCGCACGCGTCGAGCATTGACCGACTGCTGGATGAAGGGCATGCGGGGACGGATCTGGCGGCGGCGCTGCTGTACGAGTTGCTAGCAGCTAGCGGGATCGAGACGGAAATGCCGGGCGGCGGTGATCCGTTTGCGCGGCGCGATGCGGCTCCGCAGGGTCGGGCGGCGGAAGTGCGTCCGGCGGCGAAGGCTGCGCTGCCAGCGGCGAAGCCTGCGGCGGTGCCTGCGAAGGCAGCGGAGCCGAAGTTTGTGAAGGCGGCGGCGGCGGTGGAGCCTGTGAAGGCTGTGGAGGTGCCGGTGGTTGAGGAAGCGGCGAAGGCCGTGGAGGAAGTGGCGGCGGTGGTGCCGGTGAAGCCGAAGAAGGTGAAGGCGGTGGTGGCTCCTGTTGAGGAAGTGGAGGCGAAGGAGGAGAAGGAGGAGAAGGAAGAAGTGGCGGCTCCGGTATCCGAGGTGCGGGTGGTGGTGACGGCGAAGGCTGCGAAGGCGGCGAAAGCGGCTGTGGTGGTAGAACAGAAGGAGGAGAAGGAAGAGAAGGAGGAAGCGCCGGTGGTTGCGAAGGTGAAGGTGGCGGCGGTGGCGCCGGTGGAGGCCGAAGAAGACGAGGACGAGGGCGAAGAAGAAGACGCGGTGGTTGAGGAGACGGAGGTTCCGGTGGCGGTGAAGGAAGAGGAGGTGCCTGAGGTGAAGGTGGCGAAGCCGAAGAAGGCGAAGCAGCCGCGGATTTCCGATGAGGAAGCCGAGGGATTGCTATTGGTTGAGGCGAAGGAAGCGGGGTCTGGTGCCGCGGTGCGTGAGAAGAAGGAGGATACGTCGAAGGGATTGCCTTCGGCTGCGCCAGGGTACAAGTGGATCACCTTCAACGTGGGGAAAGATCACGGGCTGACGCCGCGGGACATTCTGGATGTGGTGTCGTCGGGGTCGGATTTTCCGGCGAAGGTGGTGGGATTGATCAAGCTGCAGAATGCGGAGACGCATGCGCAGGTGCTAGGGCCGCATGCGAAGGAAATCATCGAGGCCTTGGACGGCGGTGATTTCAACGGTCACAAGGTGCGGGTGAAGGCGACGGTGCACGGGCGGAGCGAAGAACGCGGCGAGGGTCGCGGTGAGGGCGGGGGCGGGTTCCGGTCGGGACCGCCGCCGTGGGAGCGCGGGCCGGCGAAGCCGCAGTACGGGCGTCCGAATGACAGCCGCGGGCCGGCGCGTTCTTACGGGCCGCCGCGGGGCCGTGAGGATTCGCGTGGTGGTGGTGGTGGTGGCTATGGCGGTGGCGGTGGTGGTTATGGTGGCGGTGCTGCCGGTGGCGAGCGTCGCGGCGGTGGTGGCGGTGGGTACGGTGGTGGTGGTAGCGGCGGTGGTGGTGGGTATGGGAAGAGTTACGGGGCTGGTGGTGGCCGGGGTTATTCCGGTGGTGGGGGAGGCGCGGGCGGCGGGAAGAGCTACGGCAAGCCTAGCGGGCCGAAGCGTCCGCGGCCGTGAGGAGGTGAGGGACGGCAATTGAAACGAAAACGGAGCGGGTGGGAACCCGCTCCGTTTTTTTTGTGTGAGGGAGAGATGGAAGGGAGGCCGCGGGGCAGGCGGGATCTGCGGCGGGTTGGCGATGGTTTTTGCCCGTGGTGGCGAGATTGAGGCGGTGGATCACGCGGCGGGGAGCCCATCGAAGCGAAGCTGGGAACGCCTCAGAGGATGGAAATGCCTGTCCGTTTCCAGACTCGGCGGTGAGCGGCGGGTTCACAGTGGGTCAATCCGTGCGTTCATCACCTGGCTGTGGCGGGACGTCCGGTACGCGGGCGAGAATACGGTCGAACTTCTCCCGGCTGCCGCGGGCGGCCCGTTCGCTCAGGTAGGTTCCGGCATCGAGCACCGCCACTTTTTCGGCCATGGCGAGGGCAACAAACTGGTCCATGCTGATGCCGTCGTTCTGCGCCAGGGCTTCCGCGCGGCGGCGGATGGAGTCGGGAACGGATATGGTCAGAGTGCTCATGTTTTTCTGAGTTGAGTTAGAAACAGATTCGGGGTGACAATACTGATTCCGAGCCGGTCCGCTCCCGCAAAATCGCGGGTATTGTGGGTGACAATGTGCCTTGCACCGGCGGCGACCGCCACCTCGAGCACGAGGTCATCCTTGGGATCCCGTAGCCACGGGCGCCAGAGAAAATAGACCCGCCGTTCTTCGCTTACGGACATGAAGTAGTCTACAAAGTCAGCGGCATCCTGCGGTGAAAATCCGGGAACGAGACCCGGCCGGGAGAGCACATCCTCGTATTCCAGGCAGAGCGGCGGGGAAACCACCGGCAGAAAATCCGGACCGCCCAGACGGTTTAGCAGCTCGAATGAAGCCCCGTGCCGTGACCGGAGGCCTGCCACGAGCACGTTGGTATCGATTACGATGCGCAGCGTGTTCATGCAGCAGCGGGTTCCTCCCCGAAGAGAAGGAGTTGTTTCTGCACGGCCGCCCTGTTCAGTGCGACATCAAGCCAGATGTTGGTATCCACGAGGAGACGCAAAGTCTAGAGCCGGAATTTGGCCTTCAGTTCCTCCCAGCGGAGATCGTCGCAGGCACTATCACTAAAGTTCGTGGGCGGGCGGCTCGCGCTGTGCGCCAGCCATGCTTCGAGCGCCAGTTCCCGGGATTCCGGTGCTGAGGCGACGGGCTCACGGGCGGTGATTTCGAGCAGGGAGCCGTGGCGTCGCACGGTGGCGGCCAGCCATGTTTCTTCAGGCAGCTCCACGCCTGGTGGCAGATTGGCTGTGAATATGGTGGTCATGGGGTGTGGGTTTCCTCTGACAGTATGCTATGGCAGCGGGGAGCCGTCAAAACCGGAAATCCCGTCCGCCTTGCAGGTGTGGCGGGTGCGACGTGATCATGCAGCGGACAGATCGGCCGCGGCAGGACGGATGTGGCTAGGGACGCAACCCGGTTGGGGTTGGCGGGTGTTGTGGTGGAGACCCGCGGTTGGCCTGCGGGCCGCAGGCCAACCCTGGGAGTGCTTTGGGCGCGTTGCGGCGAGGCGGCCAGAGTTCCTGGAGTGTGTTAGGGCGGGAGTTCTTGCGCCCCGTTGGGACGCTGGGAATTGGAATCGTGTGATCCCAGGGCCTTCGCTTCCCAGGGCCTTCGCGTTGCTGCGTCCCTGGGCTTAGTTCTTTGGGCCCTTTGGGCCGTTGGGATTGGGGGAGGCTGGTACGGAGGACAAGGGCGGGGCGGCCTTGTCAAGGTGGCTGCACTGGGGAGGAGGCAAGCGGCGGGACGCCGCTTCTACTTTTGGGGCTTTGGTATGGAGGTCACAGGCAGGATGCCCGTGCCACTTTGCTAGCCATTGGCATTGAGGTCACAGCCAGGATGCCCGTGCCACTTTGCTTGCCATTGGCATTGAGGGTCACAGGCAAGATGCCCGTGCCACTTTGCTAGCCATTGGCATTGAGGGTCACAGGCAAGATGCCCGTGCCACTTTGCTTGCCATTGGTACTGAGGTCACAGGCAGGATGCCCGTGCCACTTTGCTTGCCATTGTGGCGTGACGGGTTGCTGAGATGGTCAGGCGGGTTCCGGGGCGAGTTGGTCGCGGTAGCGGTAGCGTGCGGCGATGAGGCTGAAGAGGACGGCGACGACGGCGGTGATGGCGGCGTAGAGCATGAAGCGGCCGCTGCTGACGGATTCGTCGCCGTGGCCGCCGCCGAGGGCTGCGGTGATGAAGACGACGAGGAGGTTACCGACGGCGACGGTGAGTTGCCAGTAGCCTGTGATGGTGGATTTCATGGCCTTGGGGGCCTGGGTGAAGGCGAATTCGAGGCCTGTGGTGCTGATGAGGACCTCTGCCATGGTGATGATGAGGTAGGGGAGGAGCTGCCAGAGGATGCTGAGGGATTCGCCGGCTTCGAGGCGCTGCTGGAGCCATGCGACGAAGACGAAGGAGAGGGCTGCGAGGACCATGCCGAAGGCCATGCGGCGGAGGGGCGTGGCGATTTTCCCGAGGAGCGGGTAGAGGACGAGGGTGGTGAAGGGGACCATCATGAGGACGAAGATGGGGTTGGCGGAGAGCATTTGTTCCGCGCCGATTTCGTAGGAGCCGAGAAGGTATTTCTTCATCTGGCCGCCCTGGAGGACCCATGTGGAGAACGTCTGGTCGAAGAGGGCCCAGAAGACCGGGACCATGGCGAAGACGGAGAGGATGCGGCCGTAGGAGAGGCCCTGGTCGGCGGCGACGGGTGTGAATTTTTCGGTGATGGGTCCTGAGAAGTTGCGGAAGCGGCTGCCGAACCAGCGGAGGAGTCCGTACCACCAGACGGAGAAGGCGGAGAGATCGAGCGGGGAGGAGGCGGCGTTGACGGACTGAACGAGCTTAACGGACCAGAGGATGACGGCGACGGTGAAGGCGGTGAGGACGGCCCAGAGGGAGGTGTTGAAGGCGGCGGGGGCTTTGAGGCTGACGAGGATGAGGCCGGTGATGGAGAGGAGGAGGGCGGCGAGCCATGCGACTTTGGAGAGCCATGCGGGGTCGCCGGAGGGCGGGACGTGTTCGTAGCGCGGGGTGCCGAGGTAGAAGATGATGGTGGCGATGCCCATGGCGATGCCGGGGATGCCGAAGGCCCAGCTGTAGCCGTGGGTGTCGCGGACCCATGGGATGATGAGGAAGGCGAGGGTGCTGCCGAGATTGATCATCCAGTAGAAGGCAGCGTAGGCCTTGTTGAGGAGGTGGCGCTGGGAGGGGCCGAACTGGTCGCCCATGAAGGCGGAGACGCAGGGTTTGATGCCGCCTGAGCCGAAGGCGATGAGGCCGAGGCCTGCGTAGAGCAGCATGGTTTTGCTGTCCATGGAGTGGGTGAGGTCGGTGCAGGCGAGGACGGCGTGACCGAGACAGTAGGATAGGGAGATCCAGAGGATGGTGCGGTAGCGGCCCCAGAAGCGGTCGGAGATCCATGCGCCGAGGACCGGCATGAAGTAGTTCACGAAGCCGAAGAGGTGGACGATGCTGGAGGCATGGTCCTTGGACATGAGGAGGACCGTCGTGAGGTAGACGGTGAGGATGCCCTTCATGCCGTAATAGCTGAAGCGTTCAGCGCCTTCGTTGCCGAGGATGAACTTGACCTGAGACGGCCAGCGGCCGGAGGGAGTGTGAGACTGGGGATCCGGAGAGGTCATGATAGGAGATGAGGAGAGGTTAGAAGCCAGAGCCGATGCGCCATTCGTCGATGGCGGTGCGGGGGATTTCGGAGAGGAACTGGGAAGGCTGCTGCCATGGGTCGCCGGCGTAGGATTTGGGCCAGAAGCGCGGGTAGAGGAGGTGGAGCTGTTCGCGGGCGCGGGTGACGGCGACGTAGAAGAGACGGCGTTCCTCTTCGAGGCCGAGGTCGCCGCTTTCCTCGACGGCGCGGAGGTTAGGGAACATGCCCTGGGCGAGCCAGACGATGAAGACGACCTTCCATTCGAGGCCCTTGGCCTGATGGACGGTGGAGAGGACGACGGATTCGCGGTCCTTGGATTTGGCGGAGTCTGCGGCTTCGGGGCCACTGAGGAGGGAGAGATCGGAGAGGAGATCCTGGAGGGATTCGTAGCGATCGGCGAAGGCCATGAACTGGAGGACGTCTTCGGTGCGTGAGGAGGCGTTGTCGAAGGAGGCCTTGAGGTGTTTCTGGTAGACCCCTTCCCAGAGACTGCGCATGAGGGTGGCTGGAGGGTGGAGGCCGCCGTTGCCGTCGAGGAACTCGTCGAGGGTGAAGCCTAACTGGGTCCAGTCGGCCTGGGCGCGGGCGGGGACCTTGATGGAGGCGAGGAGGTCGGAGAAGCTAGTGGGAAGAGTGCCTGAGGAGGCGAAGGGGGAAAGACGCCATGCGGCGAGCATTTTAGCGGCGGTGCCTGCGCCGATGCCTGGGAGCATCTGGGCGATGCGTTCGAAGGAGGCGTCGTCGCGCGGGTTGACGATGAGGCGGAGGTAGGCGGTGAAGTCCTTGAGGTGAGCGCTTTCGAAGAAGCGGAGGCCGCTGGTGACGACGAAGGGGATGGCGGCTCTGGTCAGGTGGAGCTGGACTTCCATGCTCTGGAAGTGGGCGCGGTAGAGGACGGCCATTTCGTTCCATGGGATGCCTTCCTCGTCGTGGAGTTCCTGCATGCGCTGGGCGACGAACATGGCCTGTTCCTCCGGGGTGTAGAGGGCGGCCATGACTGGCTTGTGCTGGAGGCTGGCGCAGGCTGGCTGGAGGGCTTTGGCGAACTGGCGGGTATTGAGGCCGATGGAGGCGTTGGCGACCGAGAGGATTTCCGGGGTGCTGCGGTAATTGGTTTCGATTTTGAAGACCTGGGTACCGGAGTGGCGTTCGGGGAAGCCGATGATGTTAGCGAAGTCTGCGCCGCGCCATGAATAGATGCTCTGGGCGTCATCGCCGACGACCATGACATTGCCGTGAGTGCCGGCGAGCTTTTCGATGATTTCGCCCTGAACCGGGTTGGTGTCCTGGTATTCGTCGACGAGGATGAACTGGAACTGGAACTGGTACTCGGCGAGGATTCCGGGGTGGGAGGCGAAGAGATCGAGCGTGCGGGTTAGGAGGTCGTCGAAGTCGGCGGAGTTGGCGTCGCGTTTACGCTGATCGTACTGGTCGGCGATTTTGCGGATGCCTTCGGAGACATCGTGGCCGGGGCTGAAGCGGTCGCGGACGACCTTGGCCAGGGGGGTGCGGGTATTGACGGCGAAGCTGAGGAGACTGAGGATGACGGGGGCTTTGGGGAATTTTTCGCCGGTGGCGCGTTCGATCTGTTTAACGGTTTCCGCGTTGTCCTTGATGACCTTGGACATGAGGGATTTGGAGTCGTCGGAGTCGAGGATGGAGAAGCC
>JAIXPK010000309.1 GCA_027486335.1 Verrucomicrobiaceae bacterium | reverse complement strand
TTTTTCGGGATGGTGCTGGCGAGTTGGGCGCTGATGCTGGGGTGGGTGTGTGTGGTGGTGGCGAGTCCGGCGATGTATGAGGCGTGGAATCTGAGTCAGCGGCGGAAGGCGATGAAGACGGGGCGGCGCGGGGGGACGGATGAGGCGGCGGTGGAGGCGGCGTTTCGGCGCGGGTGGGTGGGGAGACTGCCGTTTTTGAGGCGGGACACGGCGGCGTTGATCCGGAAGGATTTGAGGGAGTTTTCGCGGGATCCGGCGCAATGGATTCCGTGTGCGGTGGTGTTCGGGCTGCTGCTGGTGTATGCGTCGAATCTGAACCGGGCGATGGACAGTGATCCGAACCGTCCGTTGTTCCGGTTGATCCTGAGCACGTTGAATTTTGCGGTGTGCTGTCTGACGCTGTCGACGCTGACGACGCGGTTTATCTTTCCGATGTTCAGCCTGGAGGGGAGACGGCTGTGGATTCTGGGGTTGTCGCCGGTGGGTTTGAGTCGGGTGTTCTGGCAGAAGCTGGGGTTGTTTGCGGTGCTGATCGGGACGGCGACGGGGGTATTGATGCTGGTGTCTGGGATCAAGCTGGGGATGTCGCGGGCTGATCTGGGATTTTACTGTGGGTCGATTGTGCTGATGGGTGGCGGGTTGACGGGGTTGGCGCTGAGTCTGGGGGCGATTTTTCCAAATTTTGTGGATCACAGTCCGGCGAAGATTGTGTCGGGGTTTGGAGGGACCCTGTGTCTGATCCTGAATTTCGTTTATATTCTGGGGTTTCTGCCGATTTTCGTGTGGCCGAGTTTGAGGGCGGCGCGGCCCGGGGAGGGGGCGGCCGGGGCGGGTGAGCACGGGTGGAATCTGGTGATTTCCGGGGTGGGATTGGTGGTTTTGACGGTGGTGGTGGCGGGGATTCCGGTATTTTTTGCAATACGTAAGATAAAAAGGTTGGAACTTTTAGGAAAACTGTAATACCCACACTGGGAATCAGCCAACGTGAACCTCGCATGAACCGGAAACCTGCAAACCCGACCCGCGCCACGACCAGCCGTCCGACGAGCCGCAAGGAAACCGAGGAATTGAGACGGCAACTGCATGCGGTGACGGCGCGGCAGAATGAGTTGAAGGAACGACTGCACCGGTTGGATGCGGTGACTACGGTGGAGCCGCCGAGGGGGTTTTCGAGTCGGCCTGCGGCTTCCGAGCGGCAGAGGGCATGGACCTTGCCGTCGGAGGACGAGGATGAGGGGCCGCGGTACCGGCGGACGCGGATGCAGGAACGGATTGAGAAGCGCCAGCGCTCGTATCAGGCGATGGTGGCGCTGGGGCTGGTGGCGTTTGCGTTCGCGCTGGGAACCTGGCTAATTCACGAGTTGAAGCGGCACGGGATGCTTTGAGGGTCAGCGGCAGTAGCCGCGGTTGAAGCCGCCGCCGTAGTAGCCGCCGAAGCCGCCGTAGCCCCCTGCGTAGCGTGGGTATGGGTTGCAGAAGCCGCCGCCGTAGGGAGCGGAGTTCCATGCGACGCTGCCCCAACCGCCGCCGACCCAGCCGGCGTTCCATGGGTTGCAGACGGGCGCCTGGGCGATGACGACAGGGCGGGGGGCGACGACGACTGGTGGAGGGCAATAGCCTGCGGTGACGGGGACGGGCGGGCAGTAGTCGTAGTAGTAGCAGCTTGTGAGGGAGGTTGCGGCGACGGTGGCGAGGGCGAGGGTGGAGAGGCGGGCGATGAGGGATTTCATTGGAGTGAGGGGGGCGATGGAATGGACGCGGCGGGGCGACGGGTATTCATTGAGAAGACGAGGAATTTTCGCGATTGGAGAGGAAAGTGGCGGGCCGCCGCTTGCGGGAGGGAGGGGCATCCGCATGGTGGGTGCGATGAAAGGATTGACCCTGTGGAGTGCGCTGGCGAAAGCGTCGTGGCTGAGCCAGTTGCCGCCCGAGTTGATGAATTCGGTGATGTCGCTGTACGGGACGCGGTTGGTGTTTGGGATCCGGCGGGCGGTGTTGCGCGGGGGAGTGCAGGTGGAGGCGACGGTGGCGACGCGGGAGCGAGGGGACTGCAAAGTGTTTGTGGAGGCGACGGGGTTTGGTTTTGAGCGGATGGTGACGGAGTGCAGCTGTCCGGTGGGGAAGAACTGCAAGCATGCGTACGCGGCATTGCTGGCGGCGGTGATGAAGGGGTACCGGCCGCGGAGTGATCTGCCGCAGCCTGCGGAGACCGGGCAATTTCTGCTAGAGGAGCCGCTGCGGGCGAGTGTGGAAGAGGGGAGCGGGGAAGCGGCGGTGCCGACGGGGCAGGCTCGGCCGGTGCTGCGGTTGATTGCGGAGTATCCGTTTACGGGTTATGTGGGGTGGTACAGTGGGGTGCCGTATGGGGAGAAGGTGAAGATGGCGCTGCTGGAGTTCGAGTATGATGCTGCGCCGGGGCAGCGGTTTCCGTACGGGAGCGGGAAGCGGCATCAGGGGGAATGGCAGCGGGATTTCGATGTTGAGCGGGAGGCGTCGGAGCGACTGGTGGAGGCGGGGATGGTGCGGTGCGGGGAGGCGTTGAGTTATGCGCTGAAGACCGAGCTGAGGGATGCGTTCATTTTTCATCCGAATCCTGCGGATGTGGGACCGTGGGTGACATTGCTGATGGAGCGGGTTCCGGGGCTGACTGCGGCGGGGTGGGTGGTGGAGACGGCGGAGGATTTTGCGCTGAATGTGCTGCGGCCGGATGGTTATTACGAGGAACTGGTGGAGACCGGGCGGCGCGACTGGTTTGCGGCGGAGATCGGGTTTGAGCTGGCGGGTTCCCGGTATCAGCTGCTGCCGCTGCTGGTGAAGTTCATGGAGAAGCAGCCCGGGGCGCTGCGGCTGGAGCGGCTAGCGGTGATGGGGGATGAGGCGGTGCTGGTGCCGGTGGATGAGAATGGCGGGCTGGTGCCGGTGCCGGCGAGCCGGTTGCATCGGATTCTGAGCAGCCTGACGGAATTGATCTCGGGCGGGGCGAAGCAACTGGAGGGCGGGCGGATGCCGGTGCACCGGCTGCGTGCGGCGGCGATGGCTTCGATGCCGGACAATGACGATGTGATGTTCCGGGTGACGGCGGAGCGGTTGCGGGGGCTGGCGGCGGGTCTGCGTGAGGGATGGGAGGACAAGTCGGAGCTGCCGGCGGGGCTGGAGGCGGAGCTGCGGCCCTATCAGATAGCTGGCTGGCGGTGGCTGCGGTTTCTGTCGAAGCACAGCCTTGGAGGAGTGCTGGCGGACGACATGGGGTTGGGGAAGACCCTGCAGACGCTGGCGCTGGTGCTGGCGGATCGGGAGGCCGGGACGACGGAGGGAAAGCCGACGCTGATTGTGTGTCCGACGAGTCTGGTGTCGAACTGGCGGAGCGAGGCGCGGAAGTTCTGTCCGGCGCTGACGGTGACGGTGCATCATGGGACGGGGCGGACGGATTCGGGGGAACGCCTTGGGAAGACCGATCTGGTGATCACGTCCTATCCGATTCTGGTGCGTGACGAGGCGATGTTCCGCGGGATGGATTTTCATGCGGTGGTGCTGGACGAGGCGCAGAACATCAAGAATCCGCGGACGCGCAATGCGGTGGCGGCGTGCGGGCTGAAGGCGTCGGCGAGGTTCTGCCTGACGGGAACGCCGATGGAGAATCATCTGGGGGAGCTGTGGTCGCTCTATCACTTTGTGCTGCCGGGCTTTCTGGGGACGCGGGATCAGTTCACGGCGGCGTTCCGGACCCCGATTGAGCGGTTAGGGGACAAAGAGCGTCGGGAGGCGCTGGTGCGGCGGATTGGTCCGGTGTTTCTGCGGCGGACGAAGCAGGCGGTGCTGGGGGAGTTGCCGCCGAAGATCGAGACGATTCAGAGGATTCCGCTGAGTGCGGCGCAGGCGGATCTGTATGAGAGCGTGCGTGCGGCGATGGATGCGCGGGTGCATGAGGAGATTGACCGACGGGGGATGGAGCGGAGCCGGATCATGATTCTGGATGCGCTACTGAAGCTGCGGCAGGTGTGCTGTCATCCGCAGCTGCTGAAGGTGGATGCGGCGAAGGCGGTGAAGGAGAGTGCGAAGCTGGACGCCTTGATGGAGCTGGTGGAGCCGCTGGTGGCGGAGGGGCGGAGGATGCTAGTGTTCAGTCAGTTTGTGGAGATGCTGCAGGTGATCCGGGAGCGGCTGAAGGCGTCGGGGATTGAACCGTTGCTGCTGACTGGGCAGACGAAGAATCGAGGTGCGCTGGTGGAGGAGTTTCAGAAAGGGGCGTCGCCGGTGTTTCTGATTTCGCTGAAGGCGGGAGGGACGGGGTTGAATCTGACGGCGGCGGACACGGTGATACATTATGATCCCTGGTGGAATCCAGCGGCGGAGGCGCAGGCGACGGACCGGGCGCACCGGATGGGGCAGCGGAGCACGGTGTTTGTGCACAAGCTGATCTGCGAGGGGACGATCGAGGAGCGGATTCTGGAGTTGCAGCAGCGGAAGTCGGCGCTGGTGGCCGGGTTGCTGGATGCGTCGGCGCCAGCGGTGGCGCTGACGGCGGAGGATCTGGAGATGCTGCTGGCTCCGATTGGCTAGGGGGCGGAGGGGCTTGTTGAGAGATGGGCTTGCAGGCGCACTCCGTGCGCGGAGAGAGCTGTAATGCTGACAGCAGTCCAGAGCCGGCGGCTAGCTGGTTCGGAGGAGGACTGGTTCGGAGGGTGTATGGTCAGTAGACGTCGCGGCGGTAGCGTTTGGAGTCGCGGAGTGCGGCGAGGTAGGCGTCGGCTTCTTCAGGGGAGCGGCCGCCTGCGGACATGATGGCGGAGTGGAGGGCTTTATCGACATCGACGGCCATGCGGGAGGCGTCGCCGCAGACGTAGAAGATGGCTCCGGCTTCGAGCCATTGCCAGAGATCGGCGGCTTCTTCGAGCATGCGGTGCTGGACGTAGATTTTGCGGTCCTGGTCGCGGCTGAAGGCGGTGGTGAGTTTGGTGAGGGTGCCGTCGGCGAGGAAGTCCTGCCATTCCTGTTCGTAGAAGAAGTCTGTGGAGGCGCTGATTTCGCCGAAGAAGAGCCATGCTTTGCCGCGAGCTGAGGTGGCGCGGCGTTCTTCGAGGAAGGAGCGGAACGGGGCGATGCCTGTGCCTGGGCCGCACATGATGATGGGGGTCTCGTCGTCCGGGGCGGGGAGGCGGAAGCCTTTGCCGTGGTTGATGAAGCAGGGGATGGTGGTGCCTGGGCTGATGCGTTCGGCGAGCCATGTGGAGGCGACGCCCTTGCGGTCGCGGCCGTGGCTTTGGTAGCGGACGGTGGCGACGGTGAGGTGGACCTCGTCGGGGTGGGCGCGGAGACTGCTGCTGATGGAGTAGAGGCGGATCTGGACCTTTTTGTTGAGACTGACGAATTCCTGGGGATCGAATTTGGCGTCGGGGAATGCGAGGAGGATGTCGAGGACATCGCGGCCGTAGAGCCATGCGTTGAGGGCGTCCTTGTTATCGGGTCCGAGGAGCGGTTCGAGGGTTGGGGCGGCGGAGGCGTCGCGGGCGGCGATGGCGGCGAGGAGTTTGCGGTCCGGGATGGTGATGGCGCAGGAAGTGGTGAGGGCCTCGCGGATGGAGACGGGGCGGCCGTCGAGATCGTTGACTGGTTCCGAGCCGGAGAAGCCGAGGGCGTCGAGGGTTTCCTGGACGAGGGATGGGCAGTTTTGGGGGAGGACGGCGAGGGAGTCGCCTGGTTCGTAGTGGAGCCCGCTGCCTTCGAGACTGATTTCGTAGTGGCGGGTGTCTTTGGGGGAGCCGTCGCGGGAGAGACGCTGGGCGGAACGGAGGCGTGCGGCGCAGGGGTTCTTGCGGTTGAAGACCGGGGCTGGGGAAGACGGCTGGCTCATGGAGGGATTACTTTAGAAGAGCAAGGAGCGGTAGGTGCAAGCGCCCTGATGGGAGAAGGGCATGAAAAAGAGGGCTCCGTTGCGGGAGCCCTCTTCGAGATTGTGGAATATGCTAACGGGCTGGGCCCGTGGAGCGATTACCAGCGGCCACCGCCGCCGCCACCGCCGCCGCCGCGCTTCCAGTCGCCACCGCCGCCGCCGCCGCCGCCGCCACCGGAACGGCCACCGCCGCCGCCGGAGCGCTTCCAGTCGCCGCCGCCGCCGCCGGAACGGCCACCGCCGCCGCCGCCACCACCGTAACCGCCACGGCTGCCGCCGCCGCCGCCACCGCCGTATGGGCGATCTTCTTTCGGACGGGCTTCATTGACTGCGAGTGGGCGGCCCATGAAGTCCTTGTTATTGAGTTCGTGAATGGCGGCATCCATGGCTTCTTTGGTGGCCATGGTGACGAACGCGAAGCCGCGAGGGCGGCCGGTCATGCGGTCCATAACGAGGGCGGCCTCGGTGACTGGGCCGAACTGGCTGAAGAGTTCACGGAGATCAGCCTCCGAAGCGTCGAACGACAGATTACCAACGTACATTTTCATACTATTCTCTAGGTTTTGTTTATTTTCGCGGATTATTGGTCTCCGCAATGCGACCTGGCGGACATCACTTTCGAACAGGTCGATAAACACCCAGAGAGAGCTCTGAGGCGTGCCGGTGACTGACTACCTCCGGTTTCATAATACCGGGCTTGGAGCGGCGCAAGGGATGTTTCGGGCAAAAAGGTGGAGGTGCGGTGGGGTGGGAGGATGCGGGAGGGGGTGTTAGAGAGAGGCAGGCGAGAGGAGTGAGCGGAGATCGTCGTCGGAGAGCCCGTCCATGACTGGAGCGTCGTCGTCGAGGGTGGCTTCCATGAGCCCGCGTTTTTTCTGTTGGAGGAGGAGGATTTTTTCTTCGACGGTGCCTGATGAGATGAGCTTGTAGATGGTGACTGGACGGCTTTGGCCGATGCGGTGGGCTCGGTCGGTGGCCTGGGCTTCGACGGCAGGGTTCCACCATGGGTCGAAGTGGATGACGGTGTCGGCTTTGGTGAGGTTGAGGCCGAAGCCGCCGGCTTTGAGACTGATGAGGAAGACCCGTTTTTCGGGATCGCGCTGGAAGGCGTCGACCTGAGCGGTGCGGTCGGAGGTTTTGCCATCGATGCGGCACCATGCCATGTCGGCGGCGGCGACGGTTGATTCGATGAGGTCGAGCATGGAGGAGAAGGCGCTGAAGATGAGGACGGAGTGGCCGCCGTCGCGGATTTCGTCGAGGAGTTCGGCGAGGGCCTCGAGTTTACCGGAGACTGGGTCCGGGTCATCGGAGGCGGCGGGTTTGGGAGGAGAGAAGCCAGGGAGGAGGCGTGGGTCGCAGCAGGTCTGGCGGAGGCGGAGGAGAGCGGTGAGCATGTGGAGACGCGCCTGGCCCTTCTGGCGGGAATTTTCTGCGTCGATGACCTTGGCTGCGCCCTCGCGGAGGAGGCCAGCGTAGAGATCGCGCTGAGTTGGGGTGAGGTCGCAGCGGACGATGGATTCGATTTTGGAGGGGAGGTCGCGGGCGACGTCCTGTTTGAGACGGCGGAGGAGACAGGGCGTGAGACGGCGGCGGAGACGGTCGATGACCTTGGCGGCGCTGCCGGCGGCGAGGGGGAGTTCGTAGCGTTCCTTGAAGTCGTTGCGGGGGCCGAGATAGCCGGGTCTGGCGAACTGGAGGATGGACCAGAGATCGCGGACGCTGTTCTCGACGGGAGTTCCTGTCAGGGCAATGCGGACGCGGGCGTTGATGCGGTGGGCGGCCTTAGCGGCTAGAGTGTCCGGGTTTCTGATGAAGCCGGCTTCGTCGAGGATGGCGGCGGCCCATGAGGTGGGCGGGTAGCTGGCGGCGTCGCGGGCGAGGAGCTGGAAGCTGGTGAGGACGATGGCGGCGGAGGGGATGCGGGGGAAGAGATCGGCGCGGTTAGGGCCGTGGAGGCGGAGGACGGGGAGGTCCGGGGTGAATCGAGCGGCTTCGGCTTCCCAGTTGCCGAGGAGGGATTTGGGGCAGACGACGAGACAGGGTTGGTCAGGGAAGCGTGAGCGGAGAGCGGCGATGAGGGCGAGCGTCTGGAGGGTTTTGCCGAGACCCATTTCGTCGGCGAGGATGCCGCCGAGACTGGCGGAGGCCTGATCGAGGAGCCATTGGACCCCGGATTTCTGGTAATCGCGGAGGATATTGAAGATGGGAGCGGGGACTGAGTCGGCGGCGGGCCATGAGTCGGCGGGGGAGATGTTGAGGGGAGAGTTGAAGGATTGAGCGAGGTAGTCGAGCTGGGATTTGCGGACGCGGAAGTGGCCGGAGTGCTGGTCGGGCTGGACGTCCTGGAGGACCTCGTTGAAGTCGGCGGTTTCGTCGAGACTGATGACGGCGGTGCGGCCGTTAGGGAGCTTCTGGTGGCCGGTGCCGGTGGCGAGCATGCGGGCGATGGCGGCGCGGTCGAAGACGGTGCCGCCGGAGGAGACGAACTGGAGGTCGAAGGCGAGCCAGTCCTGGCCGGAGCCTGCGGGTTTCCAGTCGGGGGCGACCCGTTCGACTTTGGAGGAAGCGGCGGCGAAGCGGGAGCCAAAGGAGACGGACCATTCGGATTTGAGCCGTTCGAGGTCACCGGCGATGAACTGGAGGATGGGGCCCTCGCCGCGGAGGATGCGTTCGTCGCCGATGATTTCGGTGAAGCCGGCGCGTTCGAGACGGCGGATGGCGGCGGCTTCCGCGGCGGCGTTTCTGGTTAGGAAGACGCCGGGTTGAGAGGGTGAGGGGATGGGGAAGCCCGAGTTGCCGGGAGCGCCGGGTGCGACGGTGGCGGGGTTGCCCTGATAGCGGCAGAGGAGACGGGCGGCGATGCGTTCGAGGGAGCCTTCGAGGGAGAGGAGGAATTCGGGCTGGGCGGGGAGGAGACGCTGGCGGAGGAGGTCTGGGTCACTGGCGGCGGAGTCGAGGGAGAACCATTCCTGGAGATTGCCGAGCATGGAGGCGAGCCATGCGCGGGGTTTGGAGACTGGCTGGAAGGAGGAGAGTTCGGCGAAGGCCGGGGGGATCTGGAGCGGGGCGAGGAGAGAGGCGGAGGGGAGCCAGATCCAGCCGAGGGCGCCGGGGGTGGCGGCGGGAGCGGCGACGGCGCCGTCCGGGAGGGAGAGTGTCAGGGAGGCGGAGTCGGCGGGTGCCTTTGAGAGTGTGAGGGTGGGGCGGAGAGGTTCGCTGGAGATGGCGATGGGGGACTCGGTGGTGCCGGAGCGGATGGAGAGCCGCGGGTGGTTGGCGATGGCGGCGAGGAACGATTGGAGTTCGCGGTCAGCGCCGAGGACGAGGTGGGGAGGGACGGCTTTTTGTTTGAGGGAGGCGAGCCAGCGGAGGAAGGGGGTGTCGTGGGAAGTGTCGCCGGAGCCCTGGCCGACGGAGACGGCGAGTTTGCCGCGTTTGAGGCCGTCCATGAAGGCGGCGTTGAGGACGAAGCGGAGCGGGCCGGGGGCGGAGACGATGGGAGGGGCGGCGGGGGTGGCGGGGGCGGAGGGTTTGGCGGAGGATGATGGGGAGGATGGGGAATCGGGTTTGGCTTCGTTGCGGCGGATGCAGGCGATGCCGACGGCGATGGAGTGTTCGCAGATGCGGCCGTCGCGCCTTGCGAGGTAGCAGGAGCAGAGGTTTTCGACATCGGTGCGGCCGATGATGCGGAGCCCGCAGGCGAGGGCTTTGCCGCCGGAGCGGACGATGCCTTTGAGGAGACCGTCGGCGTAATCGAATTCGGTGACGGCTCCGGCCTGCCAGAGTGAGCGAGCGGTTTTCATGGCCTGCCAGCCGCCGATTTCCATGAGCCAGCGCTCGTTGAGTTTCATGAGACCTGCCATGCGCGGGGGATGGCTGGTGTCCATGGGTGAATTGAGGAAAGGGTTGGGGAGCGGTTGGGGGTGGGGAGTGGAGGCGTGGTGAATTTCACTTTGCGGCGGGGATGGAACGTGCACAGTGAGGGCGAGCGGCCTTGGATGGGCGGCGCAAATTTTCTGATATGAGAACGATGACCCGATTGGTGCGCGTGTGCGGCTGGATGCTGGCGATGGCCTGTGGGTTTGCTGTGCCGCTGAGGGCGGAGGCTCCGGCGGGAGGGCAGGTGGTGCCGAAGCCGGTGCCGGCGAAGCAATTGCCGGCGGTGCCGGGTGGGGGATTGAAGGCGCATGAGAAGGCCGGGGGACATTTGCTGGCGCGGCACACGGGGAAGACCGAGGCGGATCTGATTGAGCGGCTGGAGCAGCAGCGAGGGATTCGGTCGGCGTCGTCGTTTCCTGATGCGGCGGTGGCGGAGGTGGTGGTTGGGGTGGTGATCGCGTCGCGGCAGAAGGAGATTGCGAAGTGGCTGCGGGGGAATGAGGAGCGGTTGACGCTTGATTTCACGGCGAACAAGCCTGTTGGGATCATGGTGACGCGGCGGAACATGACGGCGGTGCCGGTGAGTTCCGTGAGACTGGTGCTGGAACGCGACCCTGAATTCGCGCCGCTGGGGTGGCGCATACTTACTGGATATCCACAATCATGAAGAAGCCTTATTCCGAACTGAAGAAGTACCTTGGCACGACGTTTCACCAGGACTGGTGCGATGACGGAGAGGATTGGATGGATGTGACGAATCAGTTCATGCACCGGGTGGATGAGGCGGTGCGGAAGAAAGTGATCGCGGACATTCAGCAGATCACGAAGGATTTCGATGGGGAGGAAGAGCTGGAGCATTTCTGTGCGGAGGAATGCCGGAGTGACATTTTTCCGCCGGGGCTGGCGCTGACGTACCGTGAGTGGCTGGGAATGGTGCAGGAGAAGATGGTGGCTGGACCGAAGGGGCGGAAGCCTGCGGCGAAGAAGGCGGTGAAGAAGGCTGCGCCACCGAAGGAATGATGGCGGCGTGGGACGTGATGGTGCAGTGGCTGAGTGAGCCTTCGCAGGAGAGTTACACGACTCCGCGTGGGTGGAAGCTGCTGGGCCTGGCGGGCGCGGGGATGTTTGCGGCGCGTTGGGTGCTGCAGGCGCATTACCGGAAGAAGACGGGGACGGCGGTGATGCCGACGTCGTTCTGGGTGGTGTCGCTGGTGGGGGCGGGGCTGACGACGGCGTATTTTGTGTTCGGGAAGAATGACGCGGTGGGGATTCTGCAGAATGCGCTGCCGGCGTCGGTGGCGTTTTACAATTTGTTTCAGGATCTGAAGCACCGGCGTTCACGGGACTTGCCAAAAGGAGGCTGAATCGGCAGGTTTGGGGAGAAATCAACATCCCCCCCTGATTCCGATGAGCCAGTTTCCTGACACTGCGACCGTTGCATGGATTGACGGCGTTGCCTGCGGCGTGCAGCCGGGCGAGACCGTATTGAAGTTTGTGGACCGTTACAAAGGCCGCGGGCATGTGCCGACGCTTTGTGATGCGCCGCAGTTAGAACCGTATGGGGCGTGCCGGGTGTGTTCGGTGGAAGTGGCGCTGCAGGCGGACGGGCCGCGTCGGGTGGTGGCGTCGTGTCACACGCCGATGGCGGCGGGGATGCATGTGTACACGGAGTCGGCGAAAGTGCTGCGGTTGCGTCGGAACATTGTGGAGCTGGTGCTAACGGATCACCCGCTCGATTGTCTGACGTGCGAGGTGAACGGGAATTGTGAATTGCAGACCGTGGCGGCGAAGACGGGGGTGAGGAAAGTGCGTTATCCGGCGGGGGCGAATCATCTGGACCGGAAGAAGGACGAGTCGCATCCTTACATGACGAGTGATTTGTCGAAGTGCATCAATTGTTCGCGGTGTGTGCGGGCGTGCGATGAGATTCAGGGGCAGCATGTGCTGTCGATGCACGGGCGCGGGTTTGCGGCGAGGATCATCAAGGGATTGGACACGACGTTCGAGAAGTCGCCGTGTGTGTCGTGCGGGGCGTGTGCGCAGGCGTGTCCGACGTCAGCGATCAGCGATGTGTTTCAGTCGAAGAGCATTGAGGCGACGAAGAAGACGCGGACGGTTTGTACTTATTGCGGGGTGGGTTGCAATCTGAGTGTGGCAACGAAGGGGAATGAAGTGCTGAGCATTCAGGCACCGCTGGATTCCGAGGTGAACCATGCGCACACGTGCCTGAAGGGACGGTATGCGTTTCGGTTTGTGAAGCACCGGGACCGGTTGAGGAGCCCGCTGATCCGGCGCGACGGGAAGTTCGAGGAAGCGACGTGGGACGAGGCGTATGATTACATTGCGGCGAATCTGGGGAGGATCAAAGCGGAGCATGGCGGCAATGCGGTGGGGGGGATTTCGTCGGCGCGGTGCACGAATGAGGAGAACTATCTGATGCAGAAGTTCATCCGGACCGTGTTCGGGACTAACAACATTGATGCGTGTGCGCGGGTGTGTCACAGTCCGACGGCGTGGGGGATGCAGAAGGCGTTCGGGACGGGAGCGGCGACGAACAGTGTGATCGACCTGCAGTACACGGAGTGCATACTGGTGATCGGGGCGAATCCGACGGAGGGGCATCCGGTGACTGGGAGCAAGATCAAGCAGCGGGCGATGAAGGGAGTGCCGCTGATCATCATTGATCCGCGGGAGATCGAGCTGGTGCCGTATGCGAAGCATCATTTGCAGTTGAGGCCGGGGACGAACGTGGCGCTGCTGGATATGTTTGCGTATTACATCTGGGAGGCGGGGAAGATTGACCGCAAGTTCATCACGGAGCGGTGTGAGAACTGGGAGGCGTTTGAGGAAGGGTTGAGAGGGTTGGATCTGGATGAACTGGAGAGGATTCACGGCGTGCCGCGGGAGCAGGTGAAGGCTGCGGCGCTGGAGTATGCGGGTGCGTCAGCGGCGATGGCGTTTCACGGGCTTGGGGTGACCGAGCACAGTCATGGGTCGAAGACGGTGATGACGATTGCGGATCTGGCGATGATGACTGGGAACATTGGTCGGCCGGGGGTGGGGGTGAATCCGCTGCGTGGTCAGAACAACGTGCAGGGGGCGGCGGACATGGGATGTCAGCCGCACCAGGGGGCTGGTTATCTGGCGGTGAACGATCCTGAGGTGCACCGTTTGTACGAAGAGTTTTACGGTGTGCATCTGTCGGATCAGATTGGCTGGAAGATTCCGCAGATGTACGAGGCGGCGCTGGATGGGAAGCTGAAGGCGATGTGGATCATGGGAGAGGACGTGGCGCAGACTGATCCTAACACGGAGCATGTGAAGGCGGCGCTGAATGCGCTGGAGTTTCTGGTGGTGCAGGAGTTGTTCATGACTCCGACGGCGGAGTTTGCGGACGTGGTGCTGCCGGCGTCGTCGTTTCTGGAGAAGAGCGGGACGTTTACGAACGGGGAGCGGCGGGTGCAGCGGGTGAATGCGGTGATCGCGCCGCTGGAGGGGACGAAGCCTGACGGCGTGATTATAGCGGAGATGATGCAGCGGATGGGGTGTGACCAGGCGGCGTACACGCCGGACGGAGTGCTGGCGGAGATTGCGCAGATCGTGCCGTTTTTCAAAGGGGCGACGTGGGAAGGGCTGACGGATCAGGGGAGACAGTGGCCGATTGCGCCCGGGAATGTGGGGACGGAGCGGCTGCATCTGGGGACGTTCAAGCGTGGGCTAGGGAAGTTTCACTTCTTTGATTTCAAGGAATCGAAGGAGATCGAGCGGCATGGCGGGGAGTATCCGTTCATTCTGACGACTGGGCGGCTGCTGGAGCATTATAATTGCGGGACGATGACGCGGCGGACGGGGAATGCGGAGATTGTGACTGGGGACACCATAGCGATTCATCCGGAGGATGCGGTGAGGAAGGGGATCGAGGATGGGGATGAAGTGGTGGTGCGGTCGGCGCGCGGGGAGATCCCGATGCTGGCGCGGATCAGCGGGGAGGTGAAGCCGGGCGTGTTGTACTGCACCTTCCATTTTCCGGAGGTGCTAGTAAACATTGTGACGAGCAGCGAGTGTGATGAGGACACGATGTGTCCGGAGTACAAAGTGGTGGCGGTGGACATCGCGAAGGCCGGAAGCAAGGCGATGGTCGGGGCGTGAGGTGCGGGTTGCGGTGTCGTTGACTGCACCCGCTGGGGGTGGCGGGTTCATCGCTCGTTCGACCTCGCCGACTGGATGCCGATGGATGGGTCGGCCGTGCTTGCCGGCGAGGCCCTGATATGAGGCGAGCCGATAGGAGCGGAAGTCCGCTACCATCGGCTCGCGAAACCGCGGTGCGCCGCTGGTGGCGCGCGAGCGGTCAGGGGAGGGTGCCGATGGCTACTGGGTGGCGACGAGTCGACCTGAGAGCCGGGGCGAAGAACCTGCAGTGATGGTCATGGTGACGGTGACGATGCCATTTGCATCGGGAGCGGAAGCGGAGATGGCGGTCTGGACGCCCCCGGTGTTGGACTGGCCGCTCGTTTTCCATTCTGTCAGGTCGGTTGACCACTGGTAGGTGTAGGCGACATCGCTGGCGAGGGCCGGATTCAGCTGATGACGGAAGGTGAAGGAATTCGGCGTGGCGGAGACTTGGGTGAGGCCGGCGCTGGGGGTGTTCGGGTTGGTGCCGAGGACATGCTCGACGCCATTGGGGACGCTGTCGTTGTCGGAGTCCGTGGTGAAACCGGTGGCTGGGGCGTTGGCGGCCAGCCATGAGGCGTAGGTCGTGTTGGACACGATCCTGATCTGGCCGGTGGAGTAGTCGAAGCGAACGCCGCCGCCGAAGTCCTGCCATGCGAGGCCTTCCGGCAATTCGGGCAGATTGATGACGGCGAAGGTGCCGGTTGGCGAATCGATCCAGTCGAAGAGGTCGTAGCTGGCACCGGCGACGGGGTTAAAGGCCGCGGCGGAGGTTACGTCGAGGGTGCCGTCGAAGGTCATGGTGCCCGTGGTGTTCTGCACGAGTTTGTCGCTGTCGTTGGTGGCGGAGCTGAAGAGGCGCATGGCCACTGTGGAGCCGGGCAGGAGGGTCACGCTGTTGTTGACCGTGAGGGTGCCCCTTGCGGGCGATTCGAGGGTGCGGTCGCCCGGGGCGATGGTGACACTGGTGTTGGCGACGATGGGGCCTGTGAGGGTACCGGTGCCGCCGAGGGTGCCTCTGGTCAGGGTGAAGTTCCGGGTGTTGGGTGCGCTGCTGTTCTGCATGAACGCTGCGGTGGCGCCATTGACGGTGATGCCGCTGGTGGTATTGACCGTGCCGGCCCCGGAAACTGCCAGCGTGCCGCCGCTCACTGTCGTGGTGCCGGTGTAGGTGCTGGTGTTGCTCAGGATCACGGTGCCGGTGCCGTTTTTGGTCAGGCTGCCGGCTCCGGTGCCGCCGTTGACGACTGGCCCGGTGATGGTGGTGACGCCGGTTCCGGTGATGGTCTGGTTGCGTGCCGTGGCATTGTCCGTGAGCCGGACCTGGCCGGCCAGTGTGAGGGTCTTTCCGGCATCGAGACTGCTGTTGAGCGTCCGGTTGCCGCCGCCGCCGCTGGCGAAGGTGAAGTTGCCATTGATTGTGAGGTTGTGGGTGCCGTAGACCGCGCCGGTGCCGCCTGCCGATGCGTTGTAGGTCAGCACGACGTTGTTGGAGATTGTGCGGTCGCCGCCGGTGGGCTGGATCACGGTCTCGAGGAGAGCTCCGAACGTCAGGGTTCCTGTGGCGAGACCGCCGTTGATTGCGCCGCCGAGCCAGATGCCGCCGTTGTTGATGGTGGTGGCTCCGGTGGAGTTGTTGCTGCCGTTCAGGATGAGGAATCCTGAATTGACGGTGGTGGTGCCGGTGTAGGTGTTGGGTCCGGAAAGTGTCAGGACGCCGACTCCGTTCTTGGTGAATCCGAAGCCGGTGCCGGTCACGGCTCCTGCGAATTCCGCGTCGCTGTTCAGGTTGATGACGCGGTTGGCGGTGCCGAGCTGGGTGGTGCCGGTGAAGGTGAGTTTGCCGAAGTTGGCGGGGTCGCCGAGGTTGGTCGTGGCAGCGAGGACGAGGTTGTTCGGAAGCGACCGGTCGTCCATGCCGGTGGAGGAGATCGAGCCGCCGTTGACTGTCAGGGGGCCGGTGCCGAGGCCGGCATTGTTTCCGATGGCAAGATTCCCGGTGTTGAGGGTGGTGCCGCCGGCGAAATTGTTGGCGTTCTGCGGGGAGACATTGCCGCTAACAACAAGGGAGCTGCCCGCGCCGGAGATGGCGTTGGCATTGACCATGTTCAGGGTGCCGCCGCCACCGCCGAGGCGGTAGGTGGTGCCGTTGGGCGTCAGGATGCCGGTGTAGTCCACGACGCCGACTGCGCCGAGCGAGGCGGCGGTGAGGCCCGGAGTGCTGAAGTCGAAGGCGGTGGTCGGATAGTTGTCGGCGGCGATGGCGCCGGTGGAGGTGGTGGCGATGCGGTTGGCCATGGCCACGGGGATGTTGGCGGCACCGAAGGTCGGGCCGAATTCCACAGCGCCGCCGGCATTGACGGTTACATTGCGCGCGGTGCCATTGATGGAGGCTGGAGCTTCGAAGCGGGTGACGCCGCCGTTGAGGTTCATGCCGCCGGTGGCTGCGGAGTTGGTGCCGGAGAGAACGAGGGTTCCTCCGCCGGGTGCCACGGTGGTGTCGCCGGTGTAGCTGCTGTTGCCGACGAGGGTCACTCTGCCGGGTCCGGCTTTTGTCAGGCGACGGCCGGTGGCATCCTGGCTCAGGGGCGGGACGACTGTGGCGGAGATTCCGGCGACGGCGTTCAGCACTGAAAAGCCGCTCAGGCGGAGGGCGGAGCCGCCGGTGATGGTGACTTCGCCTTCCTCGAAGTTGAGGCCGGTGATGTCGCGGGTGCCGTCCAGCGTGACTGTGTAATTGCCGGTGGCGTCTGTGCCGGCGGCGAAAGTGGCCATGCGGCCATTGATCCAGGGAAAGCCTGATCCCGTGCCCTCGAAGCTGGGATTCCAGTTGGGGGAGAGTGCGTCCCAGTTTCCAGAGGGGGCGCCGGCGCCGCCGGCACCGGGAACGGCGCCGTCGAGGTCCCATGCGAGGGTTGGCACCGCGACGCCAAAGGACGCGGAGATGTTAGAAACGGCGTTGGTGCTGGCGTAGGTGAACGTCGAGGTGGCGCTGGCCAGTCCCTGGATGAACTGGTATCCGGACCCGCCGGCGCACCAGAAGTTGGCGGGTGTTTTGCGCCAGCTGAGAACGGAAGTTTGCGGGGTCGATGCAGTGGGCTGGGTCGCGGTGTTGCCGACGCCGTTCACGGTGGCGGCGATGACGATGTTGAATTCGGTGCTGGTATTGACGCTGACGGAGGAGCTGGTGGAAGGGATGATGGTCTGGGAGGAATTGGTATTGCCGACGCCCGGGGCGGTGCCCACGAGGGACATGGCTGACACTGCGAAGCTGTTCCAGCTTCCGTTATTCGTGAAGACGACATCGCCGGATGAGCCGAACTGACTCGGGTTGTCGAGGTAATAGATTCCGACGACCCCTTCGCGGTAGGCCGTCTGGCCGTTTTCCAGCTTGATGGCGGGCGTGAGGGGTTGGCCGGCGAAGGTGACGTTAGTGATGGCGCCCAGGCCATTGGGGAAGCCATGTTCCCCGGAGATTGTCACGACCAGCTTGTCCACGTCGGCGACCGGGTAACCGCTGAACACGGTGAACGTGTTTCCGCTGACGCTGTTGAGGTTGAAGGTGCCGGTGTTGACGACCCGAATTGGACCATTGCGGGCGACGGTGAGCGTGTAGGCCTTCGTCGTGGTGGTGTCTGGGGAAACGACGACCGTGGAGATGACGTTGTTGCCGAAGTTCAGGCTGATCGGACCGGAGGGCGTGCCTGAGGGAACCGCGATGCCGTTCACTGTGATCGTTGCGCCTGCTTCAGTCGCGGTGGGCGTCACGGTCACGGTGTCGCTGCCGGGCGGCGCGGTGGCTGTGTAGGTTTCATTATCGCTGGTGAAAGCGGGGGACAGCGGACCGGTGCTGGAGACCAGGCCGGAGAGCGTGGCGTTGCTCTGCGCGAAGGATGCTGCGACCGTGGCGAAGAGCGACAGGACCGCTATGGACGAGGTGGCGAAGGGTCGTCTGGTTGTCTCGGGGATGTTCATGGTTTCAGGATGAGTTGAGCAGGGTTGGGGTGAAACTTCACTGCCAATGATCCGCTGCATTTGGCGGAGGTCCGGCAGACTTTCGGTGGATACGAGTCGAGGAGACCTCTGGCGTGCGAGCGGCGGGTGGGGTGCCATGGGCACCATCCAAGGTCCGCGGCAAATCTGGCGCACTTCACGTCCGAGTATCGAGTGGCAGTCCGCTCCATGGCGAAAGGTTGATCGTGGCATTGCGAGACGCGCGCAAACTTGAGCGCTTTGGGTTGGTTGCCCGAAAACCGGGCAGGCGAAGGGTTGCATGACAGGGCGGGCCATGGACTTCCTGGGGCGGTGAGCCAGAGGAGGCTGAACTGCGGGATGGTGAGCGGCATGGGGAATGAGCAGGTCACCTTGATTGCCGCAGACGGAGACATTGACGCCGGGCGCGGCGTTTTCCGTGGACCGTTGTGCCGGTCAGGGTCTTGCGGTTTTCTGGCGCGCCGGATGCATTGGAAGGGTGGCGCACCCGCGGTGTGAGTTGGTGGTGGCGCTTGCCCATGATGTGGGCAGACTGGGGGACGCAAGGCATGAATTTTCTGTCCATCGCTGATCAGATCGCTGCCCATCTGCACGCTGAAATCCTGCGTGGCCGGTGGACGACGGCCATTCCCGGGCGGCATCAGCTGGCCGCCGAGTTCGGGGTCAATAGCAAGACCGTGGAGGCGGCGCTGCGGCAGTTGGAGAAGACCGGCGTTCTAGTGCCGCAGGGAGCCGGTCGCCCGCGCCTCATTCATGTGAGGCCGGCCGAAGCCATCCGGGAACTCCGCATTGGATTTCTCCATCTGGAAAGGCATGAAGAGCAGCGCGAGGAACATCTCATCCAGCTGTGGCATGCCCTCGAAGAGGCTGGCCATCAGGTTCTGAGCGCCCAGCAGACCCTGACGGACATGCAGTTCGAGGTGAAGCGGGTGGCCGCGGTGGTGGGCCGGACCAAGGCGGATGCATGGATCGTCTGCGCCGGATCGCGCGGGGTGCTGGAATGGTTTGCGCGTCAGCCGCTGCCGACGTTCGCTCTCTTCGGTCAGCGCGTCGGCCTGCCCATGGCGGCCGTCGGTCCTGACAAGCCGCCGGCGCTTGTTGAGGTCACGCGACGCCTCGTGGCGCTGGGGCACCGGCGCATCGTGCTCATGTGCCGGAAGCTGCGACGGCTGCCCACGCCCGGCACCAGCGAGAAGGCGTTCCTTGCTGCCCTGCATGAGGGTGGGATTCCTGCTGGCGACTACAACCTGCCGGATTGGGAGGAGACGCCCGGGGGATTTCATGATTGTCTTGACTCGCTGTTCCGGCTCACGCCGCCCACGGCCCTGATTGTCGACGAGACGGCGTGGTTCATCGCCGCCATGAACCATCTGCTGCGGCTGGGGCTGCGGGTTCCTGACGATGTGTCGCTGGTTTCCACCGACGACCATCCGACGCTGCAGTGCTGCCATCCGCCGGTTGCCCGCATTGCCTGGGACAGCGGTCCGGTCATCCGGCGCATCCTCAAGTGGGCGCACAACATCAGTCACGGCAGGCCGGACATCCGGCAGTCTCTGACACCTTCCCGATTCATTCCGGGAGGCACGATCGGGCCGGCACCGGTGCCGCGTGCCAAGGCGTGATCGCGGGTGGTGTGCCGGTTTTGTCAGGTGCCGCGGGTCGGGTCAGGGGAAGTTAGTTCCTTCAGGCGCTCGCGCATGGCCTTGAGTCGGTCGGGTTCGGCTGCGGCGCGGTTCTGGCGCTGCGATGGGTCGGCGGCGAGGTCGTAGAGCTGTTCTGGCGGGGCGTCGGGCCTGACTTTCCCGGTCTCGGCGACGTCGCTGTTACTGACTCCCATGCGGGCATAGGGGATACCGAAAGGCTTGGCGGGTTCGGGTACGGTCTTGCCGCCGGAGCCCTGCTTTGGAAGGTAGATCCAGCTGCCCTGACGAAGCGCCATGCTGGCGGTGCCGTGCATGACACCTTCCGTGCGTTGTGCGGGCGCGGCGACCGGGTCGAGGAAGGCAGGGAGTTCGCTCCGGCCGTCAGGCGAGGCACCGGTCGGGACGGTGACGCTGGCTGCATCGCATAGGGTGGCCATGAGGTCGACATGATGGAAGAAGTCGCGGCGCACGGTACTGGCGGGGATGCGCCCTTGCCAGCGCGCGAGGAAGGGCACGCGGTGGCCGCCTTCCCATGCGTCGGTCTTCTGTCCGAGCAGATGTCCGTTAGGGCGGTGGCCGGCGCGGGCGGCTCCTCCCTCGTAGCGGCCGCCGTTGTCGCTGGTGAAGACGATCAGCGTGTTCGCGGCCTTGCCGTGTTTATCGAGGGCGTCGAGCACGAGGCCGACGGAGTGGTCCAGTTGCTGGATGAAATCGCCGTAGCGACCGGCGTTGCTGCGGCCTTGGAAGTCGGCGGACGGGCTCAGCGGATTGTGAGGGGCGCTCCACGCGAGATAGAGGAAGAACGGCTGCGCATTTCCCGTCGAGGCGATGAATGAATCGGCTTCCGCGGCCAGCCGGAGGTCGATGCGCTCTGTTGGCCGCAGGGCCATGGCCTTGGCGCCGCCGACCTGTCGGCCGTGCGCGCCGGTCCCGGGCGAGTGGTCCACGGAGATCGGATCGCCGGCATCCCATCCGACGATGCGATGGTCCCTGACAAAAACCAGCGGCGGCTCGGAATGGGTGCGCGGGGTGCCGAAGAAGGACTCGAAGCCGAACTCCAGCGGTCCTGGTTTCAGTTCTGCGTTCCAGTCCACCTCGTTGGAGCGGCCGAATCCGTTGTGCCACTTGCCGAGCATTGCGGTTCGGTAGCCGGCGTCTTTCAGAGCTCCGGGCAGGAGGACCTGGCCGTCATCGAATTGACAGGCGTAATCCATGGCGCGCCGCAGCCGGAAGGCATAGCGGCCACTGAGCAGGGCATAGCGCGACGGCATGCAGATGCCGCTGTAGGAATGCGCGTCGGTGAAGCGAACGCCTTGAGACGCCAGCGAGTCGATGCGCGGCGTGGCGAACTTCGTCGCTCCCTGACAGCTCAGGTCGCCATAGCCGAGGTCGTCGGCGACCATGAGCACGATGTTCGGTCGGGGTGCCGCGGCGGCGGCGTCGGCGAGGAACGCGAGGATCAGGAGGAGCCGCTTCATGGAGATGTCAGGAACTGCGGCGGGCGGATCATGCCATGATGCCGGGCACCAGTTTGCCGGCGATGCCGGTGAGGCGCATCTCGAGGCCCTGGACGCGGAAGTTGAGGCGCTCGTGGTCGAAACCGAGGAGGTGGAGCATGGTGGCGTGGAGGTCGTGGACGTGGATCTTGCCCTCGACGGGGCCGAATCCGAGGTCGTCGGTGGCTCCGTAGATGCCGTTCTTCACGCCGCCGCCGGCCATCCACATGGTGAAGGCGTCGACGTGGTGGTCGCGGCCGAGAGTGGCGCGGACTTCGCCCATGGGAGTGCGGCCGAATTCGCCGCCCCAGATCACGAGCGTGTCTTCGAGCAGGCCGCGCTGTTTGAGGTCGATGACGAGGGCGGCGGAGGCCTGATCGACGTCGCGGCAGACTTTTTCGAAGTCGCTGTTCAGGTTTTCGCCGGGGCCGCCGTGGCTGTCCCAGTTGGTGTGATAGAGCTGCACGAAGCGGACGCCTTTTTCGATGAGGCGGCGTGCGAGCAGGCAGTTCCGGGCGTAGCTGGGCTTCGCCGGGTCGCAGCCGTAGAGGTCGAGGGTGGCCTTTGATTCCGCTGACAGGTCCATGAGGGCAGGGGCGCTGGTCTGCATCTGATAGGCGGTTTCGTAGGCGTTGAGCCGCGTGAGGATTTCGGGATCGCCGGTGACATCGAGACGTGCGCGGTTGAGGGCCCCGACGACGTCGTAGAAGCGGCGCTCGCGTTCCCGTGTCATGCCGGCGGGGCTGTTGAGATTGAGAATGGGGTCGCCGCTGCCGCGGAGGGGGACGCCTTGAAACGACGTGGGCAGGAAGCCACTGCTCCAGAGCTGTGCTCCGCCACGCGGGCCGCGGGGGCCGCTCTGCAGCACGACGAAGCCCGGCAGGTCCTGCGCTTCAGAGCCGAGGCCATAGGTCACCCACGAACCCATGCTAGCGCGCCCGGGGGCCTGGAAGCCGGTGTTCATGAAGAGCTTGGCTGGGCCGTGATTGAAGACGTCGGTGGTGACGCCCTTCATCCAGCAGACGTCGTCGACGATCTTGCGGTGGTGCGGGAAGAGATCGCTCAGCGTCATGCCGCATTGCCCGTAGGTGCCGAACTTCCGCGGCGAGGCGAGCAGGGTTTCGTTGCCCTTGAGAAAGGCGAAGCGCTTGCCTGACATGAGGCTCTCGGGCGGTTTCTGGCCGCTGTATTTTTCGAGGAGCGGCTTGTGATCGAAGAGGTCGAGCTGCGACGGGCCGCCGGCCATGAAGAGGTAGATGACGCGCTTCGCCTTGGCCGTGTGATGCGGGCGGCGCGAGGCCATGGGATTGGCTGGATCGATTTTCACCGAGGCCTGACTTTCCCCAGCGAGCATCTGCTGGAGGGCGAGCGAACCGACGCCGAGGGAGCAGCGGTTGAAGAAATGGCGGCGCGTGATGTCGCGGAGCTGATGGTCTTGAGGGTTCATGGGCGGCGGGTCACTCGCGGGTGATGAAGTTGTCAGTGTTGAAGAGGACGCGCGCGGCGCAGGTGAGGGCGGCGGCATCTGGCAGAGGCAAGTCCGTCAGGGCGGCGGGTGCGAGCGCTCTGGCGGCGGCGGTGCCTTCGGGCTTCTTTGCGAAGTCGGCGGCCTGGGTGGTGGTGTAGTCGCGGAGGGCGGTCAGTTCCTGGGCCGTGGGCGGGCGGCACAGGGCGAGGTGGAAGCCGAGCGTCAGGCGTTCGTCGAGCGTGGAACCGCCGCGGGCCATGCGCACGGCGAGGGCGACCGCCATTTCGAGGAAGGCGGGGTCGTTCGCGAGGGTGAGCGACTGCAGCGGGGTATTGCTGCGGATGCGACGGGTGCAGGTGGTCTGGAAGTTCGGTGCGTCGAAGGTGGTGTGCAGCGGATAGGCGGCGCTGCGGTAGAAGGTGGCATACATGCCGCGGCGGTAGCGGTCGGGGCCGGTGCTTGTTTTCCACGACTTTGCATTCTGCGTGAAGGCGTAGACGCCGTCCGGCTGCGGCGGGCGCACGCTGGGGCCGCCGATTTCCGGATGCAGTAGGCCGCTGGCGCATAGGGCGGCGTCGCGCACGATCTCGCTTTCCACCCTCAGGCGTTCCTGACGGGCGAGCAGCTGATTCCGTGAATCGCGGTCCACGAGTTCGGGGCGCGCATGGGACGACTGCCGGTAGGTCTTGCTGGTGACGATGAGGCGATGCATGGCCTTGAGACTCCAGCCGCGGCGGATGAATTCGCCAGCCAGCCAGTCGAGCAGCTCCGGGTGCGTGGGTGCGGTGCCCTGAGTGCCGAAGTCGTCTTCTGTTTCCACGAGGCCTTTGCCGAAAAAGCGCATCCACACCCGATTCATGGTGACCCGCGGAGTGAGTGGGTTCGCTGGGTCCACGAGCCAGCGTGCGAGGTCGAGGCGGTTTGCGAATTGCCTCTGCGGTGGGGGATACGAAGCATGCACCGCGGCGATGACGCCGGGCTGAAGCGGGCCGAGTGCCTTGTCAGGACGGGTGAAGTCGCCGCGCTGGAAGAGGAACGTCTCGCGCGGTTTCGGCAGGTCGCGCATGATCATCTGCTCGACGAGTTTTGCTTCCGGATCACCGTTGCCGAGTTTCTTTTTTCGGGCGCGCGGCTCGGCCTTTTCGAAGGCCTCATTGAGGAACTTGCGGTCCGGGTTGCTGCGAGCCGCGGAATGCACGAGCAGGGCCGCGAGGAGTTTGGCGTCCGCCTTGTCGCCGGCTGCGCGCTGGCGCTTCAGTTCGGCTTCCTCCCACTCGTCTCGCAGGCGCTCGATTTCACCGATGGGGGCGAACTCGTCGGCGACCGCGCTGGCAGCCTTGCCGAAGATTTCGCCTGCGGCGACGGGCACCGTAGCGCCCTTGTTGTTGCGGTCTTCGCCGTGATTGAAGAAGGCGAATAGCTGATAGTACTCGCGATGGGAGATTGGATCGAACTTGTGGGTGTGACATTGCGCACAGCCGACCGTCAGGCCTAGCCACACGCTGCCGGTGGTGGCGACACGGTCCATGGCGGCTTCCACGCGGAACTGTTCCGGGTCGCTGCCGCCCTCCAGATTGATGAGCGTGTTGCGATGGAATCCGGTGGCGACGAGCTGCGCTTTGCTGGGATTCGGGAGGAGGTCGCCGGCGAGTTGCTGGATGGTGAACTGATCGAACGGCAGGTCGTCATTGACCGCCTTGATCACCCAGTCGCGGTAGGGCCAAACGGCGCGGAAGCCGTCCAGTGCATAGCCGTCGCTGTCGGCGTAGCGCGCTTGGTCGAGCCAGTGGCGGCCCCAGCGTTCGCCGTAGTGCGGCGATGCGAGGAGGCGGTCGGCGAGGGCGGCAACATCCGGGTTCTTTACAAAGGCGGCGACCTCGTCCGGTGTGGGGAGCAGGCCGGTGAGATCGAGCGACAGGCGCCGGATGAGCGTGGCGGGGTCGGCATCGGGTGAAGGTGTCAGGCCTTCGCTGGCGAGGCGCGCGTGGATGAAGGCGTCGATGGGGTGTTCCTCACCGGTCGGTGGGGAAGCTTTGGTCAGGGGAAGAAAGGCCCAGTGGCCTTCGTACTCAGCGCCCTGTTCGATCCAGCGGCGCAGCAGGGCGACCTCGTGCTCGCCGAGGGGAGGCTTCTTGGATTTCGGCGGCGGCATGACCTCGTCGGGGTC
>JAIXPK010000532.1 GCA_027486335.1 Verrucomicrobiaceae bacterium | reverse complement strand
GCGCCGTTTGGTGAGGCTGAGTTCGACATCATGTATGACGAGGGGATTTCGTCGACGGGCAGTCTGCTGGATCTGGCGCTGGAGCAGGAGATTCTGCAGAAGCGGGGATCGTGGATCAGCTATAAGGGCACGCAGCTGGCGCAGGGGCGCGATGCGGTGAAGGAACTGCTGAAGACTGATGCGGCGCTGTTTGCGGATCTGGAAGCGGCGGTGAAGGAAAAGCTAGGGTTGAACAAGGCGGAAGCGGCGCCCACGAAGGCGCTGCCGGTGGAGCCGATCCGTGACGAGGAATGAGCCTGGGCGGGCACGGGCTTCGTTTCTGGAGACCGTAATGGTGCGACACTGACGAGTGCCGCCGGGCGTTGGATGAGGCCAGTGGTGGCTGAGTCTGCGCGCGGCGGCACTTTTACTTTTGGCTTACAATTTGGAGATTGCCGGGCGGCGGGCCGGGTGTCCCATTGGGGGGAAACCGAGATTCTTATGAAAACCGCGCTGCTTTTCCCTGCCGTTTCTTTTGTGCTGCTGCCGCTGGCGATGGCGGCGCCTGCCGAGCCTGCTGCGGGTGGACCTGCGGCGGCGATCATGGCGGAGATTGCCAATACGGAAACGGGAGGCGACACGGTGACGTGGGTGGTGTCTCCCGGGATGCGGAATGAAGTGACGATCAAGACGGTGGACGGGTTCCGCACGGTGACGTCGAACGGGTGGCCGGATCACGAGCCGGGGCAGTTTCCGAGGCGTGGGAATCCTAACACGCCGACTGGGCAGCAGTACAAGTTCCGGATGCCGCTGGCACCGAAGGCGGCGGAGGCGCCGGTATTCCGGGGCGGGTGGTGGTGGGGTGTGGCGCTCAATGGAGTGCCGTTCGAGCCGGGCACTGGCGAAACGTGGAACAACGACCCGCGATCGGGCTGGCGCTACGAGGCGGCGACGGGATTTCTGAATCTCGGGCTGGACGAACACAACGCGCACGTGCAGCCGAATGGATCCTATCACTATCATGCGCTGCCGAAGGGCATGGTGGAGAAGCTGGGCGGCGACGAGAAGAAGATGCTGCTGGTCGGCTGGGCTGCGGACGGGTTTCCGCTCTATACGAGCCGGGCATACAGCGAGCCGAAGAATGCGGGCAGTGCGCTGCGCGCGATGAAGTCAAGCTACCGCCTCCGTGACGGGCGTCGGCCGGAGGAACCGGAAGGGCCAGGCGGCGCGTTCGATGGGCGCTTTTCGCAGGATTTTGAATTTGTTAAGGACAGCGGGGATCTGGATGAATGCAACGGGCGCACGGGCGTGACGCCGGAGTTTCCGGAGGGAACCTATTACTATTGCATCACGGCGGAGTTTCCGTTCGTGCCGCGGAAGTGGCGCGGCGAGCCGGATGCGAGCTTCGGGAAGGGAGGTCCGCCTCCGGGTGGCGGTGGTCGGGGTGGTATGCGGCCCGGGGGCGCGCCGCGTGGGATTCTTGAGGAGCCGGGTGGGCCACCGCAGGGAGGGCCGGGCGGACCGGGAGGCCGTCCGCAAGGAGTGCCGCCGGTGATGGAGGAGCTCGATCTGAACAAGGACGGGCGTCTTGATCGCGACGAACTCGGGAAGGCCTCGGAATCGCTCAAGAAGCTTGATGCCAATGGCGACGGGACAATTGGGCCGGAGGAGTACCGTCCGGCGGGCGGACCCGGCGGGGCTGGCGGGCGTCCCTGAGGCAGCGTGGGCCGCGGCGCAATCCCGGGCTTGCGCGGCTGCAGATTCGGGTCAAGGCGATCGGTAGCATGTCCGCCGAATCCTTTTCCAGCGTCACCGTTCAGACCAAGGCCAACGTTTACTTCGACGGCCGAGTAGTTAGTCACACTGTTCTCTTTCCGACAGGCGAGAAGAAGACGCTGGGGCTGATTTACCCAGGCGAGTATCACTTCGGGACGGCGGCGGCGGAGCGCATGGAGATCATTGCGGGGAGCTGCACGGTGGTGGTCGACGGCGGGACTGAGGCTGCCACGTATCCGGCGGGAACGCACTTCGACGTTGCCGCCAACAGCGGTTTCACGATCACGGTCGCTGAAGGGATCTGCGAGTACATCTGCTCGTTCCTTGCCTGAGGGGATTGGGAGGGGCCTGGCCTCGGTCGGGCATGCGTCATCCGGTGGTGTCGCGGGGAGCGCTCAAACGCCGTCTACAGGCGTCATCCCTGCGGGATGAGCGTGGGAACGTGGTCCTGAGGATGGGCGATCCGATGAGCGTGAGGGTGGAAATACACGCGGGATTGGCCTGACGGCCTCGTTGGGGGCGTTCCGCCATGAGGGGACTCATGGCAGAGTTTCGGGGTGTTCAGAGCGGCTGAATGGACCGTGATTGCTAAGGCATGTTGGAACATCTTGCAAATCCGGTTGGGTCGGATATTGTGGCCAGTGTCCGGACATATCCATTGAAAATCAGGGGTCTGAGGGTGACGAAAACTCACCGTCGTGCATCGATGGCCAATGGATATTTCAACGGATCTGTTGGAATAATGGACTGTCCGCCCAACTCAACAATGCGACTCACCCAGACTAAGGAAGCTTCGAACGAGTTTCTTACTCTGCTGGAGTCGCACCTCGTAACCATCCACCCCGATTACCAGAGGAATCGTCATGCGAAGGGGATTCGATACGAATTCATGCGAGAGATCGAAGACGGACTCTATGCCATCCACAGCGTCATCTGCATCAAGGGCACTTACTACCACTGCTTCTGCCTTTCCAGACACCTGAGTCACGTTGGCCCGACATTGTATAGCCCATTCACAATCGGGGGACGTTGCGATCACGGTTATACGGTTACGAGGGGCTGCCACAGCGATCTTGGCTTGAGTCCTACGGACCCCGTCAGTCCTTTTTTACTGAGCAGTTTCCACAGGTTTCGCACAGGGGCAGATCGCATTATTCGCCGCTGCACATATGAAGCGGAGTCTCGCCTTCTTCCATTCTATCTTACCCTCTGGAGACAGACGCACTCGGCTCTACAGGAGATGCTTGATTTCATTTCCTCTACTCCGACTGATCATCTGACAGCCGCCGCCGCCGCATACACCGGTCATCGGCACGAGTTGTCCTGCCACATGCTTGAGTTTCGGTCTCTGTATGGCTTGCTATCGGCCAGCGACCGAAAGCCATTCTTTGCCGCTACTGCGCTCACCATCCCAGAGATCATACGAGACATCAACAGCTCTAAAACCAAACCATGACCAACCCACTCGATCCGCCAAGGGCGAACAAGGCGCGACTGGACAACCGCTGGGGCTTGTCTGTTAGCCGTGCTTTTCGTAGCTTTAATCCACCATCCTATGTCAACGCTCACTCCCGCCTCAGCGGTGCCAGCGCTTGAACGTTATCCAAGTAAAAATATGATCTGGGAAGTATACCAACAAACAAAGATTGCGGGCGCGGAACAGACGGCCGAGAAAGCGTTGTCGAAAGCGGATCGATATGCCGCCGATATTGCCGATGTTCGGCGACAGGTTGATAGGCTTACACTTGCATGCCAGGCGATGTGGGAGTTAATCCGTGATCGAACTGGACTTACTGAAGAGGATATTGAGGCGAAGATTCTAGAGATCGACGCTCGCGATGGAAGCGTTGATGGAAAGATCTCAACCAAGTCAGTGAGCTGTCATTCATGTGGGCGCCCCACCAATTCACGCCGCGGCTCCTGCGTCATGTGCGGAGCACCCATCAAGCGCGAGCATCAATTTGAAGTCTAAGACACGGCGCTGCGCAACCGCTGGCAGCCGTTCTGTTTACATGATTTTCCGCAGTTTGAAGAAATGATGCGCCAAATCTTCACAATGGGAACATGCTTCCTGCTGGTTTCCTGTGATTCGAGCGTCACGGATTCCAAGTCGTATGCTTCGCCGGACGGGATGCGGATTGTCACGGTTAGCCATGAACTTCAAGGATCGAATGACCCCGCTCCGTGGTGGACGCACGTCTCATTTCGAGAGAATCGAGACCAGTCGGCGATGGTTCCCGGCAACCTTCTGAAGCTTGAGGGTCGCGGGGCTGTCACCGCCGCATGGCGTGGCGATCAGGAGGTGACGATTTTTGTCGATGACGCCCTTTTCTCACAGGTGTCTACGGCCCAGGCTGAGATGCATGGAGTTCAGATCAGGTTCCGCAGGGCGAGCGCGGGGATTGCGACAAACGGGGAAACGGACGGTGGTGGACAATCGGAGACCCAGCCCGAGTCGAAATGATGATCGTGACGACAATCCTTACCCTTGTATCCGAGTGGCGCTCCCGGTAGCTGGTGCCACGACTCATCGCCAATCTTCACAGCGCCACTCTCCGATGCCGATTGACCAAGACACATTGAACGCGGCGACCCGCGAGGCACTGCGCTCGTTCTGCAGTCTATTGCCGACCATGGTTGGAGGGTTCAGCGAGACTCCGAGAGACGAGGGGATTGAGTTCACGATTTCGAACCCTTGGATACCTGATCGCCCTCTGACGATCCACACGAATGGCGGGGAGTTGACTGTGTGCTTCTCCCCGAGCCATTACCACGTCTCAGACTATGGGCAGGGACGGGTAGAGGCAGAGCTGATTGAGGAGATGATCCTTGGTATCGCTGCGATCATCAGCGGCACTTCGACGGCATACTCAGTACATTCCGGCGAGGGAGTTTTGGGTGGGGGATTCACGACGGGATCATCCGAGGACCTCGCTGGCGGACATTGGAACAGAGCCGACAGATTTGTTGTCTGCAGCTGGGATGGCTCCGGTGATAGAACCGTAGAGAGGCCCGCGAGCACATGAGCATCGCACACGAGAGGGCTGCAGTTTCGTCCAAGAACAAAATATCATGAGAGAGCCCAAGATCATTCTTGAGGAGGTTTCACCCTACGGAAACCTGGAAGCGATTGTTGAGCAGGATGATCGAGTGGCTCACCTCTACCTTCGTTCACCGGAGTCCGAGGAATTCGGTCTGAAGACGTGCTGGATTCGCAATCTGGCAAAGGCGCCTGACACGCTGGATGTCGAGGGGATGCGTGGGGGCTGCTCTCCGATGCTTCCTAAGGAATACTGCCTGCATCCGGAGGGTCGGGAGAAGCTTGATCCGGATCGTTTACGGATTGTGTGGTTCCCGGAAGGAGACGGAGTTGCCTTGATGGAAGATGGAGAAATGCTAGCGGCGATTCCCTCTTGGAGCGGGTTCAATGGCTTCTCCGGCTATGCGCGAGACTGCACCGGCGAGTCGTCGATGTGCTGGAAGCTTGATGATCCGACGGAATTCCACGCTCGTGTTGCGCGAGCGGAATGGTTCTGGAGTCAATGGAACCATGAGGAATCTCCGTGGCCGAAGTATCAGGACACTTTCATGAGAGCCTATGAGGCGGTGCTCGGCCCTAACTCCCGATATTTCGCAATCGATGGAGGGCAGTGGCCACCGAAGGCGCTGGTTCTGTTTGATAGGACGGACTTCACTTACCTGTTGACCATTGGCATCTCGATTCGCCCACAGCCTGCAGTCGAGATGCATTTCGACGATCCAGCGGAGTTCAGGAGGTTCGAGTTTGCGGCGTGCTTTTCCCGCGACGTTGAGGATGAGACGATTTTCGGTCTTGCCCGCTATTTGTCAGGACAGTCGACTTTGCCATGGAATCAGTTCACATTCTTCGCGCATGGACATACGATCCGATGTGACGCGTTTGCCCGGGATGATTCCCTCCGGGGGTTCACGTCCGTTCTGCTGATTGACAGTCCGGCGGCAGCACCGGAACTGAATCCTCCCCGGATCGATGGCGAGAGGGTTTCGCTTCTCTGGACGATTCCGATCACTTCCGAGGAGCAGGCGCTGGCCGAGCGACACGGGAGCAGGACGATCATTGAGCATTTTCCGAGCGGATTGCCACGGCACGTGATTGGCCACCGAGCACCCATCATTGGGCAGCAGGGCGGTGGTGGACATGCGGATACGGGCCACGAGTCTAAATGAGCATGGTGACGACAACGCTATACCCAGTTGCGGAGTGGCGCTCCCGGTAGCCGGTGCCACACCTTTATGTTGTCCACAGAATTTTGCCCATGGCCGATCCGAAATACAGATTCGCAGCCTGTTGTGATGGAATCGTCTATATTGATGACCAGTGCACCTATTGCGACTTATGTCGCGAGACGGCACCCATGGTCTTCTCGAGAATTGACGCCTTGGGGTATGCATTTGCATTTCGGCAACCTACCGACGATGCGCAATGGAGCTTGGTTCACGAGTGTGTGGCTGGCTGTCCCACTGAGGCGGTTGGGATCTCTTCGGAACCTCTGGATCGTGACCTCGATAGCGTTTTTGCCGGCCAGACTGCCGCGATTATTGCGCAGATACGATTAGAACTGAGTTACAAGGATTCAATGTGCTGGCAGAATACAACCAAATTTGTCGCTGGAGTCTATGAATTTGTGAGTAGCAGTGGAATGCAGAAGACTCTGGACATTGAGTCTGGCTCTTTCGCAGGGATGTTTGATGCGCGTGATTTTGAGACTCTTGTTCCATTCTGCCGCTTCGAACATCGGTGCGATCTACTTACTGGGTTCTCAAGTGATAGGAGTTATTTGATTGGACGCATTGTCGGTGACGCAATTTACGGGCATCATTTCATCTCCTCTGATCCATCATCCTTCACGATTCACACGTGGTCGATGCAGCGAGAATAGTGGCGAGGGACGTTGGTCGAGGCTCGGGTGGCGGCTTGAGAGGTGATGCGGCCGGGCGTTGAGTCTGCGTGCGGCTTGGCCCGGAAAGGGGCCTGTGAGATCAAGTTCGCGGTTCTCATTGGTGAATTGGAGGGCAGACTGGGCGGAGCCTGAGTTCAACGCATCAATCCTGATTCCCTATGCCAGATCCTGTCAAATTCCCCGGTGTTTTTGTGGAGGAGCTGTCGAGTGGTGTAGGGGGCATCAGTGGGGTGGAGACGTCGGTGGCGGCGTTCATTGGGCGGGCGTTGCGGGGGCCGACGGACGGGGATGAGGTGAGGGCTGGGGAGAAAGGGGATGTATTCAGCTGGGGCGACTATGAGCGGGTTTTCGGGGGATTGTGGAGGGAGAGTGCGATGAGTTATGCGGTGAGGGATTTCTTCGACAACGGAGGTCGAAGGGCCGTGATCATCCGGGTTTTTCATGCGGACGGGCCCAGTCGGGCGATGATTCGGGCGGGTACCGTTCAGCTGGTGGCTGCCTCGCCCGGAGCGTGGGGCAACGAGCTGACTGTGGAGATCGACCATGCGACGGGCCTTGAGGATGCGGAGATGGACGGCGCGTTTTTCAACCTGACGGTCCGTGATACCGGGACGGGGATCATGGAACGCTTCACGAAGGTGACCCTCTTGGAGAACCATGTGAGGAGCCTGGATCGGGTGCTGGAAGCGGAGTCGGATTTGGTGCGGGTGCGGTCGGGATCGATGGGGGGTGCGAGGCCGGACGCCACGGCGGGTGCGCTGGTGGTGGAGAGTCCCGTCAATGACGGGGCAGCGCTCGAGGAGGCTGACGTGCTAGGGCAGGCGGATGCGGGAACCGGGCTGTATGGGTTGAACAAGGTGGGGCTGGTGAACCTTGTCTGCGTGCCGCCATACCTGCCTGGCGGAGAGGTGGATCTTTCGGTGCTCGCGGCGGCCGCGCGGATCTGTGTGGATCGTCGCGCCTTTCTGATCATTGATGCGCCGGTGGGCTGGACGAATAGCGAGGCTGCCGCACGTGGGGTTGGGTCGATCCGCGAGGCACTTGGGGAGAATGGGCGGAATGCGGCGGTGTATTTCCCGTGGTTGTGTCAGCCCGATCCGTTGCGGGGCGGCGAGATCGGTGTCTTTCCGCCGTGCGGTGCGGTGGCGGGCGTCTTTGCCAGAACGGATGAGGTGCGTGGCGTGTGGAAAGCGCCTGCGGGTGTCGAGGCTGTGTTGAAGGGGGTGGGATCGTTGAGCGTGCTGGTGGAAGATCGGGAGAATGCCGTGCTGAATCCTTTGGGCGTGAACTGCCTCCGGCTGATGCCGAGATTTGGGCCCGTGGTGTGGGGGTCGCGCACGTTGCGGGGAGCGGATGGCTTGGGGGACTCGATGTGGAGATATGTCCCGGTGCGGCGGCTGGCCCTGTACATTGAAGAGAGCGTCGTGCGGGCCACGCGTTGGGCGGTGTTTGAGCCCAACGATGAGCGGCTCTGGGAGCGGTTGAGCCTTAACATCGACGCTATTCTCCATGGGCTGTTCCGGCAGGGGGCGTTGGCCGGCAGCACAGCGTCGGAAGCGTACTTTGTGCGTTGTGATGGCACCACGACAGTGACTGCTGACGGGGCCAGGGGATGGGTGAGTGTTCAGGTTGGCTTTGCGCCGCTGAAGTCTGCGGAGTTTGTGGTGCTCAACATCCGTGTCATGGCGGGGCAGGAAGGGGGAGGTTAGAAGTGAGAAGTGAGAAGTGAAAAGGTTTTTTGGTGTTGGTTTTTTTTGGAGTAGGGTTTTGAACCACGGATTTCACGAATGGACACGAATGGTGGGGAGGTTCGGGCGGGGGAGGGAGGGGCTTGTGGGGAGAAGGGGAGGGCGTCAGTTTGAGGAGGACGGTGCGGGAATTCGCCTTTTTGGAGAGGGTCTGCCGCCCCTGCCGGGGCGGTGACCTAAATTGTATGCTAGACCGGTGGCTGACGCCACCGGCTAATTTCCGTCAGGCCTCCGGCTTGGCGAGCGCGGAGGGCGAGGCGTGAGGGTCTTCTAATTTCCGTCGAGCCTCCGGCATGGCGAGCGCGGAGGGCGGGTTGGAGAGGGTCAATCTCCACGGGGTTGTGTTATTATGTGTGCGGCAACTCCGGGTATCGCGATGCGCCACCCGGGGCTATCGATAGGTCGTCCCTACGGGACGGGTCTGCCTTCTGTTAATTCTTTGGGGGTGTTAGTGGGGAGGCGAGGATGCCGAGGTGGCTGCCGGAGGGGCGTTCGCGGCCGGGGATGCCGAGGTGGATGGGGCGGTTGAGGATGCGGGGTTTGCCGTCCGGGGAGGCGATGACCATGGTGGTGGTGCCGCCGCCGTCGAGGTTGATGGCGTCGTCAGCGCCTAACGATTGGAGCCATGCGGCCATTTCGGGGGTGGTGGCTCCGCCGCTCCATTTGGACTGGCGGCCGTCGATGGTGATGAGCCAGAGGGTTCTGCCGTTGGCGGAGACGCCTGCGCCGGTGCGTGGGTGGAGTTTGGTGTCTTTGCCGGTGATGGTGCCGTCGCGGAGGATGACGGCGAAGCCGGAGACGGCGGTGGTGGCGGATTCGGGTGCGCCGTGGTCGTCGTGGTGGATGGAGGCGGTCAGGTTGGCGGTGATGGCGAGGCAGGGCTGGCCGTCCGGCGGGGAGATGGTCTGGTTATTGCGGCGCATGAGGCCCTGGACGTTTTCGGGGCCGCCGGGGTTGGCATAGACCTTGTCGAAGGGTGCGGCGTTGATGGCGGCCTGACATTTCTCGTTGGTAAGGAACGTGCTGGTGGTGATGGCGTCGGTTTCGCCGTCGCGGGCACCGTTGTCCGGGGTGGTGAGGAACTGGAGGCCTTTGGCGGCGAGGTCGATTTTGAGGACTTCGGCGCGGATGAGGCGTGGTTCGGAGAGTTGGAATGATCCGTGGCTGATGCCGTTGAAGAGGGGGGTCCAGGTGCGGACGAGCGGGGCGTCGTCGGCGCGGGAGGACGTCAGGGAGATGGCGAGGGAGGTGAGGAGGGCGGGGAGCTTCATGAGGTTAGGAGAAGGCCGCGCGCGGAGGGAGTGGATCAGAGTTGATCCGGGTCTTCCATGAGACGGGCGACGCGGTGGAGGAGACGGCCAGCGCCGCCGCCGTCGAGGACGCGGTGGTCGAAGCTGAGGGTGAGTTCGGCGATGGTGTGGGGCTGGAAGGAGCGGGAGGGTTCGTCCCAGACTGGTTGTTTGGAGCCTGCGCCGAGGCCGAGGACGAGGTTTTGTTCCGGGAGGGGGATGGGGGTGGCCCAGAGGATGCCGAAGGTGCCGTAGTTAGTGATAGTGGCGATGCCGAGGCCGCGGGCTTCGGGCGGGAGGCGGCGGTCGCGGGCGGCGACGACGAGTTGATTGTAGTGGACGACGAGTTCGGAGAGGGACTTGCGGTCGACTTCGCGGACGATGGGGACGAGGACGCCGTCGGGGACTTCGACGGCGAAGCCGAGGTCGATGGCGTGGGGGTGGACGATGCGTTTGCCGACGAGACGGCCGGCGGCGGCGGTGTTTTCTGAGAGGGCTAGGGCGAGGGCCCGCATGGCGTAGAGGGCTGGGCCGGGTCTGGGTTCGGGCTGACGGCGGCGGTGGGCGAGGAGTGGGTCGAGATTGACGGCGATGCCGACGGTGGCGAGTGGGCGGGTCCATGAACGGCGCATGGAATCGGCGACGGCGATGCGCATGGGGCTGGCGGGCGTCATGCGGTGGGACTCGAGTTGAGTCATGAAGGATTCGAAGTCTTCGACGGTGACGCGGCCGCCTGCGCCGCTGCCGGCGACGGCGGAGAGGTCGGCGGCGTTGAGGCCGAGTTCCTGCATGCGGACGCGGAGGCGCGGGGAGATGTAGCCTGCGCCGGAGGCGTTGGCGGGGACGGGGAGGCCGGAGAGGGTGGGTTGGACCTCGCGGGGTCCGCCTTCGTGGATGGCGGCGGCCTGATCGAGTTTGAAGTGGAGGTTAGCGGGTTCTTCGGAAGAGTGGGCGGGATCGGCGGATGGGGTGGCGGCCGGTGGAGGGGAATCGATGGGAGCGAGGCCGGCGCGGGCGGCTTCATCGGCGGTGACGGTGAGGAAGCCGAGGGTGGCTCCGACGGGATAGCTTTCGCCGATGCGGCAGTGGAGTTCGGCGACGGTCCCACTGCAGGGGATGGTGACGCTCATGGTGGCCTTCTGGGTTTCGACCTCCATGATTTCCTGGTCAGCCTGCACGACGGCGCCGGGAGCGACTTCGAGGCGCACGATGGTGGCTTCGGCGATGGATTCACCGAGTTGCGGCATGAGGATGGGGATGCGCATGGGGAGAGGGGAGTCAGAAGGCGAGCAGTTCGCGGAGGGCGGTGGCGATGGCGGCTGCGGTGGGTCGGTGATTGGCCCAGAGGTTAGGGTGATAGGGGATGGGGGTGTCGCGGGCGTTGAGGCGGCGGGGCGGGGCGTCGAGGAGGTGGAAGCCGTCGGCGACGACGCGGCTGACGACTTCGGCGCTGACGCCGCCCCATGGGAAGCTTTCGGCGACGGCGAGGAGGCGGCCGGTGCGGGCGACGGAGGCGAGGATGGTGTCGGTGTCGAGGGGTTTGACGCTGCGGAGGTCGACGACTTCGATTTCCCAGCCGTCGTGGAGGAGGTCGTCGGCGGCGCGGAGGCTTTCGTGGAGCATGGCGCTGCAGGTGACGACGGTGGCGTGGCGGCCGCCGCGGGCGATTCTGGCTTTGCCGATGGGGAGTCGTTCTGTGGGCAGGGAGTCGGCCTTGAGGTGATAGTAGAGGAACTTGTGTTCGCAGAAGATGACGGGGTCGTCGAGGGCGACGGCGTCGAGGAGCATGGAGTAGGCGTCGCCGACGGTGGCCGGGGTGAGGACGATGAGGCCGGGGTAGTGGGCGTAGAGGCTTTCCATGCTCTGGCTGTGGAACGGGCCGCCGCCGCTGGTGCCGCCGCTGGGGAGGCGGATGACGAGCGGGCAGGGGACGCCGGTGCGCCAGAAGTGGGTGGCGGCCTGATTGACGATCTGGTTGAAGCCGATGCTGGAGAAGTCGGCGAACTGCATTTCGACGATGGGGCGCATGCCGCTGATGGCTGCGCCGACGGCCATGCCGACCATGGCGTCTTCGCTGATGGGGCTGTCGAGGACGCGGCCGGGGAAGTCGCGCGCGAGGTGCTTGGTGGCTTTGAAGGCGCCGCCGAAGGTGGCGATGTCCTGGCCGTAGATGAACACGGACGGGTCGTCGCGCAGGGCCTTGGCCTGAGCTTCGCGGATGGCTTCCAGATAAGTGATGCTCACGTCGCTTCACCCTCGCCCCGCGGGAGGCTGCGGTTCAAGCCGGAAAAGCGGGTTGGGGTGGCAAGGGAATGGAGGGCAGGGGAATGCGGGTTGGGAGAGGGAGAGGCAAGGGAATGGGATAATCGGACAGACCTCTTCGGGGGTACAAGAGTGGGTGGAGGCGGTGAAGGCGATGCTGGAACTGAGCGCGGTGGCCGAGCGGGCGTGCGTCGCGGATGGAGGTGGCGATAATCGGACAGGCCTCTTCGTGATGTCGGTTCGTGCGGTGCGTCTGGGATTGGGATGATGGGACAGGCCGCTTTGGGGGGGCTTGTTATAAATTGTTTGTCGGCAATGGGCGGTGGGTGTCTTATTTAATGGGTGATGAGTGCGCCTGTGAGTGAATCTGTGGAGCCGGTGTCCGTCCTGCTGGGAGCGTACCGGCGGAACGGGTCGGAGCGTGCGTTTGCGGGGATTGTGCAGCGGTATGCCGGGCTTGTGTACAGTACTGCGCTGCGGAAGACGGGGGAACCGGCGGCGGCGCAGGATGTGGCGCAGAATGTGTTTGCGGCGCTGGCGAAGCGCGGTCCGTCGTTGCCTGAGGATGAGCGGCTGGGCGGGTGGCTGCACCGTCGGGCTTGCATGGCGGCGGCGGACTACCTGAAGGCGGAGCGCCGTCGACGGGCCCGGGAACAGGTGGCGGCCGACTTGCATGAACGCCCGGTGTCGGGTCCGCAGGTGGAGTTGCTGGCGGACCTTGATGACTGCCTGACGGCCTTGCCGCGGGCGGACCGGGAAGTGGTGACGCTGCGCTATCTGGAAGGGCGAAGCCTGCGCGAGGTCAGTGCGGCGCTGGGCATTTCGGAGGATGCGGCACAGAAGCGGGTGAGTCGGGCGCTGGAGCGGATGCGCTCCCGGCTGAGTCGTGGCGGAGCAGCGGGGGCGCTCAGCGTGGCAGCGATCGTGGCTGCTTTGCGCGATCCGGCGCAGGCCGCGGCTCCGGGGGTTCCCTCGGCCATTCTGCAGAGTGTGCGCCCGATGGTGGGCGGCACGGCGGCGCGGGTGTGGAGATGGACGGCGATGGCTGCACCGATGGCCGTCGGTGTGGGGGCGGTGCTGCTGTGCAGTGCCCCGTCACTCCAGCGTGTTTCCAGCCATGTCACCGCGGGGCAGGCTAACCGGGTCGTGGGGCGTCCCGCGAAAGCTTCTGTGCGGATGTTTCCGTCCCGGCCTGCCGCGGCGGCTATTGAGGAAATCGTGCAGCAGCTCGTGGCGCTGTGTGTTGCCGAGCCTGGGGATTATGCGCCGCCCGCAACGCATTACCGGCAGCTTGCGCTGGCCCAGTCTGTGGCTGTCGCGGACCAGCCGGAGGCACTGCGGCGGTTGCTGGAGCTGCTGAAAGAGGAGAATTTTTCACTGACTGGAAACCGCGGGCGGTTTCTCTATGCCACATGGCTGGAAAGTCTCGCGCAGCACAACGTGGAGGCGCTCTACGAACTCATGCTGCCGCCTGCTCCGTCGTGGTTTGTGCAGCAGGCGAATTCCCATCTTCACATAGGGCTGCGTGCGCTGCCGCAGGGGCCGCGGGATGCGCTCTGCCGGCGCATTCTTAATGGTGAGTATCCCGGCGACGATGCTGCCCGAAGCGCTGCCGGCTGGCTGGGCAGGCTGGATTCCGATGGGTTCGTGGACCTGGCACACCGGGAGCAGTACTTGGAGGAATGTCTGGAAGGTCTGCACCGGGCGAAACACCGCTGGTGGGCGGAGGCAGCCATTCGTTTCGTTGAATCGGAGGAGGATTTTCTGCGCTGTGCGACGGCGTTGAGTGAGTGCCTGCGCGGTGATGCCTTGAGGCGCACCTGCGATGCCCTCTGCACGGAGTGGGCAAAGAAGTCATGGCGCGGCCTCCTCACCTGGGGGCTGGATCAGCCGCCTTCAGCGCGATCACCGGCACTGGGGCGTGCGCTCACTTTTGCAAACTCCCGCCACGAAGTCATGGAAGCCGCGGACATGATTTACGATCATCCCGCCGGTGCTCCCGAGATGCTCAGCATTGCCGGCAATTGGTCGCTGACAGATCCTGACACGTGGCTGCCGTGGCTGGAAGCTCACCCCGATCTGGTGAGAAACGGGGCGACGGAGGTGGCTGAACTCCTCAACAGGCGATTCATGGGAGACTTGATTTCCGACAACGCGAAGCGCGAGGAATATGTGAAGACACCGGCGGAGTCGCGGGTGGGGCCGTGGTTCCGCATGTGGAAAACCGCAGACCCGGCTGGCGTGGCGTCGTTCCTGGAAAGCAGTGCAAACGATGTCTTCAAGCCGCTGCGTGAGGCCCTGCGAGCATTACCCTGAGCATGAAACTGATCCGCTTGGCACCTTTTCTCTTTTCGGCCGCCGCGACCGCTGCGGTGCTAGGACTGGCTGGAGTCTATGACCATGAGCCGACGCCGCCAGTTCGATTGGCCCGCCCGGCGCGGACGCTGTCCGTCATTATGCCCGCTCCCGGTGGAGAGTTGGTGTTCCAGAAGCACAGCCCGGCGGCAGTGCAGATGGAGGAATTCCTCTTCACCAGCAAAAGCAGCGAGCCGGAACCGTCAAAAGTCGCTGGAGTCATGGCTGCGGTGGAACGCCTGAGCACGAAGGAACTGGCCCGTGAATGCGAGGCGGCCCTAGCCTTTGCCGGAGAGACCCACGGCAGTGAAATGCTCCAGGTTCTGCTCGACTGCTGGGTGCGCAAAGCTTCGGGTGCAGCGCTCGATTTCATCCTTGCAAAGTATCCTTCCGGTCTCGGTCTCGCCTGCCGGCACTGCCCGGACGAAACCGTGCGGCGTTTCCAGGCAGCCACAGGGATGAGCCCTCAGGAGGTCATGCTGGAGGGGAAGCCGCTGGCGGAGCCGTGGAACAATACGGCGGCCTTTTGTCAGGCCGAGCAGCGGCTACCAGCCAATCCAAGGACCACTGCTGCGTTTGACCGGGCTGTTGCCGAGATCAACAAAGCTACGGCGGCGGTTTCATCAACGGACGGGAAGGAGGCTGAAGCTGTGCGTGTCGCCGGAAACAGGGGCGTTCAGCGGCTGCATTCGCTTACCCCGCCTGCCAGTTACTATGTGGCTGCGGCGAGATGTTACGCGGCGCTCAGTCGGCCGACTGCCTCGATCATGAGCACCGATCAGCCATTCTTCGGTATAGGGCTGTCCTCCGGGTACGATCCGGTTAGTGGAGAGGCCATCGCGCGCCGGCTCGGTGATCTTTGGGATCGCGACCGGGACGGTTTGCTTGCTGCGCTTCGATCGATTCCGGAACGGGAAGAACGGGATCGTACGGCGTATGTGATCGCGACCGCTACCGGGTGTGTCAGCATTCGAAATGACGCAAAGCTGGGTGTTCTGATGGAGACGCACAGCCGCTGGCAGGAATTGAGCTTCACGGCTAGCCTGCTGAACAGCGGCTCCCCATTCGGCGTGCCGGAACCCATGCTCAGGACGGCCATGTCCCTTCTCCCGCCCGGGCCGGTGAAAGACACCGGATTGCTGAATCAAGCGATGAAGCAGGCGGTGACAGATCCCGCCGCGGGATTGACGGCGGCCCTTGCCGCGGGAGCCGCGCCCCAAATGCCGGACGCCGTGAAGCGTCAGTTCAGGGAATGGAGCGAAGAACGTCCGGAAGAGGCGGCCGGCTGGCTGGCGACGCAGTCGGAGGATGCCCGGCGCGTGATCGCTCCCTGACGGCAGTTCCGGGGACGATCGCTTCAGAAGCGCCCCGCGGAACTTGCAGGTTCGGACGCACTGCATCCGGCTCTCTGGGGACGCGCTGTCGTGGGAATGCCGCGGGAGGGCCCGGGCATGGCGGGCGCGGGTCGGGGCAAATGGACAAGCCTGGGGCCTATTGGACAGACCTCTGACCACTTCTCATTCGTTGTCGTGCGGCCTGCGAATCTCGCCGCGTACAAAGTACTCGTCATGGCCGTTGTCGAAGTGGATTTCAAACAACGTTCCATCATTTGACGAAATTATGTTTGCTACGGTGCCAATCGCGCCAATTCGAGCCCAAGCGGGATGCTTGGTGGAATGTGAGCGAACCACGACACGCATCCCACTCGTGATTTCCGGGAAGCAGAAGAAGCACACGCCCGAAACGATGGAGCCAAACGGCAGATCGGGGTAGCGTTCACAATACCAGGTCGCTGGGTCAGGAACGTTGAGGTGCGAAACAGCGCCGCAAATCGGACATTTGGAGTAAGGCATTTGGGGCGAGCGATTTCGTCCGTTTTGTTCGCCTTAGTTTCGTGGGTAGGCGATCTCATCGAATAGTTCAGTGTGAATGGCTGAAAGCTCTGTGTCGGGGTTCAGGGACGAAATCATGTCCATCGTGATAGGTGCCAGCCCAAAGAAGCGCTCGACTATCTCAAGTGGAACATCCGTCTCATAGTAACTGGCAGCGAAATCCACATAGTCCTGCGGGGTGCCTGAAAGCAAAGAGAGCAGCTCAGACTCACCTCCGTCGAGGGCTGAAAATCGAGTCAGTGACCGTGACCAAATCCAATCGCTGTGAGGATGTCGGCGATAGCCAGCAAAACTGGTGGCGTCCCAACGGAATGCCGGCTCTGTCGCAAACGCCACCAGCTCTGGAGGAAACGTGCGCTGCAAGTCGGTCGAAAGCTGCTCACGGCCCTTTGACCAAGCAGGGGACTTGTGCCCGAGCCCCTTGAGTGCCGCCCAGCCATCCGTGTGAAACACAATCCACCACTCATCACCACATCCATCCCTCATGCTGGCCATCTGTTCGGATGGAGACCAAGCGCAGTTAAACGAGTAGTATCGACCGTCCCACTCAGGTGACATGATCAAATCTAAGGCCGCAAGTGCCTTGGTGCGCTGTATCAGGTATGGATTGCTTGGAAAGAAGTTCATGGCGATGCGTTACCGAGGTCGGGCGAACGACTCGGATCAGGCGACGGCGGACGAGAGGCGTTGCTGACACGGCAGATAGCCTTCGATCCGTTGCCTGGATCCGTTTCGCCTTTGGTTGTGGTGTGGTGACTTCTTGTCATGCGGTTCTATGTGCTGGAACTATACTGGCTGAGCCGCTGCTCAAAGAAAGCAACCAAATCAGGTGAACCAGGCCACCGCTCAGGGTGGAAGCATCCAAAATGGATACGAATGTCATGAAGTGCATCGTCACGCCAGTTGGTGACCATCTGCGGCACTGCATGGATGGCCTCCATCATGTCGTTCACGAGTTTGGTCGGTGTCCCCTCGCGAAGTGTCTGGTTGCGGATGTAAACACACGCCCAAGCCACCGTGTCATTCGCAGCTTTAAGGATCGGATCTGGGGCGATTGGCATGGCGTTGTTGGTTGGGCGAACGTAGAGCGCACGCGCCGCTAGTGACAGCGGCGGAAGTCACTCACGGGTTGGGGGTTGTAGTTACTGGAAATCATCTCAACAGAACAGCTCCTGGCGGCGGCGTGGCGAGGCTTGTTCTGCTGCTATTGCATGATGTATTTTGCTAAAAGCTTTTGGATCTGAATAATATCAGCGCCCTTCTTGAATTCCCTCTTCAGAGGGATTGGATTGCTTGAGATGTATATCTTGAGTTCCGCATCCAGATCAAAGCGTCCAGAGGTCTCAACAGAGAATTGGCTGATTGATTTATAGGGTATCGAGTGATATTCCACCTTCTTGCCAGTAATTCCTTGTTTGTCTGCAATGATGAGCCTGCATTGGGTGAAGACGAATAAATCTCTTACGACTTTAAATGCGCCAGTGATCTCTTCTCCATCGATCAGGATTGGTCCGAATTCAGAAGCAAGCTCGTTTGGGTCGATCTGTGAGGCGGTGCCGAATATTGCGTTCATTAATCCCATGGTTGTTGTGGTTGGTTGTGAATCTTGCTCTGCAGAACGTTAAAGGTCAGCTCCGGAGGTGTCTGTGCCGCCTGGTTCGCCTTCTTCATTTGTTCAACTCCTTGGTGAAATCTTCCAGGCGCCCCCATAGCTCCTCCTCTGCTCCCGTAAACTTTGAATCGAGCGAGAGAAGCCTGCCAGACGGGTCGAGGCGGGAGAGGAAATCGGACCATGTCTCTTTCCTTTCTTCGAGCTCGCCGGCGTTCTGAAAGACCATCCGGACGTCAGCAATCGCCGCAGCGATTGACTCACACCCGACCCTTCGGATTTCTTCTTCAAAGGATTCGAGCAATCTCCACTCAGGTGAGAGGTTGTAGAGAAAGCCGATCAGGCCGCCATTGGAGAAGTCACAGATGAAGCGATTCACGAAATAAATGGTCCGTTCCTGGTCAGAGAGGCTGGTGACGCCCAACCTCGCCACTTTGGCGAGCACGGCATTCCAAGTATCGACGATCTCAGTGCTCATTTTCTGGCGAACGTCGAAGTGGTGGCACCCGCTACCGGGAGCGTCGGGTCGATTCAGAGTAAAGGTTTTCATTAGGGTTCAATTTCCGATTCTCGGCGGGGCAGCGGGTTGTCCACCCACGTCTTGTTCGCTGCGTTTTTTCCAGTAGGCCGTGAAGGCTGAATTGAGGGACCAACCCTCCGTCAGCAGTTCTGGCGCATCAGGGAACGAACGCCTGATACCGGACTCCATGAAGACAAAAGCAATCTCAGAAATGGTTCCTGCCTCATGATCCTGGATAATCGTGTCCAATCGGGAGTAGTCATCGAAGGCGGACTGTAGGGCGGAGATGAGATGGGCACGCTTCTTTGGGTCGTACTGCTGATCGATCGCAGCAAGGAGGTCCTGATGGGCCGATCCACCGATTTTCTGAAGGGCGCTTGGCAGGTAGCAGTATCGACGCTGCCAGGGAGAATGCT
>JAIXPK010000034.1 GCA_027486335.1 Verrucomicrobiaceae bacterium | reverse complement strand
GGAAACGGTACTGGAGCGCTGGAAGGCTTCCGTGGGCGATGCTTGGCGGAAGGGGATGACGCGACAGTTTGCGGCTTATGAACAGAGCGGAAACGGGGCGGTGATCGAGGAATGGCGGCAGCGGATGATGGCTCGGATGTTCCGGCTCACAGAGTTCGCGAAGTCGTTGAAGCAGAGGTTCTCGCAATGGTACAACCGCCGGGTGGGCCGGAAGGGCACGCTGTGGGAGGGGCGCTACAAGAGTGTTATAGTGGAGGATGACCACACCGCTTTGCGCACGATGAGTGCCTACATTGATCTGAATCCTGTCAGGGCCGGAATGGTGAGCGACCCCGGCGATTACCGGTGGTGCGGATATGCTGAAGCGATGGCCGGGAATTCGCTAGCAGCGGAGGGCCTGGTGACGGTGACCGGATGGACGGCGGAACGGGTTCACGGCCGGGCGCTGGGTGCGCCGGTTCCGGTGGAAACCGATCGTCAGCGGCGCCTGAGGGAACTTCAGGCCCTGGTGCGGTACCGCCGATTGCTGGGGATTGCGGGCCGACCACGAGTTGATGAGAACGGACGGGTGGTGCGGAGGGGACTGAGCGAAAGAACCATGGCGCGTCTGGAGGGACAAGGCGGAATCCGGACCGAATTGCTGCTGCGGCGCGTGCGGCACCTGACCGACGGGGTGATTCTCGGGAGCCGCGGGTTCATCGACGGGTGGCTTGAACGGAACCGGAACTGGTTCGGCGGAAGGAGCCGGGAAAAGCGGAAGACTGGGGCGCGGCCGATCGGAAAGGAATGGCGGGAATTGTACAATCTGCGGCAGTTGCGGGATTGACCCTGCATGGCGATCATCACCAAAGCGACGGGAGCACCTCAGCACCGAAACACTCCATCCCCGGTGGCGCTGAGATTAGGCGGGACCCGGAGCGTCTACCAGTTGAACTGCGGGATGCTTCAATTCCCTCCTTACTAACTTCCACCTTCAAGCATTCAGGCCCGAACTCTTACCTGCCTCCCTCGCCATCGCCCGCCGCGACAGCGCCCAAAAACACAGGCGGGCCCCGTCGCCGGAGCCCGCCTCGATTGATTCTTGCGCCCTGTCGGCACCGCTTCAGCTCAAGCCGCCTTGGCCGCCGCCACCACCTTCATCGCCGCGTCCGTCAGGTCGGTCGCCGCCGTCAGCTTCAGCCCGCTCGAACCGAGCATCTCCCGGCCCTGTTCAACGTTCGTACCCTCAAGCCGCACCACGAGCGGAACTTCCAGCTTCATCTCCCGCGCCGCATTGATGATGCCTTGGGCAATCACGTCGCAGCGCATGATGCCGCCGAAGATATTCACCAGAATCGCCTTCACCTTCGGGTCGGAAAGCAGAATCCGGAATGCCTGCTTCACTTGCTCCTCGTTCGCACCACCACCCACGTCGAGGAAGTTCGCCGGTTCACCCCCGTGCAGCTTGATGATGTCCATCGTCGCCATCGCCAGACCCGCCCCGTTCACCATGCAGGCAATGTCGCCATCCAGCCCGATGTAGTTGAGGTTGAATGCACTCGCATCCACTTCCCGCGGGTCTTCCTCCGTCGTGTCCCGCATCGCCGCCACCGCCTTTTGGCGATACAGCGCATTGTCGTCAAAATTGAACTTGGCATCCAGCGCCAGAATCTGTCCGTCCGTCGTCTCCACCAGCGGATTCACTTCGACCATCGAACAATCGCTCTCAATGAACAGCCGGTACAGCGCCGTCAGCAGCTTCTCGAACGCCCGCAGCTTGTCGCTCCCCAGCCCGATCTGACGCGCAATCTTGCGGCACTGATAAGATTGAATGCCGAGCGCCGGGTGGACATACGTCCGGATGATCGCGTCCGGATGGTTCTCCGCCACTTCCTCAATGTTCACACCACCTTCAGCACTCGCCACAATCACCGGGCAGCGCTCCGCGCGATCCAGCAGAATCGCCAGATAGTACTCCTTCTTGATGTCGACCGACTGCGCCACCAGCACCTTGCTCACCAGCTTGCCTTCCGGGCCCGTCTGATGCGTCTCAAGCACTTGACCGAGCATCTGACCGGCAATCTCCGCAGCCTTCGCCGGAGTCTCCGCAAGGTGCACCCCTCCCTTGAAACCGTTCTTGAACGTCCCCTTGCCGCGGCCACCCGCATGGATCTGCGCCTTGACCACAATGCCCGCTCCAAGCTTCTCCGCCGCCTCCTGCGCTTCCGCTGCCGTTGAGGCCACGAAACCTCCGGGAGTGGGGACACCGAATTTGAGGAAGAGTTCCTTGGCCTGATATTCGTGGATGTTCATAGGATATTGGGAAAAATGACGGAGCGCCGCGCGCCCCTCAGCCTTAGTGAACCCTCCGAAGCCGTCAAGCGGCCCCGTCCCCTCTCTGCACCCTCCCCACCCGACCGCCTCAAAGCCACTTCCGCCGCCGGAAATACCACAGCAGCAGCAGCGTGATCACCACAAACAACCCCCACACCAGCCCGTAACCCCAGCGCCAGTGCAGCTCCGGCTGGTAGTCGAAATTCATCCCGTACACCCCCGCCACAAACGTCAGCGGCAGAAACACCGTGCTGATCGCTGTCAGCACCTTCATCACTTCGTTCATCCGCTGGCTCAGCACCGCATGATGAAACTCCCGGATCGACGTCACCGACTCCCTCAAGTGATCCGCCGTCTCGATCGAATGCCACGCATGATCGTAAAAATCCCGCAGAAACGGCGTGATGCTCCTCGTCAGCAACTCGCTGTCACTGTGCTGCAACGCCGTCGCCACCTCCCTCATCGGCCGCACGATCCGGTACAGAAAATTCGTCCGCGCCCGGATCGCATGAATCTCCCCAAGGTCGATGTCCGCCCCCGGCAATGTCAGCTCTTCGTCCATTTCCGCCACCTCTTCCTCCAGCGCATCCAGCGCCACCAGATAATGATCCAGCAACGCATCCAGCAGCGCCCACAGCAGATAATCCGGCCCCTGACTCCGCAGCCTCCCCTTCCCCTCCTGCAGCCGCTTCAGCACCGGCGCAAACACCGGACTCGGCGCCTCATGAAACGTTAGCAACACCCGGTCCGTCAGAATCGCGGAAAAATGCTGCACGTCAAAATCATCCTCACAATCATCCGGCGTCAGCGTCAGTTGCCGCGCCGCCACGTAAAGATAACTCCCGAAGTCCTCAACCTTCGGCGGCTGATTCGTGTTCACAATATCATCCTGCACCAGCGGGTGAACCCCATAAGCCTCCAGCAATGCCCCGATCCGGTCGACATCATGCAGCCCCGTCACCATGATCCACGTCGGACTGTCGCGACCCTCGAAATCCACACACTGCCCCGCCGTCTCCGCATACAATTCCCGGAATTCCCCCGCCGAGTAATCCATCACCCGGAACGTCACCTCGCTCACCCGCTGCTCGCCCACATGAATCCTCTCGCCCGGCGACAACCCAGGCGGTCGGGGGTCTCGCCTCCGCAACCGGGGTGAACGCGGCGGAAGTTCATTCGAGCTGGGAACCGTAACCATGACATCCCACCCTGCCCCGCCCCAGCCTCCACGCAACAGTCCAGCGCGTCAGGGCAATCGCGCCGCCGACGCCGCTTGTTCCGCCGCCGCCCGCACCGGATCCCGCCGTCCCAGCGTGTACCGGTTCACCGCCTCGCAGCTCCCGCCAGGCTTCAGCACAGCCATCGGCCCCAGCGTCTCAAGCTCGATATACGCCCGCTCCCCACTGTTCGTGTAAATCTGCGTGCTGCTCCCCTTGTCAGGATAATTCCCAGGCGGCCGCTCGCAATCAATCCGCAGCACATGCCGCGCGCCCACCCACACTAGCCGCGTCCCATCCAGCCCGATCTTCGCCGACCGCTCCGGATCCCGCTTCCACTTCACCAGCCCGCCCTCGCTCTCCACCCCGGCCACCCCCTCCATCAACGCCACCCAGCCACCCGCCATCCCGCTGCCAGCCGGAACCGGCGCACACATCGCCTCAGGATCCCTCAACTGCGTCACAACCCACGGGCTCACCGCCACCGGATCCCCTGACACTTTCTGATAAACCGTCCGCACCCGCATCTCAGGCATCCCCGCCACCAGCGTGATCTCCCGCCGGCACCTCAAACCCGTCGCCCCATCCACCGCCGATGACAATACCAGCGTCTCCCCATCAATCACAGCCGCCATCGCCGATTGGTCAAACAACACCGGCGGCGGCCACGCCCGCGGCCAGTGCAGCGGCCACGACTCCTGCGGCGCAGGCCACGTCTTGTCACCGCCGAAATTCCGCCACTCCCCACCCCCCGGATCCACCGGCTGCCCGTACAACGCCGCATCGTGCCAGAACGGTCCATCCATCTCTCCTGCCATCCGGAATTCCATGATCCTCCCGATCGACGGCACCACCACCACCTCCACCAACCCATTCGCCACCACCAGCGCATCCGTCCAGCCCTGCCACGGACGCGCCGTCACCGTCACCGCAGGCACCACCGCCTTCGGAGGCGGCGAGCACGCAGTCACCATCGCAATAGCGAGGAATGGGGGAATCCAGCGCATCACCTCCCCCATACACCACCTCTCTCCCTCAAGGGAATCACAATTAACATTAAATTAAACCCACACAACCCCACCCCCAATCGCTCTCCAGCCTTTTACCCTCCCGTTACAAATCACCCAGTTCCCGACACAACAGCTT
>JAIXPK010000015.1 GCA_027486335.1 Verrucomicrobiaceae bacterium | reverse complement strand
GCGGAAACCAAACGCCGCAAAGCCGAAATCAAACGGATCGAAGAACAGATCGCCGCCACCAAGCCGCTCTTCTCCGCCCCCATGCTCGTCTGCGACCAGCTCCGCCTCCTCCGCCGCGGACCCTCCGGAAAAGGCATCTGATCAACCTCCGCAGCAGGCCCTCCTCTCTAAAGGCCGGCAATCCGGGATCGTCGCGAGAAATCGCCACGCTCTCCGTACCATTCCCCCATGCCCATCCCGCGCCCGTCCCGGCACCCGCTCGTCTCCGCCGCACGCTTCACCTTCGCTCTTTTCACCGCCTCCGCCTCCGCCGCCGACCCCGCAGGCGTCCCCCCAAAGGCCAGCATGAGCTGGCTCGACAACGGCACGCTCCGCCTCGGCATCGATCTCAACCGCGGCGGCTCCATCGTCTTCCTCTCCCGCAACGGCGGCCCTAACCTCATCAACAGCCATGACTTCGGCCGCCAGGTCCAGATGTCCTTCTACTCAGGCCCAGTCCCCTTCACCGCCAACGGCCAGCAACCCGCCAAACACTGGGAACACCTCGGCTGGAACCCGGTCCAGACCGGCGACGACTTCCAGAACACCTCCACCATCCTCGCCCGCGAAAACTCCGGCCGCTCCCTCCACGTCAAGTCCCGCCCGCTCCAGTGGCCCCTCAATAACATCCCCGGCGAATGCACCTTCGAATCATGGCTCGCCCTCGACGGCTTCACCGTCACCGCCCGCGCCCGTCTCGTCAACGCTCGCTCCGACCACCAGCAATACCAAGGCCGTCACCAGGAATTGCCCGCCGTCTACTCCAACGCCTCATGGCACCGCGTCGTCACCTACTCCGGCAACCAACCATTCACCGGAGCCGCCGTCACCACCGCCCCCTCCCCTCATCGCCCAGCCCCATGGGCCTACTGGCTCGGCACCGAAGGCTGGAGCGCTCTCCTCAACCCTGACAACTCCGGCCTCGGCCTCGTCACCCCCGGCCGGATCGACTTCATCGGCGGCTTCTCCGGCAACCCCGGACCACCCGACCCACTCGGCGCCAGCACCGGCTACGTCGCCAGTCTCTCCACCGAAATCCTCGACCACAACATCACCTTCGATTACCAATACGAACTCGTCGCCGGTTCTCTCGACGAAATCCGCGCCCGCGCCGCACGCCATCAGCCGAAGCACCCGCCCTCGTGGTCGTTCTCCGACACCCGCAAAGGCTGGCACCTGCGCAACGCCTCCGATCAGGGATGGCCCGTCAACGGCCTCCTCGACATCCGCCCCACCGGCCCGAACCCCCAACTCATCAGCCCCTTCTCCTTCTTCAACGCCACCGCCGCCCCGCTCGTCATCATCGACGCCGCCTTCTCCTCCTCAAACCAGAACGCTAGCATCTCATGGCAGCGTCACGGCCAGTCAGCCCCCAGCGCGGATGACCACCTCTCCTTCCCTATCAAAGGCGACGGCTCATGGCAGCGCTACACCATCCGCCTCCACGAGGCCCCCTCATGGTCCGGCGCCATCGTCCGTCTCTTCATCTCCCCTGACCTCTCCCCTAACTCCTCCGACCGCCTTAGAATCAAATCCGTCCGCCTCACCACCCCCGCCGACGCACCCACTCCCAAGCGCTGACCGCCCCTCTCACCGGAGCCAGAACCCCGTCCCCGTGACATGCGCCGCCAGCGCCGCAATCACCGCCGCAAACACAATCACAATCACCGCAATGCTCACCTGATGCCGCGTCTTCGCTGCCTCCGCATCATCCCCTTCATCCCCCGGCAACCCAGTCTCATATCGCGGCACCACCCCGTGATCGTCAGGATCCACCACATCAAAATCCATCGGCGCTGCATGGTGCCTCCCTCCAAAAACCGGCTCCTCATCACGCACCCCACCTTCCTCCTCATCCGCATCCTCACCCGCGCCCGCACCCCACGCCACACCCCCTAACCGCACCGCCTCCACCTCCTCCACTTCCCCCACACCCTCACCAGGCGTCACCCCGAACAACGCCTCCGCAAATCCAGGCAACGTCGGCGTCGGCTCATCCGTCTCGTCATCCAGTTCAAGATCCAATGGCTGCACCCCGCCCGCCGCCACTCCCCCGCGCCCCTTCTTCCGTCGCTTCTCCCCCTTCCCCGCCACCCCAGCCACCGCCGCCGCAGGCTCCGCCACCACCTTCGCTGCCGTTAGGGTCTTCGCCCGCCCCGCATACGCCGACACAAACGCCCCGCGCCGCGCCGCGCCGCCATCCTGCCTCACCCTCACCGCTTCCTGCACTAGCGTCCGCAATTCCTCAGGCACCGCCCCCGGCCCGCCCGACATCCATGTCGCCAGCAACGCAAAATCCCTCGCCGTCGGCACCGCATCCCACGCCACCGCCCGACCCCACGCCTCCCCACCACCACCATCCCCCACCAAGGTCTCCACCCGAAACTGCTCAGGCTGCGTCAACTGCAACGCCACCGGCCAAGTCCGCGCCTTCAGCACAAACGCCGGCCACTCGCCCAGCACCATCTCCGCCAGCCGCTCATCCGCCGGCGGCACCGACCCGAACACCACCGCAATCTCCCGCGGATTCCTCACCTGCGCCACCATGCCAACCCCATCCGCTTCCTTCGCCGCAGCCTCCAACTGCCCCAGCACCAGGGCAATCTCCGGCGGCGTCAGACCGCCCCGCACCCTGACAATTTCCTCCAGATTCCACCGCCCGCTGCTCTCCTCCACCACACACCTCGGCTCCGTCGCATGCCAGCAAAGCACCCGCAGCAGATGCCGATGCACCCCCGACTTCACACTCTGCATCGCATGCACCACCGCCTCGCTGAAATCAAAATCCAGCAGCCGACCCGGCGGTAGCAACTGCACCCGCGCCGCATCCCGCCGCGCCCGCTGCGTCGCCCGCAACGTGTACGGCCCAGCCGCGTCAAACGCCCGCGCCTCCACCACAAACTCATCCTCCAGCACCCCGGCCACCACCCCGGATCCCGCAAACTCTCCCGCTAGCGGCAACCTCGGATAGTACTCCGCTCCCAACCGCGCCGGCCGCCTCGCCAGCTCCGGCGTCAACCCGTGACGGCACCGCTCCACCAGCGTGTGCAACTGCTCCATGTTCCGCGGATGATGCGCCGACTTCGGCTGCAGCAATGTGTTGATCAGAAACGCCAGCTCCGGTGCCACTTCCTCACCAGTCACCTCATGCGGCCCCGCTCCCGTTTCCTCACCAGTCAGCATCCTCAATAACAAACGCCCGCACTCCCCGATCACCCTCCCCTCAATCCGCCGCGTCTCCACCGCAGGCCCCCGCGGCCCAGTCAATCCCCAGTCCGCCACCCTCACACTCAATCTCCCCGGATCCTCCCCGCCCATCGTAATCCCGCAGTGCATCAGATTCACCCCCGCCAGCAGCTCCAGATGCGGCGACGCCACGCACAACGCCGACGCAATCTGCGACAGACACTGCAGCGCCAGCCACGGCGGCAACGGCGGACACCGCCGCAGCCACGAATCAAACCGCTCCCCATCAAGCAGATCCGTCACACAGAAATTCGCCCCGTCATCCTCCCCACCCTCATGCACCGTCAGAATATTTGGATGCCTCAACCCGGCCGCCGCCTTCACCAGCGCCTGAAAAGCCCGTACCTCCATCTGCCGCTCCGCCGCCACAATCGACACATGCAATTCCCCGAACGCTCCCCGCACGCTGTCCCACACCAGACACACCACCTCATGACCGCTACGCCACACCTCGACAGCCGCGCCCTGCGCATCCTGGGAAATCTGGTAATGACGGAAAGTCTGCAGTTCGGACATGTCGGAGGAATCGCCCACCGTAGCATACTTAGCGCCCGCGCCAGGCCGGATTTTTCATCATCCCCGGCCCCCCTCAGTCACACTTTCCGCCGCCCGCTGATCGCCCGCATCAGGGTCAACTCATCCGCCGACTCCAACCCGCCCCCCGCCGGCAACCCCTGCGCCAGCCGCGTCACCGCAATCTCAGGATGCGTCGCCCCCACCAGTTCACTCAGATAATGCGCCGTCGCCTCCCCTTCCACATCACTCCCCGTCGCCAGAATCACCTCCTCCACCTCACCCCCCGCCAACCGCTCCATCAGCGCCCCGATCCTCAAATCCTCAGGCCCCACATTGTCCAGCGGGCTGATCTTCCCATGCAGCGCATGATACTGCCCCTGAAACACCCCCGTCCGCTCCAGCGGCAGAATATCCGTACTCTGCTCCACCACACAAATCACCCGGCGGTCCCGCCCGTCATCCCCGCAGATCCTGCATCCCGTCCCCACCGACGCAAAAAACCCGCAATGCCCGCACAACGCCACCCGCGCCACCGCCTCCGACAACGCCGCCGCCAGATCCACCGCAGGTGTCTGCCTCGACCTCAGCAACCACAACGCAATCCGCTCCGCACTCCGCGGCCCCACCCCCGGCAGCCGCTTCAACTGCCCCACCAACCCCCGGATCTCCTCTGGATAATCAATGCGGCTCACGGTCTCGCTGCATTCCGGGACAGATTCCGCCGCCCCGCCCCACCGCCACGCTCCATTTCCATCGCCGCCTGACTCACAAACCGCTCAAGCACAGGATCCGGCACCACCAACCCCTCACGCGCATCCCCGAACCGCCGCAGCGCATCCTCCGCATGCCCCGCCCGCATCAGCACCACCGCATCGCGAAACGCATCGCGCCTCACCTGCGCCTCACCTGACAACCCGCCCATCTGCGCCAGCAGCTGATAAACCTCCACCGCCGCTCCCTCCGGCGGATGCAGCACCTCCAGCGGCCGATCCTCCGAACGCTCCGCCACCCGGTGCACCACATCATCCGTAAACATCCTAACCTGATACTCCCCACGCAACTGCGCCAGCCACTTCGACCGCTCCATCGCATCCCCAGCCACCGAATACCCGGTCGCCCCCAACCCAGCCGTCAGGGTCCCGCACGCCAGCCCAATCCCCCACTCCACCGGCTCCGCACCCGGCCGCTCCGCAAACTCCCTCAACACATCATCCAGCGACACCGCCGCCATCACCGCCGCATCCGCCGCCTCCCCGACAGGCATCTCCAAGGGCAACCCGAAAATCCCACGCACCACCCCGGGCTCCGCCTCGTCCGTCAGCGCCCCGCAATCCCTCAGCACCCTCGATCCCACCGCCGCAAACTCCGCATTCAATTTCAAAAACTCACCCGCCGCCAATCGCCCACGCAACGCCGTCTCATTCACCAGCCGACACGTCACCACCACCGCCTCCCGCGCATCCGGCACTAACACCAACTCCCCGCCAGCCGCCTCCACCCGGCTCAGCACCACCCCGGAAACCCTTCCCCTCAACCACTTCACCCACTCCGCCACCGGCGGAACCAGCCACCCGCCAGCCACCACCCCCGCCACCAATCCACCCACCACCCCCACCGGCCCCCACGCAATCCCATACCGCGCCAGCACCACACTCTGCGTCACCGCCAGCACCATCGCCACCACGCCCGCCCCCAACCGCTGCCCCCATCCCCCGATCTTCATCGCCACCACACCCGCTAACATCCCAATCCCGCCAGCCACCGCCAGCCGCCCCGCCTCGGAAACCACCCACTCCGTCACCACCGGCCGCTCCGGCACCCACTCCATCCCCATCCACCTCTCCACCACCAACCCAGCTACCCCACCAATCAGTCCCGCCAGCCAACCACGCACACGACCACGCCGCTCCCGCCGCTCAGGCGGAGTCGTCGTCTCGGATGTCTCGTTCGTCATCAATGTCACGGGCGCATCATTCTAAGCACGTTTCACCAATCGACAACTGCCTGCAACTCTCCGTTCAACCCCACCACCGCATCGCCCACAACTTCGGCCCGAACACCACCAACCCAACCCCCACCGCCGCCACCGCCGCCACCAGCACCGCCCCCGCCGCCGCATCCTTCACCACCCGAATCGCCTCCTCCCGCTCCCCGCTCACCCGGTCCGCCAATCGCTCCACCGCCGTATTCAGCACCTCCGCCGTCACCACCAAACCCATCGCCAGCACCAGCATCGCCCACTCCACCGCACTCACCCGCAGCACCACCCCAGCCACCACCACCAGCACCCCAGCCACCACATGCACCCGCATGCACGGCTCACGCACGAGGGTCTCCAGAAACCCACGACCCGCACACCGAAACCGCTCTCGCCATCGCGCCAGCATCCCCGCCACCATGCCGACGCCCACCAAACCCGCACGCGGAATCTTTTCCCTTTCCCTCCCCACACCCGCCCGCTTCCCTCCTCCCCATGCACTCCCCCATGCGCATCGCCCTCGTCGCACACGACCACCGCAAAGACCAACTCATCGCATGGGCCCAACGCCACGCCGACGCCCTCGCCCCTCACGCCCTCTCAGCCACAGGCACCACCGGCCGTCTCCTCTCCGCAGCCCTCAACCGCCCAGTCCACTGCTACCTCAGCGGTCCCATGGGCGGCGACCTTCAGATCGGTGCCCATCTCGCCGAAAAACATCTCGACGCCCTCTTCTTCTTCTGGGACCCGCTCACCGCTCAACCCCACGACCCCGACGTCAAAGCCCTCCTCCGCGTCGCCGTCCTCTGGGACGTCCCCTTCGCCTGCAACGAGGTCTCCGCCACCCTCCTCCTCCAGGCCCTCCTCAATCCCAGCGGTGCCGCTTGCAACCCAGCCACGCCAGCACAAGCCCAGTCAGAATGTGCGCCATCAGCACCGCCGCACTGATCGCACTCGCACTCACCACCGTCGTCGGCACCGCCTGCGTCACCGCCAGAAAATAATCCGACTCCCGCATCGTCGACAACTGCCCGCTCCAACTCCAGTACGCCACAATCAGCGGCTGCACCACCTTCTCCACAGTCGCAGGCAACGCCAGCACCGCCCCGGACAACGGCAGCTGAAAACCCACCAGATAAATACTCATCAACGACGCCTGCTCCGGTGACTTCATCAGCCCGGAAATCGCAAGGCACACCGACGTCATCGCAAAATTCACCAGCAGCAGCATCTTCAATCGCTCCCCGAAGTCCCCAGGCAGATTCGTGAAGTAATCCACAAACAATCCCATCCACACCGCCTGCGCCGCCGCCAGCACCGCCAGAAACACCACCTTGCTAGACAGATACGCCAGCGGCGTCACCCCGCCCATCCGCTCCTTCTCGTAAATCAGCCGCTCGCCCGCAATCTCCCGCGCCGAATTGTTAGACCCCATCAGGGTCAGCAGCACCACCTGGAACATCACCAGCCCGGACACCAGCGCCCCCAACTTCGTCTGCTTCTCCACAATCGCCGTCTGCCTCACAATCGCCTCCGCCAGCGCCGTCCCCGGCGGCACCGATCGATCAGGCATCGGATCAATCCCCTGACTCGCAAAAATCACCACCAGCACCGGAAACCCGAACAACAGCGCCAGCTGCAGCACCAGCTGCGTCCGGTCCCTCATAAACAACTTCCACCGCCGCGCCAGCAAGGTCCGGAACTGTCTCCCAAACCCAGCCGGCCGCACTCCTCTCCCCTCCATCTCATCGTCCTCCTCATCCTTCTCCTTCTTCTTCACTTTCTCCTTCTTCACTTCCACCACCGTCTCCGCATCCTGCCCATTCACCTTCTCCACTCCAGCTTCCTTCCCTTCCGCCTCGCCAGCCTTCTCCCCACGCTCCTCCACCACCCCCATCATCTTCTCATAATATGGCCCGCGATACTTCTGCCACGACTCATGCCAGTCCGCCGACGGCCTCTTCGCCAGCTGCGGATACACATCCTCCGCACTAGCCACGCTGAAATAATGCGCCATCGCCCCCGGCGGTCCGTGATACACAATCCTCCCCTCGAACATCACCAGCACCGACCCATACAGATCCATGTTGCTCAGGCTGTGCGTCACATTGATCACAATCCGGTCGTCCTCCTGGGACAACGCATGCAGCAACTGCACAATGTCCCGCTCCGACTGCGGATCCAGCCCGCTCGTCACCTCGTCACACAACAGCAGCTGCGGCCGGCTCACCAGCTCCATCCCCAACCCCAGTCGCCGCTTCTGCCCGCCAGACAGCACCGACACCCGCTTCTCCCGCATCGTCTCCATCCCCACCGCCGCCACCACCCGGTCCACAATCTCATAAAAACCATCCCCGCTCTCCCGCGTCCGCAACCGCACCGCATTCTCCACACACTCCTCCACCGTCAGATGATCATACGCGATGCTGAACTGCGGCACATACCCAAGCTCCTGCGGCTGAATGTCCCCGTCCTCCCCAATGTCCTTCCCCCTCCAGTACAAGGTCCCCCCAGTCTCCATCTGCAACCCAGCCACCACCTTCAGCAAGGTCGTCTTCCCACACCCAGACGGCCCCACAATCGCCATGAAATGCCCCGGCGGTATCCGCAGCGACACTTCCTTCAGCAGGTGCAGATCATCGCCCTCGCGCGCGATCGTGAATTGAACGTCCTTGAGTTCCAGCATGACTTCAAAAATTGACCCGCAGGCTATGCGTTCCATCCGAATTGTCGAATGACGAATGCCCTCAGCCCCGCTAAATAAAAGAAAACCGTCTCCTCGCCATGACCGACGCCGCCGACCCATCTCCCCCCACCCCCAGCTCACGGCGCCGCCGCCGCCGGAAACCTTCCTCCTCCAAACGCTGGCTCATCGCCCTCGGCACCATCGCCGTCCTCCTCGCCGCCGCCGTCTTCTCCTTCTCCGTCTGGCTCGACGGCTACCTCAAAAGCGACAGCTTCCGCCGCTGGATCAGCGCCGCCATCTCCTCCCACCTCAAAGCCGACGCCTCCCTCAACGGCATCTCATGGCGCGGCTCCTCAGCCTTCGTCGAATCCTTCTCCGCCACCGGCTCCGCCGACGCCCCCTTCCAATCCCTCTCCGCCGCAGACATCCGCGCCGACATCAACGCCGGTGCCATCTGGGACCGCACATGGCACGTCGAAGGCGTCAAAGTCGCCCGCGCCTCCATCAACTTCTCAAAACTCCCAGACCAACCCACGCCCCCACCCCAACCCCCGGAAGCCCCTCCCTCCTCCTCCGGCTTCCTCTCCTCCCTCATCCCCAACCGCGTCGTCCTCGGCCCCGTCCGCATCGACCAGTTCGGCTTCGACTGGAAATCCGACGACGCCTCCGCCTCCGCTCGTAACATCGCCCTCGAAATCAAACCCTCCGACGACCAGGGCTTCGTCCTCGCCAAAGGAGCCGGCGGCACCCTCTCCTCCTCCGCTCTCAAAAACCTCCCCCTCGATATCACCGACTTCGACGCCTCATGGCAGGAAGGCGAAATCCGTCTCGACAGCTTCCACGCCACCACCGCCGACGACGCCTCCATCACCGGCGAAGCCTCCGTCCGCCTCAACCAGAACGCCCCAGTCCTCGACGCCCGAGGCTCCCTCGCCGACCTCCAACTCGCCAAAATCATCCCCGACGACTGGCTCAAACGCGTCAAAGGCACCGCCAGCGCCTCCGTCCAGATCTCCGGCAACCCGAAAGACCCAGATCGCCTCCTCTGGCGCGGCAACGCCGCCATCAAAGACGGTCTCCTCGAAGGGCTCCCCATCCTCCAGATCATCGCCCGCAAAACCCGCAACGAGGGCTTCGTCCGTCTCGTCCTCAAAGACACCCGCACCCGCTTCACCCGCACTTCCTCCGGCGACTGGATCCTCGAAGGGCTCCTCATGGACGCCCCAGGCCTTCTCCGCCTCAAAGGCAACGCCTCCATCTCCGCCTCCTCACAACTCTCCGGAAACCTCCTCCTCGGCATCGTCCCAGGTACCCTCCGCTACCTCGCAGGCGCTGAACAACAGGTCTTCCTCCCCCTCGACCGCGCCAACCTCCCAGCCTCCGACCGCGCCCTCCTCGGCCCGGAAGACTCCGCTCTCCTCTGGACGCGTCTCGTCCTCGGCGGCTCCCTGTCCAATCCTACCGAGGACCTCTCCGACCGTCTCGCCCTCGCATGGTTCAATGCCACCGTCGACGAGGTCCTCAACATGTCCATGGAAGGGGCCATCAAAGCCGCCGACGCCGCCTCCAAAGCCGCTTCCACCGCCGCCTCCAAGGTCCTCGAAAATGCCCCCGCCGCTCTCGATAAAGGCACCGACCTCCTCCAGAAAGGCGCTGAATCCGGCGCAGGCATCCTCCAGAAGGGCGCAGAAACCGGCATCCGCGCCATCGAAGGACTCATCCCCCGCTGACCAACCCTCGCCTCCACTCTACGCATCGATGGCTCGTGCATTTAGTTGACGCCTCCCCGCTCTCTGGCATCATCACTCCAGTCTCGCAGGCTCATCCTGCCCGCCAGACATATCTAACCAAAACCCGCAAACATCCCATGAAATCCTTCTTCGCCGCCCTCGCGGCCTGCTTCGCTCTCACCAGCTTCGCTTCCGCTGACGCCGTCAACACCAAGTGCCCAATGTCCGGC